>DASQMR010000335.1:0-17692 GCA_035645375.1 Rubrobacteraceae bacterium
GGGCGTGACGTTCATCCGCGACTGCATTATCAGAGACGATCTCTTCAAGCCCCACGCCTTCGAGGAGCTTCAGGCCCTCGTCGACGAGGGCCTGCTCTCGCCTGACGTGCTCACGCTGCTAGATGCGAACGGGCTCTACGGTGTCGCGTGGTTTAACAAGGCCCGGTCATACACAACACAGGTTGCCGCAATCGACAGCAACGGGACCAAGCGCTACAAGAAGCAAACAAGAACCGTGCGCCGTCCCCGCTCCGAGTGGGTTGCTGTCCCCGTGTCTTTGGGCGACGCTCCCCCCGCTTCGCGCGGCTTGGTCGAGGCCGCGCGCGAGGCGATAAAGGACAACCGCCTCCCTTCCACCTCCGGACACAGGTTCTGGGAGCTTTCGGGTGGTGGCATCCTACGGTGCTCCCTCTGCCAAGGCCGGATGGCCCCGCACTCCTTTAGAAAGAAGTCCTCGGGACAGCGTTATTACTACTAGTTGGCAATACAAAGCATGCGAGCACGGCAAGAACCACGACGCGAAGGAGCTTGAAGCCCAAGTCTGGGAACTGATCTCGGACGCTCTCAAAGACCCCGAACAGCTACGCGCCGACCTCGAGACCATGATCGAGCACAAGAGAAAGGCCAGGCGCGGAGGAGACCCCGAACGCGAAGCAAGGGCGTGGCTAGAGAAGCTCGCCGAGGCGGATCGCAAGCGAAACGCCTACCAGGACCAACAGGCCGAAGGTCTGCTCACGCTCGACGAACTGCGCGCCAAGCTCCTCGCTCTGGAAGGGGCCGCAAAACCGCGCAGAGAGAGCTAGAGGCCCTCAAAGACCACGAGGAGAGCATAGCCGAACTCGAAGCGGACCGCGACGCCATACTTCAGTACTACGAGAAGATGACGCCCGACGCCCTCGACTCCTTAACGACCGAGGAACGCCGGCATTTCTACACGCTGCTTCGCCTCGAAGTGCTCTCCGCTCCCGATAGCTCCTTAAGTCTAAGCGGAGCGGCCTTTCCCGAAGAGATCAGCAGTGTTTGTGAATCCAGCAACTCACACCTTTTTCGTGCAGGACCATCCTGGTCCGCCGAGCGTAAGGTCATCTACCTAGATTGTACAGCTTGAGCTCCACGGCTCACCTCCACGTCTTACGAACGATGCTTCCAACGGCCGATGGTAGCACGAGGGGGTAGGTCTTAGTCCTTGGCGTCTTTCTTGCGGGCCGCCGCGAGCCTCTCCTGCCAGCCCTCGCCCCAGCGCGCCCGCGCCGCTTCTTCTACCTGTTTCTTCGTCAGCCCGCCGGAGACCAGCGTCTCTGCATAACCGGCCAGGTATCCGAGCCGCGCATCCCGGAGAACGTAGGGCGCCACCCACGCCGGCAAGTCAAGCCCCCGCCACATCTCGACCATCTCCGCCGCCGAGCGGAACCGCGACTCTCCCGCATCCTCCCGCCCGAGCCTCTCCCCCGCTGCGCAGCAGGCTCTACGCAGTTCGTCGGGGTTAAAAGCAGCGTCCCGTGCATGGCGGGCCAGCTCTCGGGGGAGAGGATACATGCCGGTCATCGGTCTCCTGGGGAGAATTCGTATCCGGCGGAGGGCGAGTAGGTTCGGGTTTCAACCTCCAACGCGAGCAGCATGCCTGATGACATTAGCAGCGAGCTTGCTCGAGCACGTTCCACAAAAGGCTCTCCTTCACATAACTGAAGTGCGCATCGAGCTTGATGTTACCTCCGTTCTCTCCGCGAAGAGTATCCGCAAGTTACCGTCTCGCGGCAACCCTCGAACGCCTGATAGACTCGCTCCAGAGAGCAACTATCTGCTTGAGAGGAAAGATGCGCATCAAGACGAGTACGACCATTACGCCCTCGGGTAAAGTAAGGGTCAGGACGACTACAAAGGCGGCGCCAATGCTGCCCGCTATGCGAACCTCATCTACCTTCTCGCTGGTCCCCAGCGCACCAAAAAAGAGGCGTCGGAAGAGGCGGTAGGACGGGCCGCGGTCTACCCGCCGGCTTCTACCTCTAACTTCGAGCCGACCGGGGGACGGCCGAACTCCTCCCAGGCGCTACCGCCGCGCAGGAAGAGTTCGATCCACGCTATCTCTCTACCCTGCGCCGTCCAACCGCTGCTGCCTGGCGCGAAGGCCAGGTTTCCTTCTTCAACCTCGAAGCTGCCGTCGCTCACGCGTGCTTCGACTTGAGCGTCCCCGATCCGGACTCGCGCAACCGAGCCGGACGGGAGATTGCCCGCCCCGCTCCTGATAGTCGTCTTCACGTTGCCGTATCCGTCCACGTAGGCGACCCGGCTTACAGGCACCTCCGGCACGTTCGAAAGCTTCAACTCTTCGGCTAAAGAATCGGGGCGGCCGGAGGCAATACCGGCGGCTGCTCTGGGGAAGAGGTCGCGCGAGCGGAACTGCGAGCCCTCCGCGTCGACGGAGGCCCATCGTAGCTCCTCGGCAGCATCGCACACGAACGAGAAAGCGTACCCGGCGTTCACCCCCACGACGCGCACGCCCGTCGGCAGAAGCGCGAACGCGAGGCGTTCTCCCTCGTTCCCGGTGCGCGCCTCCTCGTCATCCTCACGCGGTGCTACGTTGTGGTAGATGATGGTGCCGGGCGGCGCCGGGTTCAGCCCGAGCTGCGCCACGCAGAACCCGGCCGCGAGCGTAGAGAAGGGTGGCACAGGCGTCAGGACCGGCTCGGCGTCCGGCAAGTGTAGCTTTATGCGCTGAACGACCTCGGCGAACGCGAGGTCTCCCTGGCCGTAATCCGCGACTATATGAACGAGCATACTCGTCTACCCTCCGGCCCAGGCCGCGTTCACAAACAATCTCTTGGAGAGCTTCATCCCTCTGAGACCCGTGGCGGTTCGGCGCACACGGCGCGCAGGATCTTCGGGGTGAGGAGCCAGCGCAAGGAAGCTGAGCCTGGCTCGGGGTAGCCTTCGAGCTGGAGGCGGGCGATACCGCCTTTCTTGATCTGGATGTCCGCGCTCTCCGCGTCACCGGTCAGGAGGTACGAGACGAGCTCGTGCAAACCTGGCCTGTGCCCGACGACCGCGACCGACCCCGCCTCGGCCTGGTCCGCCAACGCGCCCACCACCTTGTGAGGCGGCGGGTAGTCAGGCTCCAACTCCTCGCACGGAACGGGCGCGGGCCAGCCCTGCCGTTCCAGAATCTCCGCCGTCCGCCAAGCCCTTACGAAAGGGCTGGTCAGGACTAGATCCACCTCGGGCACGAGTCGCAGAATGTCCTTGGCGGCGCGCCGGAACCGCTCCTCACCCTCGGGGGTGAGGGGACGTTTGGAGTCGTCCGGCCAGAGATCCGCGTCCCGCCTGTAAGCCATCGCGTGCCGTACTACGTAGAGTTCCACCCCCAGGCTTCCCGCCGCTACTTCTTCTTTTTCTTCTTGCCGGCGTCCGTCTCGGCAGGCGAGGAGCGTCGCGCCTTCTTCATCTCCTTCTCGAAGCCCTTCCACGCCTTGCCGCCGGCGACGGCGCGGTAGGCTTTGGTCCCGCGAAGGTTCTTCCTCACCTCCGCTGACTCCTGTAGATTACTCTGGGCATAGAGGCCCATCACGAACGCCGCACGCGTCGGGAACCTATGGCCGCCCGTGGTGGCGAGCTCGCGTAGCCGTTCGGCGGCTACGATGGCATCCTGATGCCTCCCCAGATCATCTTGGAGGGCCTTGAGCGGTCTGACCAGCTTGGTAGTCGTCTCTTCGCCGTAGACCTGAGAGAAGAACTCCAGGGCGTAGCGCAGGCGCTTCCCCTCCTTGCGAAGCTCGTGGAAGTCCTCGGGGTCCGAGCCTTCGTCGATCCGGTCGGCGAGCTTACGCCACTTGCGGTAACGGCGGGAGAGGAGGTCGGGGCCCGCGGAGAGGACCGGCTCGTCCGCCTTTGAACGCGGGTCCGAGCCGCTGCCAGGTGTGGTCTCGCGGGTAGGACCCAACTTCAGCATGTCCGCGAAAGAGGATTCTAGGCGCTCGTAGCGGGCCGAGTCGAGAGCTTCGAGCAGACGCCCCCGCGCCTCCTCGCGCTGCCTCTCCAGAGCCTTACCGGTCCTCGAAAGCGCCTCACGAGCTTCATCATCGGCCCCTTCGGACCACTCCTCGATCTGCTCAAGTTGTACGTCGAGGTCTCTCACGTCACCCAGGACTCCCGCGGCCCACTTCAACTCATCCCGGACCCAGCGCGCTCGCTCGGGCAAGGCATCCTGGAAGAGCTTGATCGCGGCGCGCATCCGGCGCGTCGCCACCCGCATGTCGTGAACTTCCTCGGGGTCGTCGCCGAGGCGGGACCCTGCCTCGTGCGCCCGCATCGTCGCGAACTGACGCCGCAGCACCGCGAAGGCGAGCTCGCCTAAAAAGAGCGAGGCATCTATGCGGGTCGGGCCGAGGTCGGAGTCCGCCTCCGGACTCTGGCCTGTCGCGAAGAGTCCGGCCCCGTACTTGGAGACCCTGGCCGGCTTGAGACCGAGCGCCTCCCGCATCTCCGAGACGAACGCCTCGACACCCGAATGCGGCTCACCTTCTACCTCAACCTCAACACGCGAGAGGCGCGCCGGCTCCTCAGCCTCCCCGAGCAGTATCTCCGACGAATCTAGCGCGACCTCCCCGACGCGCGTACCGGACCCGTTCGCCTCCCCGTCCGCCGCTTCGCGTTCGCGGATATCCCCCGCCACGTCCACGACTATATCCTCACCCTGCCCGTCGGCTTGCCCATCTACCGGCTCTCCGATCACACCTTCGAAAACGAGGTCGAACGTCTGGCGGCGGGTGCTGACCGTGAATACCGGACGCAATTCGCGGGCGCCGGCAAAGGCCTGGAAGAGCCTGCCAACGGGGCCCTTGGAGTTCCGGAGAGACTCGACGCCTTCCTTCCCCAACTTCTCAGAGACCTCGCGACGCCGGGCCTCGCCCGAGGTGCTATCCGCGGAGACCAGCGACTTCAAAGTGGCTTCGGCGCCGTCCTTCTCCTCACGGACGCGAAGAGCGTAACCCGCCCGATAGATACGCCAGTCCACGGTATCGTAGTAGGTATCAGTCAGATCCCGCCTTTCACCCTCGACGATAGTGACCCTGGAGAGGCGGTCGCGCGCCCCGAGCCACTCCTCAACCCTACCTAGCCCGCCGGAGACGTCGTACTGCCACTCCACCTCCTGCCGGTCCGTGCCGGTATTCCGCTTCTTCGACCGCCGCCCACCGGACGAGCGTCCGGCACTGCGTTTCGTCTCCCCGGATGGCTCCTTGCTTGCCGCCTCCTTGGCGAGCTGCGCCACTCCTGGAGTTTCTTCTTGCTCTGTGGCCTGCTCCTCCATAGATACCTCACCAGATTTCGACACGAATAGGATGCTCATTCTAACATCGTAACTGTAGCTACACTTCTAGAGTCGGCTCTACCCCAACGAACCTCGGTAGTATATCTAGATAATAGTTGTAGAGAGTCTCAGACTTTCCTCTAGTAGGGGCGCTGCGCGAGAAGGTTGGGTACAAACACCGCTAGCGTGAGCCCATATGCCCCGGTCTGCGTAGCGCACCTGCGAGCCTCCTCGAACAGAGCCTCCCGAGAGCTGCGCCCCCGCGCCTCAGGGTTACAAATGGGTAGTAGTTCAGGCTCATAGATTACGCGCCGAGACGTACAAGAAAAGCGGGTAGCGCTGCGCAAAGTCCACCGCTGTCTCGCTTTCGAGCGCGACGAAGACCACCGACTCCTCACTCGTGGGACGTTATCGCAGAGACTCGTGGGGCGGTTCTGGAGCATGTAAGGCCAGCCCTCCGCGAGCCTTACATGCTCCAGCAAACGTGGACGATATACTCTAGGACTGCGTTAGAAGGGCTCTTCAACGAGCAGAGCTTGGCTGTCGAGGGATTTATCTCCTTCTCCCGGGCAGAGGCGAGTATAGGAGCCGTCGGCGTTCAACTCCCAGGCGTTCGCGGTGTCCGCGAGCTGGAGATCGAGGAGACGACGGACCTTTTGGCGATGCTGGGCCTCGCGCAGGGGGAAGAGAGTCTCCACGCGCCGGTCCAGGTTGCGCTGCATAAGGTCGGCGCTGCCGATATAGATCTTCTCGCCATTCCCTTCACCAAAGGCGAAGGCCCGCGCGTGCTCCAGGAAGCGTCCCACCAGCGAGACCACCCGGATATTCTCGCTGATCCCTTCTATACACGGCTTGAGGCAGCAGATCCCGCGTATTATCAGCTCTATCTTCACCCCGGCCTGCGAGGCAAGGTAGAACTCTTCGATGATCCTTGGGTCCGTCAACGAGTTCATCTTGCACGAGATGCGCGCGGGCTCTCCCTCTCCGGCCAGCTTGGCCTGCTCCCGTATGAGCCCCACGAACTTGTCGCGCATTGTCAGGGGGGCGACAAGCAACTCGTGGTACTCCTCCTGCTCGGAGTACCCGGTCAGGTAGTTGAAGAGGTCCGTGCCGTCCTCACCCAGGCTCTCGTCGTCGGTGAAGTACGAGAAGTCCGTGTAGATGCGGGCGGTGCCGGGATTGTAGTTGCCGGTGCCCAGGTGAACGTAGCGCCTCAGCCCCGAGCCCTCCCTCCGGACGACGAGGCACATCTTGGCGTGCGTCTTCAGGCTCACGATGCCATAGGCGACGTGTACTCCCCGGGCCTCCAACTGCCGCGCCCAGACGATGTTCGGCTCTTCGTCGAAGCGCGCCTTCAGTTCCACGAGCACGGCGACCTGCGTCTGCTCGTCGCGCGCCCCAGAGAGCGCCTCAACTATGGGTGAGTTGGATCCGGTCCGGTAGAGGGTCTGTTTGATCGCCAACACCCCCGGATCGGCGGCCGCTGCTCGAACGAACTCCACGACTGGGCTGAACGAGTCGTAGGGATGATAGAGCAGGATGTCTCCCTGCCGGATCGCCGAGAAGATCGAACCCGAACCCCGGAACTCGGGCGGTACGCGCGGCGTGAGAGGCGGGTAGAGAAGATCCCCCCTATCCAGGTGCGTCAGCTCCTCGAAGTCTCCCAGGCCCAGGGGCTCCGGGACAGCGTAAACCGAATCCGGGTTTATCTTCAGGTGCTCCGCCAGCCACTCGCGCAGCTCTACGGGCATTGCGTCCGTCAGCATCAGCCGTACGCTTTGACCGAACCAGCGTCCCTCCAGCTCGTCTTCAATCGCCTGTAAGAGATCCGAGGCCTCGTCCTCCTCGATCACGAGGTCCGCGTTGCGCGTCACCTGAAAGACGTAGCACGCCAGGATCTCCTTGCCCGGGAAGAGTTCGTCTAGGTTCGCGGCGATCACCTCCTCGACCCTGACCAGCTTTATCCTTTCGTGCGTACCCGGGGCCAGCTCCTCCTCCGGCTCCGCGTCGGGGGGGACCTTCATAAAGCGCTTGATCGTGGTGGGCACCTTTATGCGCGCCATGACTTCCCTGTCGGCATCCCGGATCACCACAAGCAGGTTTAGCGAGAGGTTAGAGATGTGCGGGAAAGGGTGAGCCGGGTCTACGGCGAGCGGTGTCAGAATCGGCAGGATGTCCCGGGCGAACTGCTCCCGGAGCTCTCGCTGCTCCCTCTTCGGAAGGTCCTCGTGGGAGAGGATCTCGATGCCTTCTTTTTTGAGCGCGGGCAGTAGCTTCTCCTCCAGCACAGCCCGCTGGTCGGCGAAGAAGCACCCGGTGTGGTCGTAGATGCGGTGAAGTTGCTCCTCGGGGGTCATCCCGTCCGGGACCGGGTTCGGCAACTCGGCGGCGACCTGCTGCTGCAAGCCCGAGACCCGGATCATAAAGAACTCGTCTAGGTTGGTCTCCGAGATCGCGACGAAGCGCATCCTCTCCAACAACGGGTGTCTCTCGTCCTTTGCCTGCGCCAGCACCCGCTCGTTGAAGCCGAGCCAGGAAAGCTCCCGGTTTATATAAAGCGACGGGTCCGACAGGTTTATCTTCTGTACGGTATCCATACTAAGTTCCTTTGTTTGGATCTCCTCCGTTCAACGCCCCTTCGGCCATCGTAAGGATCGCACCCTCTCGTATCCCGCCGCGCGCCACGGTGAGTCGCTCTCCTCCGAAATGCTCCAGCACAGCCGAGAGCGTAGTGATCGCCGCGGGCATCACGCGCGCCCGCTCCGGCGCCAGCCCCTCCTCCCGAGCGAGCATAGCCGATGGCCTCCAGGATATCTCCTCCGCGAGCTCCGTCAAACGTTCGACGGTCATAAGATCGCTTGTAAGCTTCGTGATAGTTCGGGCGGAGCCACCTATCGCTACGACCGCCGTCCCTTCGGAGATCTCCCAATCCGGAAGTACCCGAAACACAGCCTCGCGAAGGGCCTTTAACTCAGAGTACTCTGGTGGGTCGTGTCGGAGAAAGCGCTCGGTAGTACGGTTGGAGCCGAGCGGAAGGGAGACCTGCCTCTGTGGACCGCTTGCGGCATCGCCGAGTATAAACTGTGCCGACCCGCCCCCGAGATCCACGACGAGCGCAGGATTCTCCCAAGAGAAGTCCGGCCCTAGAGCCGAGACCGCCCCGCGGAAGCCTAGCATAGCCTCCTCCTCACCGGAGATCAGACGTATCTTCAGGCCCGCCCTCTTACGCACCTCCTCTATAAGCTCCGGGCCGTTCTCCGCGTCTCGCACCGCGCTAGTCGCGAGCACCGCAGGCTCGGACGCGCCGTGCAGGGCCGCAAGCCGCGCGAAGAGCGTTATAGCCTCGGCCGCGATAGGGATTCTGGCGTCCTCGATCCTGCCGGTCTCGTCTACCCCGGACCCGAGCCGAGCCGAGATCTTCTCTCCCGTGATCGGCATTACCGCGCCGTCGTCGACCTCCCCGACGAGCAGGTGGATGGTGTTCGAGCCTACGTCTATGACCGCAGGCGTACTCAAACATCCTCCAGCCGGCGCCTCGACCTCGAATACTTCGCCCCCAACCGTCCTCCCGTCCTAGGCTCAACCTCCACGAACAAATCATACAGCTCCCGCCTAAAACATGGTATAAGGGTCTTGGGAATGATTCTCAACAAGAGATGGTAACCGTCCCTTGAGGACGGAGGGCCAAACGGAGGCAGCTATCGCCAAGAAGGGAAAGAAGCTCAAGGAGAAGCTCCGCGCCGTGTCGGCCAGCGCCGTCGGCGTAAAGGAGAGGCCCAAGGCGAAGGTACGAGACTACGAGTCACACGTGCTCGTGTGCACGGGCGGCGATTGCAAGAAGCGCGGCGCGAAGGACACGAGGAAGGCCCTTAAGGATGAGATCCGCTCGGAGGGCATGTTGAGCGAGGTTCGCGTAGACGCTGTGGATTGTCTCGGCCTCTGCAAGCACGGCCCCAACGTCATCGTCTACGACGGGACAGACCCCAAGGGAACCTGGTACACCGGTCTTGACGAGGACGAAGCTCAGGAGGTAGTAGGACAGCACCTCAAGCAGGGCGAGCCTGTCGAACGTCTAGCGGCAGGGCGTCGGACCCGCAAAGCCAGAAAGTAGCGGCGCTTCTTAGGCGGAGACATCCATCAGCTCTGCCTGGACTACGAGCCTGTCGGTGTAGTCGGGGAGAGTGCAAGTCTGGAGGCTGAGGACGTTCTTGCCCGGGATCGGTTGGGTGACCTGATAATCTGAGGGACCAACCACAAAGGTTTCGAATACCCTATAAGTGTAGCGAGTGCCGTCGCCGTCGGTCAGGAACATCTCGTCACCTTGAGCTAGCTTATCGAGGTCCCAGAAGACCAGGTAGCTGTCCGTGCCTAGGTAGCCGAGCCGATGTCCGGCGATATAGACGTTCGACCCCTGATCCCAGGGGAAGCCTGTATTCTGAAGATGTAGAGCGCCCTTCTCCAGGGCAGACTCGTCATCACCGGGACCGGTGTAGACGGTCAGATCCTGTACCCGATCCATCTTCGGCACGGTTAACTTTAGTGAGGTATCCGTGACGGCGGTCGGCTCGTCGCCGCCGGAAGGCGGGAAAGCGGCCCTTAGAAACGGCGTGGCGCCGAGGATGAAGTAAACAACGAGGGCCAGGCCCGCGGCTATAAGCAGCCAAGAAAGCATCGAACCAAACCACGAGCGCGATTGCTGCTTCCTGTGGTATTGCCGGTACCCTCTCGCCCGGTACCTCTTCATCATCGTCACCTTTCTATCCAATCCGAGTCACGCCGATAACGAACATAGTTTAAGCTGCGGAGGCGACTAACAGGTTACATTAAGATCACTGATTTGTTACAGCCGCGCAAGCGGGAGTTGTTTCACGTAATATACGCTCACAGTATATAAGTAAGAATCGTAGTCGTGCAGGCAGGGGTGCCTAAGGAGATCATGTGAAAGTAGGGGTACCTAAAGAGGTAGCAGAGGGTGAAGAGCGGGTTGGCCTCGTGCCCGAGACCGTGGGCAAGCTCATCAAGGATGGCTTCGAGGTGCTCGTCGAGAGCGGAGCGGGCCGAAACTACAACACCGACGAGAATTACGAGGATGCTGGGGCTAAGATAGTCCAGGAGGCCAGTGAGGTCTACGGCGAGGCCGACGTTATCGTCAAGGTAGCGAAGCCGACCGACGAAGAGATCGGCCACATGCACGAGGGCCAGGTTCTCGTGTGCTTCATCAACGGTCCAATGTTCCCGCAGGAAGTGAAGTCGCTCGCCGAGGCCGGGGTCACCGTCTTCTCGAACGAGGCTGTCCCCCGCACGAGCGTGGCGCAGGCGATGGACGCTCTCAGTTCCATGGGCTCCATCGCGGGCTACAAGTGCGCGCTTATAGGGGCTGATACGTTGGGCAAGTACGTCCCCATGCTCACCACGGCCGCCGGAACCACGAAGGCGGCTAACGTCTTGGTATTGGGCGTGGCGGTCGCGGGGCTGCAGGCTATGTCCACCATGGACAGGCTCGGGGCCGAGGTATTCGCCTACGACATACGTCCCGAGACCAAAGATCAGGCGCAGTCTCTAGGCGCCACGTTTATAGACTCCGATGACGAGAAGGAAGACGAAGAAGAGGAAGACGGGTTCGAAGAGTACGAACCCAAGGGCTTCGCCAAGCTGATGTCTTCTTTGGGGTTCTACTCCTTCGCTGAACCGTCGAGAGACGAATACATAGTGGAGGGCGAAGAGGACGACGCCGAGGATGATGAAGATGAGGAGGAAGAAGAGGGCTGGTCCCAGGAGAAGCTCGATGAGGACCAGAAGCTCATCCGCGAGCGCGTGAAGGAGATGGACATGATCATCACCACGGTGCTCGTGCCCGGCAAGGAGGCCCCGAAGCTGGTCTCCACGGAGATGGTCGAGAGCATGAAGCCGGGGTCTGTTATCGTGGATCTGGCGGCCGAGAGCGGCGGCAACTGCGAGCTTACGGAGGCCGGGGAGACCGTCGAGCATGAGAACGTGAAGGTAGTAGGGGTGGTCAACCTGCCGAGCCGGCTTCCGATCCACGCCAGCCAGCTATACTCACGAAACATGTACAACTTCATCGGGCACATAACCGAGGATAAGTCCGACGAGGACAGCGACGGGAAAGACCCGCAGGTAGAGTTGGACTTCGAAGACGAGATCATCGCAGCCATGTGCATAGCCCACGACGGCGAGATCCGGCACGACGACATAAGTGAGGCGCTTGAGAACGCCTCCAAAGAGAGCGAGGCGAAGTAATGCAAGAGCTCCTCGTGCAGCTGGCCATCTTCGTCATAGCAGCTTTCCTAGGGTTCGAGCTGATCTCGCGCGTCCCGAACATGCTGCACACGCCGCTCATGAGCGCGACGAACGCCATCCACGGCATCGTCCTGGTAGGCGCGATCATAGTGGTAGCCACTGCGAACGACGCCTTCACCCTAGTGGTGGGCTTTATAGCCGTGGTTCTCGGGGCGATGAACGTGGTCGGAGGCTTCTGGGTGACGAACCGGATGCTCGGCATGTTTCGACCGCCGAAACCAAGAGTAAAGAAGAGAAAGGGATAGCCCTTGCAGGTCGTAACGTTTCTCGCCTACCTAGTAGCAGCCGTACTGTTCGTCGTCGGTATAAGGCGCCTGCGGACGCCAGAGACGGCCCGTTCCGGGAACACGATAGCGGCCTTCGGGATGATCATCGCCCTCGCCGCAACGTTCCTGGTTATCGACATCGTAGATACCTCGGTCTGGCTGCTAATCGGAGGCGGGGTACTTCTGGGTGGGGTAGTCGGAGCGGTCTCCGCACAAAGGGTGCCGATGACGGGTATGCCCCAGATGGTCGCCGCCTTCAACGGCGTCGGCGGCGGATGCATAGCGCTGGTAGCGTTGTCGGAGTTCTATCAGGGTCGGGCGGAGACTTGGGTTGCCGCGAGCGCGGGGCTCTTGACGGTCATTATCGGGGCGGTAAGCTTCGCGGGAAGCATAGTGGCCTTCAGCAAGCTTCAAGAGATCGCCTTCACCGGCTCCGTCGCCTTTCCGTTGCAGCAGGTAGTGAACGCTCTAATCTTCTTGGGCGTCCTCCTGTTGAGCGCGAACGTCTTTTTGGACGGAGCGCTAGCGGAGGCTGTAGGAATACCGTTCCTCTCGCCGCTCATCTCCCTATACATCCTCCTAGCTGTCTCGCTCCTCCTGGGCATCTTGTTCGTGATACCCATAGGCGGGGCGGACATGCCTATCGTTATCTCGCTCTTGAACGCCTTCACCGGTCTCGCAGCCGCGGCCTCGGGTTTCGTACTCGAAAACTACTCCCTGCTCATCGCTGGTACGCTAGTCGGGGCGTCGGGTACTATCCTCACGCGCCAGATGAGCAGCGCCCTCGGGCGTCCATTAGGCAAGATCATCTTCGCCGGCATCGCCGCCGCGGGGAGCCAGCAGGATGAGGACGACGAAGAGCGAGAGGTTAACGACGTGAGCGCAGAGGAGGTCGGCTCGTACCTCAAGGAGGAGGCAAACAAGGTCGTCATAGTGCCCGGCTACGGGCTCGCCGTCGCCCAGGCCCAGAGTCCGATGCACGAGTTGATGGAGACGCTCGAATCGGATGGCAAGGAGGTCCTGTTCGGCATACACCCGGTCGCCGGGCGTATGCCCGGGCACATGAACGTCCTCCTCACAGAAGCCGGCGTACCCTACGCGAAACTCTACGACCTCGAGGACATAAACCCTGAGTTCGAAGAGACAGATGCCGTCGTAATCGTCGGCGCGAACGACGTCGTGAACCCAGCCGCCAACGACGAGGAGAAGGACAGCCCGATTAGTGGTATGCCCATCCTGAAAGTCGAGAACGCGAAGAGGGTTATCTTTATCAAGCGCTCCCTGAGCCCCGGCTTCGCCGGTGTGGACAACCCCTTGTTCTACGATACCGACAAGACCATGATGCTCTTCACCGACGCCAAGCAGGGTCTTGAAGAGGTCACCGAGGCCGTAAAGAACGCGTAAGGGCCCCTGCTCCCTTACCCGATGCTACTCATGTGTTTGGCACCGGGTAAGGGAGCAGGGGCGTAGCCAAGTCCGGCCCTTCGGAAGAACCTGGTAATCCTCCGCCGAGTCGTTAGACGTTCTCACCGTAATACGTGGGCGCGGCTATACTATTTGGCTCCCGTGGCGCTGCTCCCTTCTTTCGGTTGTCCCGGAGAGGCTCGTCTGGTTTGGGGTGGCTAGTACTCGTTACGAATCCGCCGACGGAGCAAGATGACGACGCCCCACGAAAGAGCGCCGTCTATGGAAGCTGCTTAAAGGACCTTACATCAGGTCCATATTGTGACCGGCTCTGCTCACCGCTGCCGCGCCCTGCCTCTCCTCGGGCTCGGCGACGATCACTTCGGTGGTGACGATGAGGCTACCGATGGAAGCCGCGTTCTGCAAGGCGCTTCTGGTGACCATCGCCGGGTCGACGACGCCAGCCTGAACGAGATCTTCGTATTCGCCGGTCAGGGCGTTGAAGCCGACCGATCCGGGCTGCGAGCGTACCTTGTCTACAACGATGGAGCCGTCGGCCCCCGCGCTGACCGCTATCTGGCGGATCGGCTCCTCCAAAGCTCGGTGGACGATCCTCGCCCCAGTCCTCTCGTCTCCATCGAGGGAGTCAAGCAGGTCAGCGACCGGAGCCTGAGCATGCAGGAGAGCCACGCCCCCACCGGGCACGATGCCCTCCTCCAAGGCCGCCCGGGTTGCGCTAAGGGCATCTTCTGCTCTGTGCTTCCTCTCCCTGAGCTCCGTTTCCGTCGCCGCGCCGACCTTTATAACGGCGACGCCTCCCGCCAGCTTGGCCATCCGTTCCTGCAGCTTCTCCCGATCGTAGTCCGAGGTGGTGAGCTCGAGCTCGGCCTTGATCTGGCTGATTCGGCCCTGAATCTTCTCAAGGTCGCCAGCGCCGTCTATAATCGTAGTGCCGTCCTTGGTGACGACGACCTTGCGGGCGCGCCCGAACTGGTTTAGCCGGGTGTTCTCGAGTCTCAGGCCCATCTCCTTGGTGATAACTTCGCCGCCGGTGAGAATAGCGATGTTCTCCATCATCCACTTGCGCCGATCTCCAAAGAGCGGAGCCCTTGTCGCCGCCACGTTTAACGTGCTGCACATCTTGTTGACGATCAGGGCGGCAAGAGCCTCGCCCTCAAGGTCATCCGAGATGATCAGAAGAGGGCGGTTGCTCTGCGTGATCTGGTTTAGGACCGGCAACAGGTCCTGGAGGTTGCTGATCTTTTGGCTGGCGATCAGAATGTAGGGGTCGTCGAGGACTGCCTCCATGCGCTCCTGATCCGTGACGAAGTACGGGGAGACGTAGCCCTTATCGAACTGCATCCCCTCGGTAAACTCCAGCTCCATCCCGAGGGTCTGGCCCTCCTCAACGTTGACCACTCCATCCTTGCCGACTTTGTCGATAGCCTCGGCGATGATGCGGCCGATCTCCTCCGAGCGCGCACTGATGGCGCCTACCCGGGTAACCTCGTCTGTGCTAGAGATCTCTTGTGCCTGAGCCTTTATGGTATCAACGGCAACCTCGACGGCCTTCTCGATACCTCCCTTCAGGATGACCGGGTTTGCTCCAGCGGTTACGTTCTTGAGGCCCTCGTGCACGATGCTCTGGGCAAGAACTAGCGCCGTGGTCGTCCCGTCGCCCGCTACGTCGTTGGTTTTCGTGGCGACCTCCAAGACCAGCTGCGCGCCCTGGTTCTCGAAGACGTCCTTGAGCTCGATCTCCTGCGCGATGGTCACGCCGTCGTTGGTAATGGTCGGCGAGATGAGCGGCTTGTGCAAGACTACATACTGGCCCTTGGGTCCGAGCGTCACCCTCACCGCATTTGCAAGCTTGTTCACGCCCGACTCAAGCGCCCGGCGCGCATCAGTATCGGACCTTAACTCTTCGGCACTCTGAAAACCTCCTCTACAAGACTATGGCTTGCTTTGACTTCTTTAGTCGAACGCTACTGTTCGACGACCCCAAGGAGATCGTCGGAATTCAAGATTAGATAGTCTTCATCTTCTAGCCTGATCCTGGTGCCGGAGTACTTGGCGAAGACCACCACATCACCTTCGCTTACCCCCACCTCCTCTGAATCACCGATTGCCACGACCTGCGCGGTCTGCGGCTTTCCTTTGGCCGTTTCGGGTAATATGATACCCGAGGCTGTCTCAGACTCCTGTTCCACAGGCTTTACCAAAGGTCGCTTTCCTTTGGCTTGAGTTTCACCATTTGTCTCCTTCTATGCTCTTTGTTAGAACGGCCCGGACCTCGTAAGGTCCGGACCGTCGTCTCTCCTGGCTAAAAACAGCAGTCAGGCTGCGGCGCCCTCCGGGATCAGGATGCCCCTACCACCCGGTATACGTCCTTGATTAAGGTCGTTGACGGCGTCGTTGACCGCGTCGAGCGAGTAGATATGAGTTTGTAGGCTGACCTTGCCCTGAGCTTGTAACGTCATGAGTTCGGCAAGGTCGTTGTAGGTGCCGACCAGGTTGCCGATGATGTTGCGCTCGGTGGAGATGATATCTATGGTCGGAATTTCAACCGTACCACCATAGCCGATCATGAAGTGTGAGCCGGCGCGTGCCGTTATATTCCACCCGTCTTTCTCGGCGCCCATCTCGCCTACGAAGTCGAGGACGACCTCCGCCCCGTGGCCGTCGGTCATCTCTATGATTTTGTCTACGTGCGAGCCGTCGGCAACTACGGTCTGGTCAGCACCGAGCCGTTTGGCTACTTCCAGCGCCTCTTCGGAACGGTCCAACACAATAATCTCGGTGGAGGACAGCGCTTTGAGGGACTGGATGCCGATGTGTCCGAGGCCCCCGGCCCCTATGACTACCGTTCTGGTGCCAGGATACAGCAGCGGCACGGCCTTCTTCACCGCATGATAGGCGGTAAGGCCGGCGTCAGCGTGAGCCGCGACGTCCTGCGGCTCCACACCCTGGGGTAGCTTGATCACCGCCCGCGCGTTGGTCTTGAGTAGCTCCGCCATACCTCCGTCAGTGTCAATGCCCGGGAACAAGGGACTCACGCAATGCATGTCGTCCCCGTTCCGGCACGCCCGGCACAGGCCACACGTAATGTGCGGATGCACGATAACAGCGTCTCCTACCTCCACGTTGGAGACCGCCGAACCTACCTCGTGGACCCAGCCGGCGTTCTCGTGACCCGGAGTGTAGGGTAGTTCGATACCGACCAGCGGCGCCCACTGACCCTCGATGATGTGCAGGTCCGTTCTGCACAACCCCGCCCCCCCGATCCTGACGATGACGTCGAGGGGGCCCTCTATCTTCGGCTCGTCTACCTCCTCTACCGTCAGGGCGTCAGCGGGAATACTGTCATCGTACTTGTACAGACGCGCCGCCTTCATGCCGTTGCCTCCTCGCCTTCTTTGATTCCATACCGGGTCGCCAGTAGCCCCCGGCACACGCTGGCGTTCCCCTCGATGCTGGTCCTGACAGTCCTGGCGAACCGGAGGTGCTGTACCACCGCGTCCTCTGGTACTGGGTTACCATCCGGGTCCACGATTAGCGGCGCCTCGTCGAAAATGTCCAGCCCCAACTCCGCCCGTCGCTCTAGGTACTTCTCCAACTCCTGCGAGGGCGGCACCTGGCCGAGGCGCATCGCCGCAAGCTCCTCGGGGGATCGGCCAGCCATCCGCAGCGTCCTGCACAGCTGCTCCTGTCTGCTGACAAAGGACTTGCGGCGAAAGATGGAACGCAACTCCTCGAGGTCGTCTCCAGCAGTCTCTCCTGGAAAGGTGCCTTCGAAACTCCGTCCGTCATCCATACCATGGTTAATCTCCTCGGACGCATGGTGGTCGTCGAGGACAACCCTCGCCCGGTGCACCCCCGGCACTGAAAGCACCGCCTCCCTGGCATCCGCCACCATAAGGTAGGCGAAGTTCGGGGCGCAGAAGTAAGTAGGAAGCCTCAGCCGAACGCCCACAAAGCCATCCTCTATTTGCAGCTCTGAAACGAAGCCTAGCTCCGTTATAGGCTCGTCTAGCTCAGGGTCCCGGACGCCCGAAAGGGCGCCCAGGAGTTCTGCACGGCTCGTCACGAGACAGCAGGCTTCACGGTTTCGGCTTCCGTATCCGCCGCGGGCAGCCGAAGCTCCTCCGGAACCTCGATATCATACAATCGGGCGGCGTTCAGTCCGAGGATCTTCTTCTTCCCCTCAGTAGAGAGACGGGGGAAGTCGTCGAACTCATTTCCTTCGGGGTAGTCCCAGTCGACTAACATCTCGACCTGCCACTTAGGCACCCAGATAGCGTAGTCGGCCCCGAACAACATCTTATCCTCGCCGACCCAGAACAGTAGCTCGCCCATAACCTTCGCGAAGAAGCGCGGACGAGCGTGCATCAGCGCACCCGTC
>DASQMR010000336.1:0-6940 GCA_035645375.1 Rubrobacteraceae bacterium
CAAGGCTGACCGTTCGTCGCGCGCTTAGCTCCCGCCGAAGAAGCGCCGGATCCAACCGGGCAGCGTGCCCCCCTCCGTGGCGCGTTTGTAGTCCTCAAGGTCATCGGCGTGGATCGCTACGCCGGACTCGCCTAACAGAGCACGAGCATCATCCATGCGCGAGGCGGGCACATCTCCAGCAAAGGTAGCTTCGACGAGATAGTTGTCATTCCAACGGATGCGGTAGACCCGCAAGACCAGGAGTTCCTCTCTCGTGAAGCGCCAGTCTAGCTCTTTAGCGTGGTGGCTGGCCTCTTCTTCGCGGGCGAACTCGTAGCCCAAAGACTGCGAGCTCGCCATCTCAAGCGGCCTCCAGGACGCGTTCGATCCACAGACCGGGATCTCTTATCTCTTCCAAAGTAGGCATGTGTTCCGGACCGTCCCAGACGCGGTTGAGGCCGTCCATGCCGACGCGCCTGGCAACGGCGTCTGCGAACTGCTCACCCCTGCGGTACTGCTCCAGCTTCATGTCGAGGCCGGTTATGCGAAAGACGGCGGTCTCTAGAGGCGGGCGGTGGACGCGGCTCCTCGACATCCGCTCTTTCAGATGATCGTAGCCGGGGACGAGCTGACGGCCCACGTGGTGCATGACGTAATCGGAGTAACCCTCTATGACGCTCATAGTGGACTGCATCTCGTCGAAGGCTTCGCGCTGGCCTCTGCTCATGACGAGCTCTAGAGAACGCCCGCCGGTCCGGAGATTCTCCGTGAGGCGCCGGACGGTCTCTAGGGCCCCGAGCCGCTCGGCGAGCGGTCCCGTGAAGCCTTCGACGAGACCGCCGAGATAGTCCCTAAGCCAGGGATGACCCTCAAACTGTAACGCGTGGGTAGTCTCGTGCAGCACGATGTAGAGCCGTAGACCGGCAAGCGGCACCCCGATCCTCCCCGCCGCCGAGGCGATGTTCCCGTCGAGAAAAAAGATCTCCCCCGGCTCCCCGGGCCTCTTTCGAGGCTTTCTTCCGGCGACTAGGGGACCTGTGTCGTACTGCCCCAGCACGCGCGCCGAAAGGAATCCCAGCAGAAGCCCTATCTGCGCCGTGAGCGTCGCCTTTCCGAAGGCCCAGGTGATGTCGCTTGCGCCGGCCGAAGCGCGCTGAAGGACCGGCTCCAGGAGCGCCTGGAAGCTCTCTATATTGAAGTCGATCCACTCGGCTCGGTCAGCGACCCGAACGGGACGCTCGCTGCGAGGGAGGCTTATGCCCGTAAACTCCGCGAGCGGGCCAAAAGCCGCCTCTACCGCTGCCGGATAGTCAAAGGCGCCGCGCTTGGCCGGGATGTCCCTCTCGGTCCGCGCGGCGAACGCGACCGCGACCCTGCGCGCGAGGCTCCAGGAGATCACGCCCTGCCCCTCGCAATCTTCCTCAACCCTTCCCTTATGCTCTCCTCTCTCACGTAAAGGAGTATATACGCTCGTGAGCCCCTGAAAGCGCCGCTCCGTTGTATCCTGAGAGCCTGCGGGTTATATTCTTCCCATGGGCTTTGGAATAGGATTCAACGAACTAATCCTCGTCGGGCTCCTGTTCCTGATCCTCTTCGGACCAAGCAAGCTTCCCCAGATGGCCCGCGATATCGGCAAGTTCATCTCCGAAGCTCGCCGCTCTATGGACGAGTTCAAGTCTGAGTTGATCTCTACTGATGACGAAGACGTAGGCGACCGCAGCCCTAAGACCAAGCGGAAGTAGCCCTACACCCCTCGTATACTATTAACTTGTGTTGAAAATTATGTAACTAGCTAAAGTCGTATTGTCGGCTGACCGATCATAGCTTACGGCTAACAAAACTCAGTAGTTAGGCGAAACCGTTCCGAGGAGAGGGGAATGCATGCCGAGGATCTCATAGAGCCGTCTAGGACGATAAGCCGTCGGAGATTCTGAAAGCTGGGCGGAGCCGGGCTTGCAGGAATCGCGTTTCTCACGAGCCTCGGTACGAGCAGTGGCTCGGTCCAGTCCTCCTCACTGGAACAAGAGTTCGAAGCGGCGGCGAAGCAGTACAGCGTCCCCAAAGAGATGCTGCTGGCGATGGGTTACGTCGATACCCGCTGGGAGATGCCGCCAGCTGATGCGAGCAACTACGAAGAAGGAAGCCTCAAAGGGAAGGGGACCTTCGGGATCATGGCGCTCGTCCGAAACCCTACGAGCGACACTTTGGGGGACGCTGCGAAGGCGACGAGCATCTCCGTGCAGACGCTCAAAACCGACCGCAAGTCGAACATTCTGGGCGGTGCCGCGCTACTTGCGAAGTTATAGGGAACGAAGTCGTCAACCTTGGGCGAATGGTTCGGCGCGGTGGGCGGTAAGGGCAGCAACGGAAAGCTGTACAAAGCGGTTGGCGGTATCGCGGGAGGCGAGCTATTCGCCGAGCAATGTTACCTCAAAGAAGCGAGACACTTGAGTAGCAAAGTTTTGTTCGATGCACCCGAGAGGGTGTCCCTTTCCTAGGGACCGGCGGTTCTGTCTGGAACGTAGAGGCCTCGTCTCAGAGGATTCTCGTGGTGGCTCCAGCCGCCCAGCGCGACGTTGCGTGTGGATTCTAGGAACATCGCGGCGCGGGCGTCGAGGTTGTCGAGGAGGTTTACGAGCAGGGCTTCGAGCGTCTTGGGCTGTTCGGGGGAGCCGTACTCCTTCTCGCCCTGATGAGAAAGCATGAGGTGCGAGAGCTGTAGGGCGAGCTCCTCGGGGAAGCCGGGGGTTTGGGAGACGTGAGCGGCGACGATGCGATCGCCCAGTATCACGTGTCCTTGGAGGCGGCCCTCGGTGGAGTAGGCGAAGCTACCGTTCTCCCAGGAGAGCTCCTTTGTCTTGCCGACATCATGAAAGACGGCTCCGAAGATGAGGAGGGACTTGTTTACCGGGTAGAGTTCCGCGAGCGCCTGCGCCAACCTCAGGCAGTAGACCGAGTGCTCCAGCAGCCCCCCGAGACGGGCGTGATGCATCGCCTTCGCCGCAGGCGCCGCACAGAAAGCCTCCCAGAGCTCCTCGTCGGCGACCATGCGGGCGAAGAGCTCTCTGAGGTATGGGTCTTCTAGGGCGCGCCCGGCCTCGATCAGATCCTCAGCTAGAAACTCTCGGTCATCCTCTGTAGCCGGGAGATAGTCCTCCTTTTCGACCTCGTTCTTCGAGAGAATTCTCATGCGCTCGACCTTTACCTGGAGCATTCCGCGGTATTCATGAGCGTTGCCCTCGACGTATACGTACTCGGGACCGCTCAGGCCGCTTGAGAACTCGGCGGGGAGCCGCCACATGCGGGCGTCCACGGAGCCGGTCTTGTCCACGAGCTTCGTCGAGAGGTACGGCGATCCGCGGCTATCAGGGCGCACCACCGTTTCGGTGGCGAGGAAAGTAGAGCGCAAGCTCATACCCGGCCGCAGATCCCGCGTCCAAAACTTTTCCTTCGAGACCAGTTGTTGCGCCCCTCTAGCCCCTAGCTCCGGGGAGTCTAGCCCTTTACAGCCCCCGCGGTCAGTCCGGAGACGATCCGCCGCTGGAAGATCAGCACCAGCAGCACCAGCGGCACCGTCACCACCACCGCGGCGGCGGCCTGAGCCCCGTAATCTACCGTATAAACGGTCGCGAAGTTAGGAATGACGACCGTCACCGGCTGCGTTCGATCGTCGAAGAGGAAAGTATTGGCGAAGAGGAACTCGTTCCAGGCGAAGATGAAGGTCAGGATCGCCGTCGTAAACACGCCGGGAGCGGCGAGCGGCACTATGACCTTGCGGAACGCTTGTATCGTCGTCGCCCCGTCGACCTTCGCGGCCTCTTCGAGGTCCACCGGCAGCTCCCTAAAGAAAGAGACCAGGATCCAGATGGTCAGCGGCAACGCGAAGACTATGTCCGGCACTATAGCGGCCCAGTACGTATCTATGATGCCGATCTGCCGAAACTGAATAAACAGCGGGGCGATGATCGCTACGTGAGGGAAGAAGCTGATCGCGAGTATCAGCGTCATCACGATGCTCTTGAAGCGGAAACGCAGGCGAGCGATGGCGTAGGCGGCGATCGAGCCGAAGAACAGGCAGATCACCGTCGTCACCCCGGCGATTATGGTGCTGTTTATGAGCGCCCTCTGGAAGGACGAGTCGCCGAAGATCGTGGCATAGGAGGAGCCCGTGGGCTCGTTGGGAAGGATCGTCGGCGGCGAGGCGAAGAGCTCGCTCTTGGTAATGATGCTCATCTTGAACACCCAGAGCAAGGGGGCGACGCTAACCAGCACGAACAGGATCAGGAATACGTAAAAGAGGGCCGTGTTGAGGCCGCTCCCCCTGGATTCGGAAGCGCTTGCTGCAGCCATAAGCTTTCTACTCCTCCGTCGAAGTCTGCATACCGAGGCCTTTGATAAAGAAGAGCGCGAGCAGGAACGCCGTCATGAAGATGAAGACCGACGCCGCGTTCCCTATCGGGAAGTTGAGTTGACTGATCCTGACCGCCTTGTAAACGAAGGTGGAGAGAGACTCAAGCTCCCGGTTGCTCATCGCCCAGAACAGGTCGTAGATACGGTAAGCGTCCAACGTTCGAAACAGCACCGCGACCAGGATGGCCGGCTTCAAGAGCGGCAAGGTTATCTTGGAAAAGCGCTGCATTACGCTCGCGCCATCGACCTTCGCAGCCTCGTAGACGTCGCCGGGGATCGTCTGGAGACCCGCGAGCAGCAGGAGCGCCATAAACGGCGTCGTCTTCCAGGTGTCGACCATGATCGCGCCTATAAGGAGCAGCGTCTGGTCGGAGAGTATCGGCTCGCTGATGATGTTCAGCGCGCTCGCCACGTACTGGATGATCCCGACCTGATCCTGGAACATCAGCCGCCACATCACCGCCGAGATGACCGTCGGGAACGCCCACGGCACCAGGATCGCCGCCCTCACCAGCCCCCGGCCCCTAAACGCCCGGTTTATAGCAAGGGCGATAGCCAGCCCGATCATAAACTCCAAGAACACGCTCACCACGGTAAAAATGAGCGTGTTTCTCAGCCCGTCCAGGAACTCGCTGTTTTGGAACATCTGCACGTAATTCTGCAAGCCAACGAAGTTTCCGGCGCTATTGATGTTCGCTTTGAAGAAGCTCAGGTAGAACGAGTAAACGATAGGATAGAACGCCACAACCAGAATGATGAACAGGGCGGGCAGGATCATGTAATACGCGGTGCGCCGCTCGGGGTTGCTGAACTCCTCCCTAAGCGCACCCCGTTTCTTTCTCTCTGTAGAACCCGTCGTCACTAGCTTCACCTCTTCTCTCTATGGGCCGGAAGCGACGAAGATCACGCCCCGACGCCCTAGTCTCTACGCCAGCCCCTGCCCCTGCTCGATGATGTCCGTGAGCTCCTGTTGGAGCGTGCTCGTCACCGTCTCGGGGTCCTCCTCTCCGTTCAGCGAAGCGTTGAACTGCTCGGCCATCACCAGCGACATGTCGGAGTAGAACGGGGAGACCGGACGCGGCACGGTATTCTGGATGGCCTCCGCCCCTAGGGCTACGACCGGTACCGCGTCCTGGACCTCCTGGTCATCGTAGAGTTCTTGCAGGATCGGCAGGTAGGAGCCTTCGGTGGCCAGCCTCCTCTGCTGCTCGGGGGCGGTCATAAACCTGATGAGCTCGTAGGAGGCATCCTGAACCTCCGGATCCGCGAGGGCGTTGATCATGAGGTTCCATCCGCCGAGACCGCTCACGCTCTCCCCGCCCGAACTCGCCGGCAACGGCGCGATACCGACCTGGTCTTGGGTTATGCTCGACACCGCGGAGTCCCCGGCCTGCGCGTATACATACGGCCAGTTACGCAGGAACACCGCGTCTCCGTTCAAGAAAGCCGCCGTCGACTCGTCCTCCTTATAAGTCGAAACGGCTTGGGGAGTGATGCCGTCCTCGACCATGCTCCGTTCCGTCGTGAGGCCCTCTCTCGCCTCCGGGCTGTCCACGGTTACGACGCTCGAGTCGTTCGGGTCAAGAACGTTCCCGCCCGCGCTGTTTATGTACTCCAGGGCGTTCACGACCCCGCCCTCGTAGTCAGCTCCCTGGAAGACGTAGCCGTAGCGCGTGCCGGACTGCTGCTGCACCGTGCTCGCCTGCTGCTTGACCTCGTCCCAGGTCGCCGGAGGCGCGGAGATGCCGGCCTGCTCCAAGAGATCGCGACGATAGTACAGGAACCCCGCGTCCGTGCGCCAGGGGACACCAAAGATGCCTCCCTCGTAGACGTTCGTCTGCAACGGCGCCTCGAGAAACCCTTGCTGCTCCTCCTCGGTGAAGCGGTCGGAGAGGTCGAGGACAAAGCCCGGTAGCGCGAACTGGGCGGGCCAGGTCACATCCGCCTCGAACACGCTTATATTCGTCGAACCTCCCTGAAACTCGGTCCTGAGCTGATCGAGGTACTGACTGGAGTCCGGCGGCATCTCCCGATAGGTTACCTCGATCTGCCCTGAATTCTGCGAGTTGAACTCGTCTATGAGCGCCTGAAAGGTCCCCGTGGGATCGGGGGTGGTAGCAAAGGTTATGCCTACGGCACTACCCCCGCCGCCGCCGCCGCCGCAACCCGCGACCCCCAAGAGCGCCGCCCCGGCGAGGCCCGCGCCGCTGATCTTCAGGAAGTCTCGTCGGCTTATCCGGCTTACGGCCGATGTGCTGGCGGACGTTGCTTCCTCACTCGGTCCCCCGGTTCTCTCCGTCATTTAGCTCTACTCCTCCTGTCTATTTATCTCCATACCCCCATCCCCTGGGCTGATGAACGGCCGTAGCGATTTTCCCTGCGCCGCGACGGCCCGCCGGGTCAGATGATGGCCATCTCGGTCTGGGGATCGAAGAGCCTTATCTTGCTCGCGTCCACCGCGAGCTTTACGGAATGCTCGATCCGGGCTTGACTCTCCGCCGAGACCCTCGCCACCATGAGCTCCCCGAAGTCGTCGGCTGAACCCGAGCCT
>DASQMR010000337.1:0-3825 GCA_035645375.1 Rubrobacteraceae bacterium
CATGGCGGGAGGCCTCAATCATCGTTCTCTTCTTCCTAGGGAGCGCCCTCTACTCAGCAAGAGATCTAAGAAGCGTTCCCGGCTCAGGCTCACGAGTCCGACCGTCCTCTGGGCGACCATCTTGGGCAGCGGGTCCAAGGCAACGCGCTCCACGCCCGCGCAGGGCCCGTAGAGCACCGAGATAAGCTCTCCGACCGTACTCTCCCTGACTTGCCAGCCCTCGAACGTCACCCCCCAGAGCCCGAGGAACATCTCGGCCTCCTCCTCGTGGCTGAAGACCGGCAGCGCTTCCTCGCCGGCGGCGAGGTCGATGGCAAGAACCTCCATCCGACCGTTCTCGTTCTTGGCGATCAGCCAATACGCCGAGCCAGGACGTCGCCTATGCGCCTGCCTCCACGCCTGCTCGGCTTTCTGCTTTGCTGGGTTCGGTTCGCTCTCTGACGACACCCTATTGGTCAGGGAGTCTTGCTCCTTTAATACGTTCTTCAACATTCTCTTTCCCCGTTTCTTCCTATAGATCTGCTAAAACCGCCTCCCGGTCTACCGGGCACCCTGTCCCCCTAATGGTCCATGCTCCCTAGCTAGAAGGCGGCGGCGTTACGCGGCTGAGGGCCAGCCCGGACTCCGAGAGCCAGATCGAGCCTGAGTGCTCGACCTGCGCCTGCCTGAGCATCTTCCCCGGCCAATCGTCGACCACCTCCTCCAGCACGGCCGTCTTGACCACTAGCTGACCCTCCTCGGCTACCTCCCGCAGGGCTTGCTGCTGCTTCAGCGCCGCTTCCAGGCCGATCTGCTCGGCCCAGTTGAAGCTGGTCCAGACGGAGCGCCCGCGGTCGGCTTCCTCGGAGAGGAGCCGCCTTAGCTCTTCGGTTCGCCCGCCCTGCGGATCAGGCTCAGAGGTGAAACGGAAGCGCCCTTCCTCCTCCAGGCGCCTCGCCTCAAAACCGGCGCTCTCCAGATCAGTGCGCACATCGTCCAACGAGTCCCAAGCCTCGCCGCCGATGTACTTGATCAGGCTCCCGCCCACAGCCTCGCCTACCCGGAAGAACGCAGCATCCAGACAGTGCATCATCTTGCGGTTCTGGGCTATGGCGAGCACGTTATCCGGCACCTCCAGGAAGGATCTCAAGCGCCCAACGAGCGACTCCGAGCGCTCGCCTCGCTTTAAAAAGCTCTCTAGTGCCTCCCGGCGGACGCGCCACTCTCTGCCGACCTTGAGACATGGCAGGCTTCCATCGCGACACCAGCGCCAGACCGTCACCGGCCCTACCCCCAGATACTCGGCGACATCTTCAGTATCCAAAAGGTCCTTGCCATCGGGCGGCCCTTGGTGCATTTCCTCCCTTGACGCCCCTTCGAGCGCTACTTAAATGGTTGATATCGACCGTACTATACCGTACTAGATCGTACTCTGCTAGTTAAACGATATGGCAGAGTAGCTGAGGCATATGCGGTTGAGATGCTAAAAGGCGGCTGCTTCCTCAAGCTCGAATCGTGGCGCAGAAGGAGGCCAGGCGCAGCCCGAGGCGCCCGACGCGGGATGCAGAGTGTATAAGCTAGGCGATCCGTGAGGCCGATATGGTGAGCGTGTCGAGGGCTGTTCGTCGATGGTCAAGGCGGGTGCATCAATAGCTATGGTTCAGTTGCGCTGCAAAACGCCGTAGGGTAGAAGGCGTGAGGATCTGGTTCTCACAGCCTTGATGAAGTATCCTCTACAGGCTACAAGCAGTTCGAGTTATCTTTTCGGGATCTGCTGATCGCAAGAAGAGGGAACCGTGTTGCTCCTACTCGCTATGCGCAAGCCCGGTCAGGTTCGAGCGGTGACCATTCCAGGACAACTTCGCGAGGTTGTAGGATAGCTAGAGATCTCAATCTCCGATAGAAAAGGATCAGTAAGAGGTCTCTCGGTGCGTCGGCGCAGACTTCTTCTTGCGGGGACGACCGCCGAGCGCCAGCAAAAGCAAGGCCGTCGCCGCGCATAATGCCCCCATCCATCCCAGGGAGGAGAGCGAGGCGTACCCGAGCACAAGGGAGCCGAGCCAACTCCCAAACCCCTGGCCTATATAGATAGCCGAAGCATTCAGGGAGAGCGCCTCGTTCTCGTCCTCCGGCGCGACATCGATGAGACGGTACTGTTGCAGCGGTATGAGGGCAAATCCTACGAGGCTCCATGCCATGAGAGCCGCCCCCGCCCCAAAAACCGCATACAGTGATCCGGCTTCTATTGCGAAGACCAGGGAGAAGGAGAGCAGGCTGAGGGTGAGCATGATCAGGATAGGTGCCGCGATCCTCCCATAGCCGAAGCGGTCCGCAGCGAAGCCGCCTAGGGCTGTGCCCGCGACGCTAGCCAGGCCGAAGAGCAACAGTAGCCAACCGATCCCCGTACCGCCGAAACCTGTAAGGCTCTCAAGCAAAGGTCTAACGTAAGTGAGCACGACAAACCCGGCGGCTACCCCTAGGGCCGTGATGCTCGCGGCGACGAGCACGGCCGGGCGTTTAGCCACAGCTAGCCCGCTCGCAAGGTTTGCGGCGGCCGATGCACCCTGCAAGCTCGGCAACAATACTCCAACGGCCACCGCCGCCACCGCCGACAAGGCCGCCACCAGGACGAAGCTCGCTCGCCACCCGTAAGAGTCGCCGATCATGGTGCCCAAAGGTATGCCGATCACCCACGACACGCTCAGGCCGCCTAGAACCAGCGAGAGTGCCTGGCCTCTCTGCTCGCTCGGAGCGAGTTCAGAGGCTACCGCGCCCGCTACCGGCGTAAGAACAGCGGCGCCTAAAGCTGCCAGGACCCTAGCCCCCAGGAGCAACGAGAACGTCGGTGCAAGCGCGGCCGCCCCGTTGGCAAGAGCGAACAGTATCAGGGCCGCCACCAGGAGCCGCCGCCTCGCCATCCGACCCGTCGCCGCCACCAGGATCGGAGAGCCCACAGCGTAGGCGACCGCGAAGACCGTGACCAGGTACCCGGCGGCGCTCACCGACACCGAGAGTTCCTCCGAGATGCCGCCCAAGATTCCGGTTACCACGAAGGTGCCGGTACCGATGGCGAAAGTACCCAGGGTAAGAACGAGGACTCGGAGGTTCACGCCCCTATGTTACCCACAGCATCGGAGGCGCACCCAAGGCAAACGAAACCGATGCCTGAGCTGAAGCCGAAAGTGCCGCCTGTTTACTGTAGGCACCAGCGGGAGAGGATAAGCCAAACTGTAACCGTGCCGAGTCCACGACTCGTGCAGGATTTCAGGAAGATTCGCCGGACGATCCGCGAATCGTGAGAGGAAAGGAGCCACAAGTGACCGAGGACCAGACCAGTCAGCAAGACCCGAGAGAGCAACACCCTCAGCCAGAGTTCCCCGAACAGGAGCAGGTGCACCCGGGCCTAGACTCCGAGATGCGTCCCGAGCCTGACTATGGGTACGAGACCTACCGCGGTCACGGTCGCCTAGAGGGCAAGGCGGCGATCATAACCGGCGGCGACTCCGGCATCGGGCGAGCGGTTGCCCTGGCCTTCGCTCGGGAGGGGGCGGACATCCTTATCTCCTACCTTGAAGAAGAAGAATCGGACGCCCAGGAGACGGCGCGGGCGGTTGAAGAATCCGGCAAGAGGGCCGTCAAGATGCCGGGCGACATAAGCGAAGAGGCCTACTGTCAGAACGTCATAGAGAGGGCCGTCGAGGAGTTCGGGCAGGTAGACGTACTGGTCAACAACGCCGCCTACCAGATGACCTTCGACGGTATCACCGACATCCCCTCAGACCTACTCTTGCACACCTTCAAGACCAATATCATCGCCATGTTCTGGCTCTGCAAGGCGGCGCTCCC
>DASQMR010000338.1:0-3883 GCA_035645375.1 Rubrobacteraceae bacterium
GGACCGGGGTTGGCAACCACGTCCTCACCGTGCGCGACGGCGACGATAGAGGCTCCGGTCCTGGTCCTCACCTTCAGGTCCCCGATCTTCTGCCCGGCCATAGGGCTGCCTTCGGGAACAGTAATCCAATCGGTCTCAAGCATCTCCGAAGCCCGGCGTAGACGGGAGAGTAGCTCACCGTTGGTGCTCGCGCGCCTGATCGGAGCGTAAAGTTCGCGGCGTACGCGATCGCTAAAGCGTTGGATCTCGCCCGCGCCGATACCGAGGTGTATAAGCGCCTGCCTCCCCATCTCGATCCCGGCCTCGAACTCCGGCTGTACCACCTCGTACACGCCGGCGCGCACCAGATCTTCGAGTTGCTCGGTGCTCGTCGAGCGGGCGACGATGTGGACGTCGGGGTTGAGGACGCGTATGCGCTCCACTACGAGCCTCGCCCCGATGGCGTCCGGCACGGTGAGGATGACCAGGCGCGCATCTCGCACCCCGGCCGCCTCCAACACGGGCTCCGCGGTCGCATCGCCATAGACGATCACGCTCTTCTCTTCCCGAGCATTCTCGATGCGACCGGAGTCCATGTCCACGATGACGAACGCCTGCTCAAGCCGCTGGAGCATCCGCGCAACGAAGCTCCCCACCCGCCCGTAACCCACGATGATCACGTGATCTTTGAGCCCCGTTTCGGGCAGATCAACGGTGTTGAGAGGTTCCGCAGGAAATCTCTCCCGCCACCAGCCGTAGAGTCTAGGAGCGGCGCGGGTAATGAACGGGGTGAGCGACATCGTAACGACGGCAGTGGTCAGCGTAACCGAGTACATCCGGGCGGAGATCGCCCCGGCGTCTATGCCCACGCGGGCGAGCACGAACGAGAACTCCCCGACCTGGAAAAGCCCGAGCCCTACGGCGAACGGAGCTATGTTGCCGTAGCCAAAGGCCCGCGTCAGACCCGCGAAGATTAGCCCCTTTCCAAGGAGCACGAACAGGACGACCGTCACTACTATCCATGCTTCGTCCAGAAGAAACTCCGGATCTATGAGCATCCCGACCGAGACGAAGAAGAGCATGGCGAAGATATCCCTCAAAGGCGAGATGTCTGCGAGGGCCTGGTGACTGTACTCCGACTGACTCAGGACCATACCCGCTACGAACGCCCCGAAGGCGAAGGAGAGGCCGAAGAGGTAGGTTCCGTACCCTACCCCAAGACCCACGGCGACGACCGAGATCAAGAACAGCTCGCGGGAGTTCCAGCTCGCGATGCGAGCCATCAGCCAGGGAAAGATTCGCGTTCCGAAGAGAGCCATGCCCGCGACGAAGACAGCCGCTTCCAGGGCCGCGACGCCTAGCTCCGAAAGCCCTTGTCCTACGTTCTCGAGCTCGGGCAGAAGAATCAGGAGCGGCACGACAAGGATGTCCTGTACGATCAGCATTCCGACGATGACTCGACCCGATAGGGTCCCCAACACGCCTTGCTCGCTCAGCGTCTTGAGCACGACCGCCGTGCTTGAGAGAGAGATGATGGCCCCGAACCACACGGACTCCAGCGGACCGAGACCGAGTAAGATCCCGATGCTGTAGCCCAGGGCGATCGTGAGCAGCATCTGGATCGGCGTGCCGATCAGGGCGATGCGCCGGACCGGCTTTAGCTCACTCAAAGGGAAGTGCAGCCCGATCGCGAACAACAAGAGCGCGACCCCGATCTCCGCGAGTAGCTCTATCTCGTGCACGTCGCCAACCGTCGGTCCTCCGGTATTAGGACCAACGATCACCCCGGCCAGAATATAGCCGAGGATCAAAGGCAGCCCGAGCCGCTGGGCGACGACCCCGCCCAGGAAGGCGGCAACAAGGATGAGTGCTATGTCACCCGCGATCCCCAAGCTATCCGACTTGTGGTGAGGTAGGACATCCTCGTATCGCCAGCCCCAGAGCCTCGGTTAGCAGGAATGGCCCGGAGAACCTGAGTAACCGCTTTGTGGTTGCGCTCTGCATGCCTCGATACTACATTATCCGGACGGGCGAAAGATACTTCACTCCATAAGAGAAACCCTAACCCCTCCGCTCGTGACAAAGTAAAGGCGCGCTCCTACAGTCAAGCCTGAGGCCTAGCCTCGTTCACGAACGGATCGAAACTTACCAGTCATAAACACGGATACAAGCCATCCACTAACCCTAGAGGCTCAAGCGCGCCTCTCATTCTCCAGTCAGAGTTCTCATTTTGGCTAGATATTGTATGTGCTGTTAAGCTGCAGCACGATACAAGGTGCGTAAGGATGCAAAAGAGAGCAACGATGCTCACATGAATTCAAACTCACCGAGACAGGCTAGCATACGCTGGTTCGCGGTCGCGGTCGTCGCGTTTCTGATCGCGGCAGTATATGTGCTCTGGCGATATATACGAAGGCACGCGGCTGGCGACGAGGCAATCCGAGCGGCAGCGCAAACAGTGCAGCAGACCGCCGCTCGCCACGGCAGCACGGCCTGCCGTCGCGGAGGCAGCCGCCTCGGCTTAATCTTGCCCGCCACCGACGAGCAAACCGCCGAGCCATAGCCGGTGAGGTATTGGTCGAGCTCCGAGACGGCCCGGTGTTGCGCGTCGCCGCTATGGCCTGGCGTCCCGGTGAAGACGGCGAAGCCGTGATCGCCCGTGCCCGCCTCGCTACCGGCTAATCGGAGAAGTTCGGATTAGAGCGCTATTATCTCGGCCCGAACGTCTCCTTCTTCAGAGCGGAGCAACGCGAAGGTGTGCTCCGGCTGCCGCCGCTTATCGGTCGGGCTTCCGGGATTGAGGAGTAAAAGCCCGTTCTCATCCTCCAGAAAAGGTATATGCGAGTGACCGAAGACGACTACCCGAGCCTCGGGGAAGCGTTTGCCCACGCGCTCGCGACGGCCTTCCTTACGCCCGGAGTCGTGGATCATAGCTATCCTCGCGCCGCCGAAGTCGAGCTGCAAGGCCTCGGGTAAGTCCAACCCAGGCATATCTACGTTGCCCCTGACGGCGTGCGCAGGGGCGTTGTAAGCGGAGAGCTCTTCGAGTACGGAAGGGCCGATCAAATCCCCAGCATGCAGGACGAGGTCGGCGCGTTCGAGGTAGGCTACCAATCCTTCCGGCAGGGTCCTAGCCCGGCGCGGGATATGCGTATCGGCGAGGATGACGGCGAGAGGGCTCAACTGCCGGCCCAGAACTGCTCGGTTATCTCTCGTAGCATGCTTCCCCTCTTCGTGGCAGCGACCCTGCGGGCGACGAGCTTAGCAAACTCCTCCTCTAGCTCCGCGCCGACGAAGGAACGATTCAACTCCCTGGCCGCTACCGCTGTGGTCCCGGAGCCGCAGAACGAATCGAAGACCAAGTCGCTCTCGCGGGAGGAGGCGAGCAGCGCCCGCCGGACGAGCCTTAGAGGTTTCTGAGTCGGGTGGTAGCCGTGCAGCTTCTCGCGTCTGGAGACTGTCGGAATGCGCCAGACCAATGAGACTTGGCCCGTAGGGTCAAGGCTGTTTATGAGATCGTAGTTGAAGGTATGCCGGGAAGAGCGGCACCTCGAAGCCCAGGTCAAGGTCTCGTGGGCGTGGGTCCACGCAAAACGGGACAACGTCCCCGGCGGGAGGGCTGGCCTTTCGAGCTGCACTGGGGGCAGATGGGGTCGTTGAACTGGGAGCGACACTAATAGAAGTATAGCGGCGTCTTCCGGGAGATACCCTGCGCTTGTCCAGGGAGGCTCAAGGATGATCACAGGGATATATCAGGATAACCGCAGCCGCCCCGCCCGGTACTACGGTATTGGCAGCCAGGCGCCTGTTGACTCTAGGGTGTCCCCGTACCTCACTGATTGAGATAGGCTTCTTACTCTCTAGAGGCTCCGATCCTCCCACATGCTTCATCGAGTAGCCGGGA
>DASQMR010000339.1:0-18372 GCA_035645375.1 Rubrobacteraceae bacterium
GTAGTAGACGAACAAGCTGTTTCGCCACTCGGACATTCACCGCAGACGCTGTTGGCAATGCACTTTTGCCCAGTCGCACAGCAGAGGCTTCCACAAGCTCGAGACTTCGGGCAGCAAACCCTGTTCCCAGATTCGCCAATACACGTAAGGCCCCGGCAGCATTTCTGAGCTGTACAACTTTCACCCTGATTGCTACAGGTACTGCCGCCTGGGGCCCCCACCTGGGCTTGGGCCTCGCCGTTGCTGTCGCCGATCCGGCCTAACCCGGTGGAAGCCAGCGCACCACCTAGAAGGGCGCCGGCGAGCAGGCGCAGCGCCCCGCGCCTCGACACGGTGGCGCTGGCTAGTCCTTTGGTTAACTCATCGAAGGAGCGTTCCCGCGGGGTACACTCCTCGTCGCTAGAGACCTTCCCGTTTCGGTCTTCGGCCGACATGGTCATCCTCTCCTTTCCCTTCCCGCTCCCCAAAAACAAAACCGGCTATAGAAAGCCTAAAGCCTTCTTCTAGCCGGTTGCACCACTGGCTCGTCCCGTCCCAGGTGCCCATTTACAGGACGGACTTCTAAGCCTCTACTCTAAGCCCAAATTCCTTGTAACCAATCTTACAGGAAAGCGAGCGTCTGATGCAACTGTTTTTTGCTGATATTGCACAAATTGTTATAAACTTTCTAAATTCACAAAATCTTCTAGAGCTTCCCAGAGATGTGCTGTCTCTATCCCTTGCCGTGTTCGCAGCCCGCCTGAGGGGTACACATCCTTTGCAGACCCCTACGGAGAGCAGAGTTATAGGAGAGAGATCGATAGACGTTCGTACACCTAGCGCGCAGTGCTAACTCTCTAGAGAAGCGGGACGCTAGATACCAGGTAATATGTGCGAGCCCCTCAATCAATCTTCGAAAATACGGAGGTTTTTACATTGGCGCCGGAAAGCAATGAGCGTGGCCCACTCGAGCCGGATGAAGGACCCTTTCCCGATTTTCAACAGATCCTCGCTACCCTACCAAATCCCGAACTGCTAAACGCGCTAGACCTCACCCTGCTTGAGCTCGAGAAGCGGCTAATGCGCTATGCCCGTGTAGGGCCAGAGCTACTAGAGATGGCCGATGAGGGGTTGTTACTGGCCGTCAGGGCTAGGGCTAGGCTGGGCCAGGCCCTCTCCTCGGCTCAGCATACCGAAGGTCATTTGCAGATAGTCGGAGTGGGAGAGTGGAAGCCCACCTCTACCCGCCCCGCTTGGAACACCGAGCCCCGTCTTAGCGAAGGAGAAGAGGAGGCCTAGAGACCCTGTAAGCTCCGAGGCGCCGCGCGTCGTAAACGAGACGAAGAGAAGGGCGTCCCGCCACGCTCAGGACGCCCTTCTCTTTCTACTGGATGATCCCCCCCACCTTCATCGTTCCCCGCTGAATCAACTCAACCCGGTAGCCGTCCGGGTCGACCACGAACGCGATATGGTAGTCGTGCCCCTCGACGGTCATCGTCTTCGGCGCGAGCGCGACCTCAACGCCCTGCTCTTCGAGGCGCGCAACCATCACTTCTAGGTCGTCGACCGTGAAGGCGACGTGCGAATATCCGCTCCCCAGCTCGTACGGCTCGCTCTGGTCATGGTTGTGCGTAAGCTCAAGCATCGGCTCCGAGGCGGACTCCTCCATCGCGAAAAAGTAGTTGGTCGCCGTATCGAAGCGCATCTCCCCGACGAGCTCCATGCCGACGCGGCATGGAGGTTAAAACGTCATGGCTGGGGGAACCTTCGTACAGGGCCGATCTTGTGTAGATAGAAGGAGGATCATGCTCTTCGATAGCTGGCTTTCCCTGGGCCGAACCGCAGTCGTCGGCGTGCTTGCCTACTTAGCGCTGGTGCTCTTGTTGCGGGTCTCGGGCAAACGCACGCTCTCGAAGATGAACGCCTTCGACCTCGTCGTGACCGTCGCCCTCGGCTCGACGCTGGCGACAGTGCTTCTCTCAACGGACGTTGCCCTCGTCACTGGCATCCTCGCTTTCGCAATCCTCATCGGCCTGCAGTACTCCATCACCTGGCTCTCGGTCCGCTCCCAGAAAGTACGAGGCTTCGTTAAGGCGGAGCCCACCCTGCTCGTACATCGCGGTCGGTTACTGAGGGGGATGATGAAGCGAGAACGGGTGACGGAAGACGAGATCCTGGCCGCCCTGCGCGGGCAGGGGATCGTCGCGGTCGAAGACGTCGAGGCGGTCGTGCTCGAAACCGACAGCAGCTTCAGCGTGGTGAGGTCCTCGGGTAGCGCGTCTGACTCTTCACTATCCAACGTCTCAGCTCACACCCCAGAAGACCAGCCGGAGTGAACCAGCCTCGTCCCAACGCGGCATCGTGTAGGCACCGAGGGCATTGATGCATCAGGGCGCAGCCCGTCTACGCACCAATAGCCCCGCCGTGGCCTCAAGGCATGTAAGCTCTTAGTGCCGATATGCGCGTGGCGCAGTGTATGTTAGCGAGATGAGGTGATAGGCCCGGCATAGGGTACAGCGATCCGGGAGCACAGTTTCGTCGTCGAACCCTGTCCGGTCCCACAGGAACGGAGCTCGGTAGCAGAGGCAGACGACGATGTAAGTCACAAGCGGCACCGAGACTCCAAAGTACGCCATCCGGACGATAGAGCTCCATCAACCGTCCAGAGGTCTTTTCGGGTTTCGAGGTATCTGTCAAAGAATTTCTGTTCTCGATACGAAGAACACCGAAGCCTGATACTCCAAAGATGATGATTATTTATCGTTCATATTTCGTCTGAGCCTCCGCCGCTTCCCTCGGGCCGTCCGAGCCAGCCGGATACTCGAGGAGCGGCACCTTGCCCTCTCTCCACGCCTCGAGTATAGGCTCGACTATACGCCAGGACTCTTCGGCTTCGTCGGCGCGGATCGAGAGAGTGGGGTCGCCCTCCAGCACGCCGAGCAGGAGACGTCCGTAGGCCGGCGGGTCCTGGGGGACAAGCTCGGCACCGAGCTCGATGCGCTCTAAGTCGAAGGGATCGCCGAGGCCGTTGACGTTGACGGTCAGGTGGATACGATCCGGGTCGAGTCGGAGCCGCAGGACGTTGGGGTGAGGCTCGGTCCTCTGCCCGAAGGGGAGGTGAGGGACGGGCTTGAAGTGTACGGCGAGCTCCGCCCTGTCTCGGGAGAGCGCCTTGCCGGTGCGGAGCACGAACGGTACGCCCGACCAGCGCCAGTTGTCTACGGCGAGGATAACCTGGGCGAAGGTCTCGGTCTCGCGCTCCGGGTCTATTCCCTCCTCCTCGACGTAGGCCGGGATCTCTCTATCCCCGATGCGCCCGGCGGTGTAGTGAGCACGCACGCTCCGGCGCTCCGCCTCCTCGGGAGAGAGCCGCCGGACGGCCCGCAGGACGTCCGCCTTGCGGTCCCTGAAGTCGCGCTCGTGGAGGGTTAGGGGCGGCTCCATCGCGACCAAACAGAGGAGCTGGAGGAGGTGGTTCTGGATCATGTCCTTCAGCGCCCCGGCGGTGTCGTAGTAAGAAGCGCGCCCCTCCAGGGCGAGCGTCTCATCCCAGACGATCTCGACCCGCTCCACGTGGTCGTGGTTCCAAAGAGGCTCAAAGACGCGGTTCGCGAAGCGCAGGCCCAGGACGTTCTGGACGGTCTGCAAACCCAAGAAGTGGTCGGCCCGGAATACGGCCTCCTCGGGGAAGGCCTCGTGGAGCAGCCGGTTCAGCTCTCGGGCCGACTCAAGGTCCTCGCCGAAGGGTTTCTCGACGACGATCCGGCTGCCCTCTGGCAGGCCGATGTCGCTGAGGGTCTCGATGACGGAGGCGAAGACCGCCGGGGGGAGGGCGAGGTAGACGACGACGGGCTCCCCGTAGGCGCCCAACACCTCGGCCACCCGCTCGCGGTCGGTCGCGTCGGCCCAATGGTACTCGAGCATCTCCACGAGCTCCGAGCGCGCCGGGGCCGCGACGTCAGCGGCGTGTTCGGCGAGCCGCGCCTCGACGAAGCCCCGAAACGCCCCGGTGCCCCAGTCGTCGCGCGCCAGGCAAGAGATCTTGAAGCCTTCCGGGAGCATGCCGGCCTCGTGCAACCGGGCCACTGCGGGCAGCAGGTACCGGGGCGTCAGGTCCCCCATGGCCCCGAAGATAGCCATTCGCCGGATCATACACGACTCCTTACGTTCATCTCACGAGCTAGATTGAACCCGCTGGAGATCATCCCGATGTGGCTGAAGCCTTGCGGGTAGTTGCCGAGGAAGGCGCCGCTCGCGGGGTCTACCTGCTCGGGGAGCAGGCCCAGGGGGTTGGCCCGGGCGCACAACGAGTCGTAGAGCTCCGTCGCCTCCTCGATTCGTCCCTGCCTGGCCAGGTTGTCCACGAGCCAGAAGCTACACAACAGAAAGGCTCCTTCGTGTCCGGGCAGGCCGTCGGGGGACTCCTCGGGCAGGTAGCGGTAGAGCAACCCGTCGCCCGCCTCCAGGCGCTCGGCGATGGCCCCGGCGGTGGCGACCATCTTGGGGTGCTCCGCGGGTACCACCCGCCGTAAAGGCAGGGCGAGGAGGCTCGCATCCAATCCCCCGCCGCCGAGATGCTCCGTGAGCGAGCCCAGCTTTGGGTCCCAGGCCTCCTCGAGGATCACGCGCCGGATCTTCTCCGCCTCGTTTCTCCAGCCCTTGGCATCACCGGGTAAGCCGAAGCGCTCGGCGAGCCTCGCCCCGCGGTCAAGGGCAACCTGGCAGAGGGCCGCCGAGTAGGTGAACGGCCGGCCCGCGGTGCGCACCTCCCAGATGCCGTGGTCGGGCTCGGGCCACTCCCGGCGTGCCCCCTCAACCAGCTCCCGAAGCTTGCTCCAGAGCGTCTCGTCGATTTTCCCGTCGTCCGCAGCCCACTGGTAGGCGCAGTCCAGAATCTCACCGAAAACGTCGTGCTGGCGCTGTTCGTCGGCCGCGTTCCCCCATCGCACAGGCGAGGAGCGGCGGTAGCCTTCGAGCTCGGGGTCCTCCCGTTCGGGTTGCGGGATCTCGCCGTCAAGATCGTACAGGACCCTGGGTCGGCCGTGTCGCTCAACGGCGTCGAGCACCCACCCGAGGAAGCCCGCCGCCTCCTCGCTCAGGCCGACGCGCCTGAGGGCGTACACGGAGAAGGCGGCGTCCCTGATCCAGGCGTAGCGGTAGTCCCAGTTGCGGGGGCCGCCGATCGCCTCCGGCAGGGATGAGGTGGGGGCGGCGACGATGGCGCCACTCTGGAAGTAGTCGAGGAGCTTGAGCGTTATGGCCGAGCGCCGGACGAGCGTCTCTTGCGGTCCTTTATAGACAAAGTTCTGCGCCCAGCTGCGCCAGACGTCGCGCGTCGTGTGTAAAAGCTCGTCCGGCGAGGCGGGGTGGCGACGATGTTGTCTCCCTCCCCAGCGCAGCACGAGCGAGAGATGGTCGCCTGCGTCGAGGTCCAACGTGGTTTGCAGCCCTTTGAGCGGTACCGTCGCCCAGAGCTGGAGGTCGAGGTCTGGCCTAACGGAGAGGCGAATCCTCACTCCGCCACCTCGGCGCTCTGTGCGAGCCCCGCCCCGGGGCTCGACCGCGATCCGCAACCTGACGCTTCCTTCGAGCACGCGCACGGAGCGCAGCAACTCCCCGCGGGCCGCTGGCGCGTCCTCGTTGAGGTCCGCGCCCGAGCGCAAGGTGAGGGCGTCGGTCACCTGCACCGACCCTGAGCGGCCGCGCATCTCGGTCACGAGGACGCCCGTATCTGGCTCGTAGGACTGCCGGGACTCCACGAGATCCTCAGGCGCCACGGTGAAGGCTCCTCCGCGCTCCCGGTCCAGGATGCCGCAGAAGAGGGGCGGAGAGTCGAAGCGAGGGACGCAGAGCCAGGGGATCTCGCCGTCGCGACCGAAGAGGGCGGCGGTGGTGCCGTCGCCGATGAGGCCGTAGTCCTCCAGCGGCAGGTAGCCGTCTACTCTACGTAACGGAGCGTAGATCGCCGTTTCCATGCAATTTTCCTCCTTGGCGGCATGGATATCGGATCGCCAGAACCTGCAAGGTGTTTATGCCCCGAGAAGCAGCCGCGCAATCGTAAGAGCGCTTGGATTGGGTTTCGGTTGATCAAGCGTTTGGTCGTGACGGCGTCTTGTACGCTCGAGCGACAAGAGTAGACCTTTGAGGTGGCAGCGAAAGCCCCCGCGCTGGGTGCAGCCGGGCACAGGTTGTAGGGACGCGGACTCCTTGCGCGAGCTGGGGGCGAGACTACTAGCAAGCGTTTGGTCAGTCAGCGATGCCTCCTCTAAGCTGCTATTGGAGCGCGACCGTCGAGCCAGTCCAACACCCCCGGATAGGCCTCGGACACTATGGGCGGCCGGAGGATTCGATCGACCGATAGGGACAGGGAGCCGGGTCGTGTGACCATATGGACAGTCAGAAGTCTCGTGACGGCTCATGGGTCCGCACCAACTCCACCAGAGCCGCATGCGGGACGTGGTGGCCTCTCAGTTTGACGAAGACCTTATGAGGACTCGCGCGCGAGGTAGAAAAGCTCGCCTGGTGCCAGCAACTTGTGCTTCCGGGTATGGTTGAGCTGGTAGAGATAGCTTACGAAGTGTCCAGGATCGGCGCCGTTGAAGCTGAAGAGATCGTAGTGGGTCGGCACGATGAGGCCAAAGTCCAGCTCCTCGGCCAGGTGCGCAGCCTCGCGGAAGTCCGTGTTACCAATGATCCCTTGCCTGGTGCGGAAGTAGTCGCGCCCGTTGATCGGCACGAAGGCGACATCTATCCGCCGCCCGGAGAGCGCCTCGAAGAGGCCATCGTGCACCACGGTGTCGCCCGCGTGGTAGACCACGACACCGTTCCACTCGATGACGTAGCCGAGGTAGGGGTAGCCCCGCTCCGGATCGCGCTCCAGCTCCGTGTGCGCCGAGGGCACCGGCGTCACGGTGGCCCCAGCGACGTCGAGGGGTTCGCCAACCTTGGGGACGGTGATGCGGCCCCGGTCCAGCCCCGCCTCCACGAGTGTATCCCGGCTCGTGAAGGGACACACGAAACGTACTCCGGGAGAGGCCGAGTCCAGGGGTAGCAGCGTCTCGGGATCGGTGTGGTCCATGTGATCGTGGGTGAGGAGCACGGCCGAGGCGTTGGTGACCTCCTCGGGTGGTATCGGTGGCGGGAAAGAGCGCTCCAGATGACCGCCCTCCCCGTCGGAATCGGTGAGGTAGGGATCGACGTAGAGGATGCCGGTGGGGCCCTTGATCGCCACGCCGACCTGCCCCAGCCCCCAGAACGCCAGTACCCTCTCTGCAACCTCGACCCCGTCCATCCGAGCTACCAGACCCATGGCCTTACCTCCTCGCTGCCCGCCAGCCCTCGTCCCAACGATAAGTGCGCCGGTCTCGTTTCTCTCGTAACGATCTCTGCCGTTGTCCATCTCATCATCTCTGTAAAGCTCTTGGTACTCGCCGTCTCTCTTACCGGGCGCGAGGACCGCTACGGCCCGAGGAAGTAGACGACGGCCTGAATACCCACGGCTACCAGGGCCACAAAGATCAACGCTCCCGTCACGGCCTTGTCTCCGGTGTTCAGGTAACCCCGTATGGCGAAGAGTACGGCGCCGAAGGCGAAGAGCAGCACTCCGATGGAGATTTGCTGCAAGAACAGGCCCACGAAGAGCCCCGCCACGAGAGAGAGCCCTGCTCCCAGGCTCAGACCTCGCTTCACCGACCGGGGGGCACGCTTCTCTTCGAACTCTCTCATGCTACTTTAGACACCTCGCTTCGTTGTACAGACCGGATAGCAAAGAACGATACCCCGTTCACCAGCACGAACAACAGGATCGGCGTCATCAGGACCATCGCTATGTTCCGGCTCATGGATGCACCACCTTCCGTAATTATTGCTCTTCAGTGCTCGACGAGCCCGGTTCTTTTTTGAACCACATACACCTCCGTCTCGCCGTCGTCCAGCTTGGCCTCGAACTTCCACCGGATGTTACCGCGGCCGAATTCAACCTCGATCTCGTCGGTCTCCTCTTCGCGGGTGTTCACGTTCCAGCCCTCGTTCGGGCGGACCTCCGTGAGCAGCAGGCGCTCGCACTCTCGGGCCACTCGACCTCGCCCGCGTCGCCGACCTCCCAAATTCCGTCCCGCACCTCGGGCACCCCCGGGAGTAGTATGTCGGCGTCCTCTTCCGTTGTAGCTTCCGTCTGCTGCGTGGCATGCTCGGTTTCGAACTGAGCGCAAAAGGCAGAGCGGCAGCAGGTGTTGTGCTTGGCGATGGTCATAGGGAATCGGAAGGAGGGATCTGAGGAGCTCTCGCTAGTTCTAACCGCTCGGCGCCACCCTCGGTTAATAGAGTACGGAACCTGAGCTCAAAGGACTTTGCACTTTCCGAACAACGTGCCCATCTTGTCAACGTAGAAGTCCTTGCTTTTCTCAGGGTCCAGTATTCGGTAGCAGGTATGAACGTAAGTCGCTGCCATCTGCCGGCTCCTCTCTCATCGTCGTCCCCACTTCTCGGACAGGCTACCTACCCTGAAGTGCTCACCCTCCTTTTCTTACCACAAACCGCACAAATACATTCCTTCTCTAGAGTCTTCGAGGCTCTCTCTTCGGCCACCTTCTCGTCTGCACTGCAACGCGGGATCTCGCTATATCTCCGCCCGGAGATGGCGGATACAGCTAAGATTACACGGCCCTAACCGAGGTCGGAGGCAGCCGGAACTCCAGGCACGCCCCTCGCCTCGCGCACGCCGCGCAGCACGGCCTCCGCAGTCACCCGCGCAGCCCACGCCCCAACAACGTCGGGCGCCATCACGATGCTCGCCCGCCCGCCGACGGAGGCGGCGAAGACAACGTCCCCGTCGACAGAGGTGTGGACCGGCGAGACGGTGCGGGCCAGGCCGTCCTGGGCCATCTGGGCCATCTTGGTCACCTGCGGTTTGGAGAGACGGGCGTTGGTCGCGACGATTCCTAAAGTTGTGTTCTCCCCCCACCGCATAAAGCGCTCCGCCTCTAAGAGGTGCTCGACCGAGTCGGCGAGGGCACCGTCCTCAAGGCGCGGCCCGGCGACAATCCTGCCCGTCGAAGGATCACGCACGTCCCCGAAGGCGTTGACCACGGCGAGGGCCGCGACCACGACCCCGCCGGGCAGAGCCACCGAGGCGCTCCCCAGCCCCCCCTTCATCGCTCGCTCAAGCCCCAATACCTTGCCGACGGTCGTCCCGGTCCCCGCGCCGACGGTGCCTTGTTTGAAGGAGCCGCTCGCGGCCGCTGAGGCGGCCTCGTAGCCCATCTCCGGACCGGGCCGGACAGAAGGATCTCCGAGGGCTAGGTCGAAGACGACCGCCGCCGGAACTATAGGAATACGCGCAAACCTTACGTCGTAGCCCACGCCCCTCTCCTCGAGGAGGCTCACCACGCCGTTTGCTGCCGCGAGACCAAAGGCGCTGCCGCCGGTGAGGAGGATGGCGTGCGTCTGATCCACGCGTCCCGTAGGGTTCAAGAGGTCCGTCTCGCGCGTTCCCGGCGAGGAGCCGCCCACGTCGACGCCGACCACCGCCCCTGCTCCGCTCCCGTCAGGCGAGTCGAAGAGGACCGCCGTGCAACCCGTGAGGTCCTTCTCGTCGGTGGCGTGTCCGACGAGCACACCCGGTACGTCGCAAAGGTTATTCCACAAAGAAGCTATGAGTCCGAAGGAGCCGGAGCGTGCCCCTCGCCGGCTCCCTCTTCCCCATTATTCTCGTCGAAGGCGTCAGCGGGTACGATGCCGTCGTTCTGGGCGGCGAGGTTGGTCAGGGGGACCATCTCGCGGTCGCTTCGCTTCTGGCCGAACTGTACCAGGACGGAGTCTTTGACCATCGAGTAGTCGACGACCTGTCCCTCCCTCTCCCCGAGCTTTACCACGGTATTCTTAAACGGCGCGCGCTCCTTGAATTCTTTGTAGGCGTCGTGCTCGTAGCGCATGCAACATTTCACCTCGCCACAGTTACCCAGAATCTTCTCGTTCGGCGTCACGCCCTGTTGCTTGGCGAGCCTGACGTTGACCGGCCCCATGCTCCTCGCCCCGCTCCACGTAGCACAGCACAGCGGCACCCCGCACGTATCGCATCCGCCGCTGTCCGACGCGCGCTCGACGAAGTTGAACCGCCGGAACACGACCCGCGCGTCGTAGCGACGCTCGAGACCCTCCCGCACCACCTCCAGATTCGCATCGCTTTCGGCCTCGTACTTTACTTCGACATAGCACCCGTCTAGTGATACGTCGCAGCCAAAGAACGAAACCCCTTTTGCGCGGTGGTCGCGGGCGAGCTTCTGGGCCTCGGTCCGTATCTCCCGCCCGAGCTCTCGGTTCGCGTCTTCCTCCCTCTCGTCCTCCAGCGTAACGATGCGCAGGATGTCGAAGGGCGGCATGTAAGGCTCCCGGCGCCTGGGCGTCAGGGTGACCCGACCTACGAACTCTCCGTCAGCGGTCTCCACGACAACCTTGTAGCCGACCCGCAGGTCGAGGTCTCGGGCGTAGCAGAGCTTCGCTACTCCCATGCCGGGGATACGAACGTCCACCAGCCTGGGAAGCCTCACTTCGGGGATCCCCCCGATATCCTCTGCCCCATCCGAGATAGCGCAACCTCCAGAATCGCCTCCGGCGAGACATTATACGCCAGCTCTCCCCTCGCTTCTCTAAAGAGTCGAGCCGCCCCCGCCCAATCCGCTCCCGCCTTCTCCTCCACACGAGCCCGTATCTCGGAGACCCTATCCACGTTCGCGGCCAACTCTACCGCCCCCGCCGCGATCACCGCGGCGTCCCGGTAGAGGAGAGCCAGGAGATCCAAAGCCTCCGCCACCGCCTCATCCCGAGCCGCCCTCCCGAGCCGCTTCGCCGTCTCCTTCCGGCGCCGGTCAGGTCCCCCATCGGCGTCCTCCGCTCCCGCCAGTAGATACGCCTTCTCCCGCGCCTCTCCCACGCTCTCGGCGCGCGCCATGATCTCCTCGACCACCCCGTACCGCTCCTCGTAAGAAGCATCGAAGGAGAGACCAGCTCTAAACACGGCCTCCCGCAGCCTCTTGAGCTCTTCCTCCTCCGCATAACGCAGCGAGAGCCCGATGCTTCCCCGGCCCAGAGCCGCCGCGGTCTTCGCCTCCCCCTCCGAGCAACCTCGCTCCGCAAGAAAGGGCACTACCTCGCCCGGCGGCAAGGGGTCGAAGCGAATTTCCTGGGCGCGGGAGAGTATCGTCGGCAGAACCCCCTCGCGCGAAGCCGCGATCAGGACGAAGACGTTCTCACCCTCCGGCTCTTCGAGGGTCTTCAACAGCGCGTTCGCCGCCTGTACGTTCAGGGTGTCCGCTTGCAATACAAATACCCTTCGCGCCCCCTCGAACGGACGGCTCGCCGCGAGCCTCATCATCTCCCGCACCTGACCGATAGCTGTAAATTTTCCCTCGGGAACTACCTCCACGAGGTCCGGGTGTAGACCGCGCAAGGCTCGACTCATGGCCCCCTCGTCTCCACCCGAGACCAGCGCCGCCCCAAACCGGTAAGCGACGCTGCGCTTGCCTACCCCCCGCGGGCCGTGGAACAGGTAAGCGTGTGAGACGCCTGAGGAAAGCGCGTTCTCGAGCAGGCGCAAGGCCGGATGGTTGCCTACGATGCCGTCGAAGATCTTCGCCTCTTTCTCTACACGATCCATATCCATCCCAGTCTACCGCCCGTTCCGCATGTTAATCCCGGCTCCGAATCCCGTGCACGAAGCTATGTTTACTCTCTACCTCATATCCAGGTAAAGTTGCCCGCCTGCGGGAGCCTATTGCAAGACTCGAATATCCCTTTGGACAGCCTCCCTGAGCTCCTCTGGCGGGAGGGTTGCGTCGAGCGCCCGCACCCGAGCTGGCTCGGAGCGCGCTATCTCCTCGAACCCCTCCTCCACCCGCCTCATAAACTCATCTCCGATGCGTTCGATCCTGTCGAGCGGCGCCCCCGAGCTTCGGGCCCGCCGTTTCCGCTCCTCTCCATCCAGGCGCAGATAGAACGTCAAATCCGGTACTACTCCCCCAGCGGCCCTGGCGTTCAGGTCACGCACCGCCTCCATACCCAAACCTCGCCCCGCCCCCTGATAAGCGAGGCTCGAATCGAGAAACCGCTCGCAGAGCACCATCTGTCCGTTCTTCAAACGCGGCAGGATCTCACGACTCACCAGATCCGCCCGCGCGGCCGCGTACAGATACGCCTCGGTCCACGGGTCCATGTCTAGCTCGGGGTTTAGAAGTACGTCTCGGATATCCTCCGCAGCGGGCGTACCCCCGGGTTCGCGCGCGAAGTAGGCTGGCACCCCCAAGTTCGCGAGAGAGGTCTTCAGGCTGCGGAAGAGAGTAGACTTGCCCGAGAAGTCGAGACCCTCGACGGTTACAAAGAGACCGCGTCTAACCTGCTCAGCCAGAGGGAGTCTACGCTGCGGCCCGGCGGCGCGTAGCGTGTCGCTCAGCGGCGGCGACGTGAGCCACGAAGAGGTTGCGGTGCTCGGCACTCTCTGTGTTACGCATAGCCTCCGCGTGCCACTGCACTCCTACGAGCCAGCACTCGGAGAGGTCTGTAGATTCTACTGCCTCCACCACTCCATCAGAGGCTCGGGCGCTTACAACGAGACCCTCGGCAACCTTCTTAACCCCCTGATGGTGGTAGGAGTTTACCCTGAGCCTCATCGCACCCATGATCTCTGCGACGTTCGAGCCGCCCTCCGCCTCGACCTCGTGCGTCCACTGCCATTTAGGCGTCTGCTGACGATGCGCGATCGAACCACTCCCGAGTTGGGTCGGGAGGTCTTGATAGAGTGTTCCGCCGAGACCGACGTTCATGACCTGCAAGCCCCGGCAAATCCCGAAGACCGGTATGCCCCGCTCGAGCGCGTGCTCCAGAAGCGCCATCTCGAAGGCGTCCCGCTCGGGTATGGTTACGTCGAGTTCGGGCAGGGCATCCTCACCGTAATAGTCCGGATCGAGATCACTCCCCCCGCTTAAGAGTAGACCGTCTATCCCTCTGGCCATCTCCTCAGCCATCTCGGGGACGGGGGGAAGAACCAGCGGTACCCCCCCCGCCTGGGCGACGCCGGCCACGTAGTCCAGATCCGCCCGTACGTATGAGCCCAGAGGACGCGTCGCGACCGGGTCGAGATCCTGCTTCAACGTTGCCGTTACGCCTATTACCGGGGCCATTGCCTGATCAACCTTTAGCCGTTTCTTGGTTTGACACTATAGCGCGGCAGAATAGCAGACCACAGCAATCATCGTCCAGAGAAGAAGATAGCCGCTCATCCTAGCGAGTGGCGAAGGCTCGCGCATCTCGGAGGTCTGATCGAGGGAGAGGTCCAGACGATCCTCTATGTGGTTGATCTTACGGGCTCCCGTGCCTCGGTCGACTTCTTCTTGGCTGAGGCCTTCTTTGAGGCCGCTTTCTTCTGCGTCATGGGGGCGGATTCGTGTCCACCCCCATTCTGATCGTCCTCACCGTTCGTCGCGGCCTTCTCGGCCTTCTTGGCCGCGGCGGCCGCGCGCTTCTCCTGCTGCTTCGGGCACTGCATGTCGATGCACGTGATCCAGGGCCGTCTCCCCCCGACGACCTTTATCTCTGGCGAACCGCAAGCGTCGCAGAGCGTCCCGAGCGGGATAATCTCACCACGCGGCGGCAGCGAGTAGGTCTGGTCGCACTCTGGGTATCCCGAGCATCCGGCGAAACGTTTGCCGCTCTTCTTGGCACGCCGAACAGTGAGGTTGTTGCCGCACTTCTTACACGGGCCGAGCACGGAGTCTTCACGAATGCCGTCCCAGACGATGTCCGCGAACTTCTCTTGAGAGCTCTCCAGGTGACCGTAGACCTGGCGCAGCACGTCGCGCGAGCGGTCGACCACGGAATCCTTGCTGATTCTGCCCTCGGAGATCTCATCCATGCTCCGCTCCAGCTCGCTGGTCATCTCGTGAGTGGCTATCTCGGAGGCGAAGTCTTTCAGGGCCTGCGCGACAGCCATGCCTGTCTCTGTCGGCACGAGCGGGTCGTCGTGAACATATCCCCTATCGTAGAGGTTCTGGATAATGGACGGGCGTGTCGCCTTGGTGCCAAGCCCCAGATCCTCCATCACCCGCAGCAAACGTCCCTGCCCATACCGCCCCGGCGGCTGAGTCTCCTTGGCGAACAGCTCGGTCCCGGTGACCCGAACCTCTTGCCCCTCGTTGAGCTTCGGGATCTCCTCGTCGGCCCTACGCCCATAAGGGTAGACCGCGAGCCATCCCTCCTCGGTAACGACCGTACCGCCCGCCACCAGAGGCTCGCCCCCACTGTCGAGGCGCACGGTGGTCCGCAGCGTCTTCGCGGGCGTCGACAGGGTAGCCAGGAATCGCCTGACGACGAGCTGATAGATCTTCCACTGATCGTCACGCAGCGCCTTTTTTGAGGCGTAGCCCGTCGGGTAGATCGGAGGATGATCCGTGGTCTGCTTCTTGCCGCGCGTCGGCGAGAGCTTCTCGCTTTCTAGCAACCGCTCGGCGTGCTGCCCGACGTCCTCGACCTTTGTGAGCTGCCCGAGCACCTCTCGCAGATCTAGGCTGCTCGGGTAGACGGTGTTGTCGGTGCGGGGGTAGGAGATGTAGCCGTCGGTGTACAGATCCTCGGCGAGCCGCGCGGCGCGGCTCGGGCTGATCCCGATGTTCGCCGCCGCCGTAAGGAAACCGGTAGTGTTGAACGGTACCGGTGCGGGCCGCGTCGCTGACTTCTCCTTGACCTCCGTGACCAGCGCGGTCTGCGTGAGATTCTTGTACGCCGCCTTCGCCGCTTCCTCCTCCTTGAAGCGTCCGGCGGCGTGGCGGGCGGTGAACGCCTCACCGTTCTGCAAGTTCGCCTCTATCTCCCAGTAGGGCTCGGGGATAAAGGCGCGGCGCTCACGCTCGCGCTCGGAGATGAGGACGAGGGTTGGGCTCTGCACACGGCCGACGGAGAGGAACGCGCTCCCGTAGCGCTTTGTGGCGCGCGAGACCCAGCGCGTAAGGGTGGCCCCCCAGATCAGGTCTATATCCTGGCGTGCCTCGCCAGCCGCCGCAAGTTCCCTCGACACCTCGACGAGCTCGTCGAACGCGCGGGTAACCTCGCCCTTCGTGAGCGCGCTGAAGCGTGCCCGCTGGACGTTGTCCATGAGCTCTGAGTTCGCCTCAAAGGCAAGGGAGAGAGCCTCTACCCCGATCAGCTCACCCTCCCGGTCGAAGTCCGTGGCGATGATGACGGCGTCGGCCTTCTTTGAGAGCGCCCGAACCGCCTCGGCGACACCCTTCTCGGAGACTGATTTGAGGATCTCCGCGTCTATCAGGCTCGACGGTTCTACCTTCTGCCAGTTCGAGTACTCCTCTGGGTACTCGGGGTTCAGGACGTGCCCCTTGAGGCCGACCGAGACGCACTCCTCCCCCTTCCAGGAGAAGGTGTGGTGCGGCACGCTCCGGTGCTTGCCGTCCTTGACCGGCCCTTCGGCTAGAAACTGGGATATCTTTTTTGCCGCGTTGGCTTTCTCAGAGATTATTAATCGCATATCTACCGTTTATAGCACACGGCCGTCGAGGCTTTCATGCCCCACAAGGCCTGGGATAGGAACAAGAATATTATACTACGGCTCGGGGCTCATCCGGATCGGCAGGTTCGCCGACCACGCGCCGTACCACGAGTAGGCCCACAACCCCGATCAGAGTCGCGAACCACAAGGTGGCGATGCGTATAACGAAGGTCAAGGCTACCGAGAGACCGCCAGAGAGCCCGGCGAACGTGGTAAAGCCCCCAGCTAATCCCGCCTCAGCGACCCCGATACCGCCCGGCAGCATGCTGAAAGCGCCCGCGAACGAGCCCACCACGAAGACGAAGACCACCACGAGAAAGGGAACCTCCGCCCCTATCCCCCTGACGCAGAGATAAACCGCCAGGATCTCCAGTCCCCACGAGCAGAAGGAGATAATCGTACCCACGATGAGCGGTCGCGTCGCCAACAGCTCGTTCGATGCGCCGTGGAAGTCTCTCACGTGCGGCGCGAGGCGATCGAGCAGCGGTAGCTTGAGGAGCACCCGCTCGGCCAGGAGCGAGAGCCGCTTCGAGCGAAGAACCGTGATACCGGCCGCCGCGATCGCCAGAAACAGGAGAAGGGCTTCCAGGCCGAAGCTAAACGCCAGGGCACCCATCAGGCCCCAGGCGATCATGCCGGTCCCGTCCGTGGCGCGCTCGGCTACCACGGCGGGAGCGGTGCGGGCTATGGGCGCCCCGTTGATCTGCTTAATAAAAACGCTCTTTAACACCTCGCCAAGCTTGCCCGGCGAGATAGTCATCGAGAGTCCCGCCGCGAAGATGACGACGTTGGGCCACAGCGGCATGGTGGCCTTCAATAGACGCAGGTAGTACGACCAGCGGAGGAACCTGCCTACGTAGGAGAGGGCGACGAGACCCAAGATAACCGGCACGAGCGAGAGGCGGAAGCCGCCCAGGGCAGAACTCAGGTCGTCCAGATCGGCTAAAACTGCGAATACCAGGTAGACGGCGACGCCGAGGCCTAGGGCTAGAATCAGGTTTTTCTTCAGGCGTTCCACGCGGGGGAGTCTCTCAGAAAACGTAGATGACCGTCATGATGACGGCGAGGAAGAGTAGCAGGGTTAGCTGGAGAGGGCGGTCCCGCAAGAGCAAGGTGTCGGGGTCACCCCCGCCGTCACGGTGTACGAGCAGCATATAGCGGAGAACCCCGTAGATCACGAACGGTATGCTTAACATCATGTACGAGCGCAGTTGCAAGGCGAAGGTAAACGTGTACATGATGTACGCGATAATAGTAGCCGTCAACATGATCATCATCATCTGGTCGAGCATCTCGACCGAGTAGTCCCCGAGATTCTTACGGTGTGTTTTGGCGCCTTCTCCCAGAACGAACAACTCGTAGCGGCGCTTCGAGAACCCCAAGAAGAGGGTTAGTAGACCCGTACAGACGACCAGCCATGGCGAGATCGACTCACCTACCGCCGCCACCCCTGCAAGGGCTCGGAGCACGAACCCCGTCGAGATGCTCATCACGTCCAGCAGCGCAATGTGCTTTAGCACCGGCGTATAGACTGCCTGCAAGAGCAGGTAGGACAACCCGGCTATCCCTACCCAGAGATCTACGGAGAAGGCTAGCATCAGCCCGCCCACGGCGAGAAGCACCGCAAAGGTGACGGCGAGCGGGACCGGTACCTCCCCGCTCGCCACGGGCCTTAGACGCTTCGTCGGATGCCCGCGATCCTCTTTCACGTCCAGAATATCGTTCGCCGCATACGTCGCCCCCGAGAGCGCGCAGAACGCGACGAACGCCAGAAGCGCCGCCACCACGCTCGACGCCTGCAACGCCTCCCCGGCAAAGATCACTCCCGCCAGAACGAACCCGTTTTTGGTCCACTGCTTCGGTCGGGCGAGCCGCAGGTAAGCCGACGGGAAACCTACTGTAGTATCTGCTTGCACGAAGGCGGGTTGTATCATATTAGCAACCAGCTTTCAGCGAGATCGCTAAGGGTTGCTCTACAGATCCCTCTCGACGGCGTCTTCCCGCTCGTCTTCGTGCTCACTATCATCATTGTCAGCCCGCTCGGCAAGGCTCTGCTCCTCCGGGGCGACGGGGTTGACGAAGCGAGCGATAACGATGCTGACCTCGTACATGAAAATCATCGGGATCGCCATGAGGACCATGCTGAACGGGTCCTGTCCCGGTGTGAGAGCGGCGGCGAGGATGGTGTTGACAACGATCGCGTGCCTGCGGTACCTCTTCAGAAACGGCGCGGTGACGATCCCGAGCTTCGCGCCCACGTAAGTTGCCGCCGGAAACTCGAAGACTATGCCGAAAGCCAAAAGGAACCGCGTAACGAAGCCTAGGTAGGTGTCGGCGGTAATTATCTCCTCATACCGCTCGGGGGCCCATCCGAGCAGAAAATCTATGCCTATAGGAAGGACGATGAAGTAACCGAACGCCACCCCCCCCAGGAAGAGAGAGGAGGCCAACGAGATCAATATGTAGGTAAACGCCCGACCCATCTCCCCGACGGCGGGCGCCACGAAAGCCCACATCTGGTAGAGAAGGATAGGAATCGTCAGCAGGAAGGCCGTATAGAGTGTCAGCTTCACGTCCGTGATAATCGGCGCGGTTATAGACGTGAAGTTGAGCCGTCCTTCGAGCGAAGGAGCGGGATCCAACAACAACTCGTAGATCTGAATCCGGAAGAACCACGCGACGATGGCGACCGCGAAGAAGGCGATGGCTACCCTGATGATCCTGGACCGAAGCTCGTCCAGGTGCTCGATCAGGGACATCTGCGCCTCGTCGCGTGGGCGCGTGGGTATCCTGAGGCGTCCGGCCATCTCTAGCTTTCTAGACCCGTCAAGAAGTGCTTAGTGCTG
>DASQMR010000340.1:0-4295 GCA_035645375.1 Rubrobacteraceae bacterium
CATCGACGAGGTCCTACCTGAACCTCTGGGCGGAGCGCACAATGAACCTGAGACCGCTGTAGGGGCCGTAACTCACGCCGTCGAAGGCGCCCTCGCGAGGCTTTCCGAGCTCGGACCGGAGGCGCTGGTTAAAGGCCGCTACGAGCGCTACCGTAGGATAGGAACGCACCTGGCTGAGGGAGAGGCGGCCAAGGTCCTTTAGCCGCGACGGGCGGAAGCAAATTGGCAAGAAGATGACTCGGCGAGCCTATTCAAGGTCCGTCATGTGTCGCTGCGTCTGCGCCGCCTCGGCGAGGTTGTAACGTAGTAACGAGAGATTCTCGGCCGGCAGCGGGCGGGCGAAGTAGTAGCCCTGCCCATCTCCTGCAGATCTTCAAGTTGTTAGGCGATCTCTATGCCCTCGGCGATGACACGGAGCCTGAGTAAGGAGGGCAGGTCCAAGATGCCGCTGACTAGCTTACGGGCCTCGGGTTTCTTGTCGAGGTCTCCCACGAACGGGCGGTCTATCTTCAGGTAGTCAACCGGGAAACGGCTGAGGTAGGAGAGAGAGGAGTAACCCGTACCGAAGTCGTCGACTGCAAGCTTAATGCCCAGGGTCTTGAGTTTCCAGAGTTGATCTGTCCTGCGTTCGTCTCCCTCCATCATCACGGTCTCGGTGATCTCCAAGATTAGGGTTCCAGCTTCAAACCCCGTAGACTGAAGGATGTCGGAGATCGCTTTGCAGAGCGAGGGATGTCGGAATTGCCGGGCGGAGAGGTTGACGCTCAACAATAAGGGAGTATCCTGCGTCAGACGCTGATCTTGCCACTCTTTAGCCTGGCGGCATGTCTGCTCAAGCACCCGCTTTTCCAGAGGCACGATCAAACCGGTCTCTCGGCGAGCGGGATGAACGCAGCCGGAGGTAGTAGTCCGCGCTCTGGATGTCGTTGTGTATGGAGGGTTAGCCGAAGAAGGTGGCGGCGGCGCGGTAGAGGTCGTCGGGTACGGTCTTAGTCTCCTCTGTCGCTTCATCCAGAGAGACGGTGACGATCTCGTTGCCGCGCAGCGCTACCATCTTGCCCCACTCGCCGTTCTTTACCGCCTCGGCCGCCCGCAGCCCATAGCGCGTCGAGAGGATGCGGTCATAGGCGGTTGGGGTGCCGCCGCGTTGGAGATGCCCCAGGACTACGTGACGGGTGTCTATGCCGGTGCGTTCCTTTATTTCCCCGGCAAGCGTCTCGCCGATGCCGCCAAGGCGCACGTGCCCGAACTCGTCCTTCTCGGCGTTCTGGGTGATGTAATCCTCGCTCAAGGCTACGCCCTCGCTGACCGCTACGATGCCCCAACTCTCGCCGTTATCGGCGCGCTTCTTGAAGAGGTTCGTTATCTCGTCGAGGTCCGGCTCGACTTCGGGGATGAGGGTGACGTTCGCGGCGCCCGCGACGCCGGCGCCCCAGGTGATCCAACCTGCGTGCCGACCCATGATCTCGACCACTATGATCCGCTCGTGGCTCTTCGCCGTGGTCCTAATTCGGTCGATAGCCTCGGCGGCTATAGAGACGGCGGTATCGTAGCCGAACGTGGTGTCGGTCGCCGAGAGGTCGTTGTCAATGGTCTTCGGGCAGCCAACTATCTGCACGCCGAAGTCGTCGTGCAGGCGCTTTGCGACCCCGAGAGTGTCGTCGCCGCCGATGGCGACGAGGGCGTCTATGCCGTACTCCTTCATGTTCTCGACGACCTTCTCGGCGTCACCCTCGTTCTTGTAGGGGTTGGTGCGCGAGGACTTGAGGATGGTGCCGCCCTCTTCGAGGATGTAGCGTACGTCGGCGGCGGAGAGGGGCAGCGTGCTGTCTTCTTCCCTCTTTAGTAGGCCCCGCCAGCCGCGCATGACGCCCAGAACCTCGTAGCCATAGTCGTTGATCGAGCGCATGGTGACGGCCCGAATAACGCCGTTTAGCCCCGGCGCGTCTCCGCCGCCTGTGAGCATTCCTATCCGGTTTACTTCGGCCATCGCCTCTCCTCCTATCCAACACAGTAGAAGGGTTCAGTCTAGCAAAACCGCTATTCCCCGCTAGGCTGGAGGATACAGGGCCAATCCGAAACGCGGCCGGTAAACGGCTATAGTAAGCGTCATGGTCCGCGTACTGTTCGTCTGCTTAGGCAACATCTGCCGCTCACCGCTCTCTCAGGGCGTCTTCGAGAACGTTTTGCGGCGCGAGGGGCTTGAAGGAGAGGTAGAGGCGGATTCTGCCGGGACGGGAGCCTGGCACGTCGGCCATCCGCCGGATGAGCGGGGGCAGAGGGGCGCTAAGAAGAGGGGCATAGATATAAGCGCCCAGCGGGCGCGGCGCCTGACCTTGGAGGACTGCGAGAGATTCGACTACATACTCTTTATGGACGAGGAGAACCGCCGATTCGTCGAGCCTCTTTGCGGAGGAACGCGTTCACGGACCGAGGTGAGGCCCTTTCTCGACTATGCTTCGGGGCGTTCCGAGCGGGAGGTCCCTGACCCCTTCTACGGAGGCCCCGAGGGCTTCGAGCTGGTCCTAGATCTCGTCGAGGCGGCGTCGGAGGGGCTTTTGGAGGACATTCGCGAGCGCCACCTGAAGAATGGTAGTGGCTGAGAGAATAGTCGCCGAGGGGATCGAAGCATCTCTCGGAACGAGCCTACGCGCCGTTCGTCCGCTTGCCGGAGGGTGCATCGGGGAAGTCTACAAAGCGGAGCTCTCGGACGGCTCGGTGGTCGTCGCCAAGGTGGATCGCGCCGGAACGGCGCACTTGGAGCGGGAGGCGTACATGCTTCGCTACCTACGCGCAGAGAGCGGCCTGCCCGTCCCGGAGGTCTACCACTCCTCGAAAAAGCTGCTGCTCATGCAGTTCATGGAGGGGGAGAGCAGCTTCTGCGATCGAGCCGAGCGCCACGCCGCTGAGCTGCTCGCCGGCCTTCATGGCATCACCGCCGAGTCCTACGGTCACGAGCGGGACACCTTGATCGGGAACCTTGACCAACCAAACCCGCCGACGGAGAGCTGGACCGAATTTTTCCGGGAACACCGGCTCTTGTATATGGCGAGGACGGCACACGCTGCTGGGCGCCTGCCGTCCGCGGATCTGAAGAGGTTAGAGCGGTTGGCGGAGAGGCTGGACGGCCTGATCGACCAGCCCGAGCGACCTTCGCTGGTTCACGGCGATGCGTGGAGCGGGAACGTGCTGGCGAAGAGCGGCAGGATCACAGCCTTCTTGGACCCGGCGATCTACTACGCTGACCCTGAGATAGAGATTGCTTTTATTTCGCTTTTTAACTCTTTTGGCGACACCTTTATGAAACGTTACGAGGAGGTACGGGGCATCCGCCCCGGCTTCTTCGAGACGCGCCGCGACCTCTATAACCTCTACCCGCTTCTCGTACACGTCTACTTCTTCGGCGGCGGCTACCTAAGCTCCGTACAGAATACCCTGAGCCGGTTCGGCTTCTAGCTTCCCCGCCGCAGGAGGCGCGTCCCTAAAGAGAGGACTAGCCTGTCTTCGAGGGTTGCTAGGAGCGGATCCGGGATGCCCTTTCGTGCTCCTTCCGAGCGGAGCTTCTCCCCGGCGTAGGCGGCGGCGAGCGCCGAGAGCGCCCCGAGAATGGCGCCCGAGTTCCGGCGGCGTCCCTCGGAGGAGAATAGCTCCGCTCCGACGAGGGCGCCGGAGAGGGCGCGTCCGAGCAGGGACGGGGCTGAGGTGCGAGACGGGACGAAGGGCGTCTTGTCGGCGATCATCTCCCCTACTGCGAGGAGGGACAGGAGGTTAGAGACCCTCGTGGAGCTTAAAGCCGTAAGTTCCGGCGCCGCCGCGTCGCCGCGCCGGACCGCCCTGGCGAGCAGGGCTGGGCCGGACATAGAGCGCAGGCCCGAGATTCCGGAGAGCCCCAGCGTTCTGAAGGTCGCGGGTGTTACCTCGAACTCTACGCTCGTTCTGCGGCGAGCGAACAAGCCTCTCCTAGGCAAGCGCGCTCCACACCTCTAGCTTCGTCTTGACGTGACGGATCACCTCGTCGGCGAACTCACGGGTTCCGGTGTGTCCTCCGAGGTCCAGAGTCCGGTTCCCCTCCAGCACCGACTCGAACGTCGACTCGTAGATCGCCCGGGAGGCGAGTTCGGCTTCTTCCTCGTGGAAGAAGGTGAGGAGCGCCGCGCCAGCGAGGATCATCGCCATCGGGTTCGCTATATTCTTGCCAAAAAGGCTCGGGGCCGTGCCGTGCGGGGCCTCTGCCATGACTGTGCATGGTTCATACTCGTCGCTCAGCTGGATCAGGAGAGACTCAGCTCCGGCGA
>DASQMR010000341.1:0-2728 GCA_035645375.1 Rubrobacteraceae bacterium
ATATTATGCCCGCGATGGCGAGCCTGTTCGCCACCCGAAGGCGATGCTCCCTTGCCTGCCTGCGCCACAGAAGCCTGTGGTGAGCCGACGGCGCGAGAAGCAGTATCGTAGAGAGGCCGGTACACACGAGCGTCCCGAAGAAGAAGGTCTGTTCGAGCGCGCTCACCTCCCCGAAGCGCGCCGAGAACGGCACCGTGAGCAAAAAGGCGAACAATACCTGCACCCCCGGCAATACCACCCGCAACTCCTGCAGCAACTCGGCGATCTCCCGCGCCGTGCGCTCGGGCCGACTCTCTCCGGTTATCTCCTCGATCGGCTTTTCCGTCTCCATACCGCTACCGCTCCAAAGCGATTTAACCTGTATTTAACATCCATTTTACCCGACTCAAGAGGCAACCCGCCACCGCGAAGCGCTTGTCCGCAGACCGGATAAGGTCGAGTTAGCTGTAGTCCCTAACCTCACCCGGGCCATGATGTAACCGGGTGTGGGCGCTTCGTTCTCGGGAAGATAGCCTAGCTATACTCCGAGGCGTAGACCTCAAGATACGAGCCCCCGTTCGGCGGCATGGTTCGCGGCCTCGCCAGTATCGGGGACGAGCAGCATCTCCACGCCGAGGTTTCGAAGCTTTCTCGCGATCTCGTGCACGATCTCGTCGCGCTTGTTGCCGGTAACGTCACGGATATAGACGGCCTCTATTCGTCCGGGGTGTTCAAGGATGATCTTGTGGTAGATCTCCGGGTCGCGTTCGCCAGAGTCTCCGATAAGGACAAACGGGAGGTCGGGGTACGTCGCTAGCAGCGTACGTATGACGCGAAGCTTGTGCTCCGCTCCGCCTCTCAACGTCGTCGGGCTCCAGTCTCTAAGGAAGAGTGGACCTGCCGGAACGCCGTGGACGTCCATGAAGTCCTCCAGCAAGTCGTAAAGATTCCAAGGGCTGTTGGATACGTAGAAGATAGGGTTGAACTCCCCGCCGCTCGCGCCGCGTTGCAAGGCGCGATAGAAAGCCGCCACGCCTTCGAACGGCAGGCGAGTGTGAGCGTTGCCCAGCAAGACCATTCGAGCCATCTTCAAGAAGTTGGTCACGCTCGACTGCAACACTGTATCATCAAGGTCGCTAATAACCCCGAACCCGGCTCGAGTCGGGACCAGCACCCTCCCCGTGGCCCGGGACTCAGCTCCCGTTTCGGGCCAGACCAGCTCTATCTGGATCCGGCGCCATGATGCGTCGCTTTCAAGCGGTCCCGTCAGTGAGAAGCGGAGATCGAAGTACCCTTCCGCGTCTGACTTAGTCTCGATCTCTTGCCCGGCGTGGTTAGCACGAACCCGGGCGTTGGGAACTTCAGAGCTCAAGAACCGTCGGGCCATGTTGCGAAGGTTCCGGCGCCGAGAGTCCTCGACGCTCGGAGGCCGGAGGCTTAGCGTCTCCAGCACACGTCCCTTCATAAAAAGCTCGCTCTGGGTACCGTACCCACGATAGGGCACAATCTCCATCGGGGACAACCGACCCGCGCTGCGTCTTATCCCGAACCTCAGCCGGTCGAACCGATCCTCTACGGCGCGCCCCGCCGTGATCGCTCGCCGCCTCCAACCGCTCACGATTCCGCCCTTCCTCGCAAGGCATCGAGCCTCTCCTCTAGTTCGTGCGCCCGCCGCATCGCGCCCTCGGCCCCGTCGGCGTGTACCCAATACCACGCGCTCGCCCGTGCGAACCTCGTCGCGCAACCCGATGCCGAGAGCCGCGGCACCGTGCCAGCGTACTCCCTCTTAAGGCTCTCCTCAGGCAGATACTTCTCTCTTATATGCCGCGCCAGTCGCCGGTGGTTACGCTCTCTCGCCCGCGCCTCCTCCAACTCCCGCTTCAATGCATCTCGCTCGTAGTCCCTGCTCGCGTCGCCGTTCTCGCGTTTCATACGAGCATTCTACGACGTAGTCCGCCTTACCCACGGTAATCGGAGACAATGCTGCGAAGACATGATCGCATATAACCAAGTTCGGTAAAGATACTGTGCTCTAATAGTCGCAAACAGGCTCATGGTGACCACGAGCGAGGACGAAGCTTTCTCTTTCACGCCAGAGGACCTGCCGATCGCGAAGTTCTACCACAGGCTGTTCGAGGGGCTCGGTTCTCTGGGAATAGAGATCTCGTTAAACCCCATATCCTTCGACCTCGACGAGAATACCCTTGACGCCGACACCTACCATCGCACCTGCAACCAGGGGCACGTCAGACGCTTCCATCGCGCGCTGGTGCGAGTAGACCGGATCTTCGAGGAGTTCGCGGGCCGCTTTAACGGCAAGACCAGTCCGGTCCACCTCTTCTGGCACAGCTTCGACCTAGCGGTCACGCGCTTCTCAGATAGACGCGTCTCACTGCTGAAGGAGACTGACCCGGTTACAAGCGAGCCTTACTCGACGAGGTCATATCTTTCAGGTTCTAGCCCGGAGACCAAAACGTACGCGAGCCTGCCTTCTACTCTTACACTGCGGCCGAGCCCGAGGGCCTGACCGGGCAACCCTAACGCCCAGCGACGGCAGCCTAGAAGGAGGGAGGTACAGCGCTCCTGACCTTCGAGCAAGTTCGAATCAGCGGCTCTCCTAAAGATATCTTGCTTGAGTTCCTCCAAACCGCCGGTTAACGCACGCCCCCTCCGATGACGGCCGTGCGAGCACTCTTTAGCCCGGCAACGGGACGCCGAGGTGGTCGTAGGCACGGTTCGTGGCGACACG
>DASQMR010000342.1:0-5867 GCA_035645375.1 Rubrobacteraceae bacterium
CTTCTGAACAGCCTAAAACATTTTGCCCAGCACGTCTCGCACCCTCTCTCTTCGACCCGCCGGGAAGAGCGAGACGAACCCATCTACCAACATGGTAGGGTGTACGACCAGATAGACGGTTACTATGAACGCTACCAGGCCCAACGAGACACCTTCCGTTACGCTCCTGCTTAAATCGAGCACTGAGGCGAGCGTGACGTTGCTAGAGAGGGTCTCTTCTCCCCTTTCCAGCAGGCTCCGTAGATCCGTACCCCCCAAGCTCGCGACAAGACCTTGCACCTCATCCAGCAGCGCCGGGAAATCGCTTCTGAACTGCTCGGCTTGCTCCTGAACCACCGGTATTACCGCTACGCTTGCGAGCCAGAGGGCCAACACGAAGCATCCGAGCACGGCCAAAACACCAAACACTTTAGGTATCCTTCGGCGAGCCAGGTAGTTGACCGGCCCGCTGAGGACGACGGCGAAGAGCAGCGCCATCAAAAGGACTAGAACGATCGTCCAGATCTCATAGATAAAGTAGAGGCCGAGAAGTAGGGCAAGGATCAGCCCGACGGCCCTATAGATCCCTCCATATATTATTTGGGATAGCGCTTTATACTCTTCCATACGAACCTCTCTGGCGCGTTGTCCAAGCGCGGTAGATGATAGTAACAACAGTAGCAAAAATGATAAACTTGCCTAACTGCCTAATATCGAGGATGCCACTACCATCAGAGGACTCCGCCTAAGACGGAACCATGAACCCGGGCAGGTGACCACACTACCGCCCAAGCTCCCGCAGGTTCTCCCAGAGAATGTAGAGGCCCACGGCCAGCACCGACAGGACGATTATGTGCCAGAAGTACCGGTCGAGAAGGACGAAAGCACCCACCACCGACAGGCCAATGTTGGCGCTGATCATGAACCTGTCAAGCCGCTTCCTGAAACCGGCTTCGACGAACGCAAGCACGGCGATGGCAAAGACGAGCGCAAAGAGCAGGTGCTCTCTCTGGTAGAAGAGTATTCCGGTTAGCGTCAGGAGCACCACCGCCACGCTGATCGAAGCCCACAGCTGCGCCACCCGGCCGGCCCGGGCCTCGCTTTCGGGAAGGGGACGTGCCGCGCGTGCTATGTGGGCGTTCGCGGGAGGGCGCTCACCGTTTCTCAAGCGGTTGGTGTGATCGACCAGCGCCTCGGAGAGAACTCCCTCTGTGGACAACTCTTCGCGCACCCCGGCTACTTCTCTAGAAAGCTCTGCGATGCGCCCTCGCTGGGCCTCGTGAAGCTCCCGCAGATGGGATCTGCCCCGCGTGGCCTCGGCTGCTATACCGAGCCTCCTCAGGTCGCGGCTCTTTTGGAGTATCTCGGCACGCATGCCGTCGCGGCGTTCCTCGATCTCGGACCTCTGTTCGAGGATGTCGGTCAGCTCCTCGGCCCTGGTGGGCACTTTGTCGAGCCCGGCCCATCCCACCGGATCGTACCACTCCCGGCTTACCGCCTTATTGCGGTCGTACATGGGCCCGGCGGGCGCATCCTCTCCTTCGAATGGATCCCGAGTATAGAGACCCCACAGCCCCCGATACCCGGACACCCAGGATGGCACAGGGTCCTCCATGAGCCGGGGAGGATCCCATTCCCTGTCCTGATTCGGTCCAACCGACAGCCCGTCACCACGTCCGTAGTCCACGAAAGGGATGGTGAACAGCTCGGAGGCATCTTTTTCCGCGTACTGGCGCAGCGTCTTGTACCAGAAGAGCCGCGCTGCCTTTCTTGCTTTGGCGAAGCTACGCGGCAGCGGGAACTCCAGCTCGGTGAGATACTCGCCCCGGAAGTAGCGGCTCGCGTGGGAACCGGCGCAGACGTAGACCACGGGATGCTCGTCGATCTTCTCGAGTTCCGGGTCGTCCCAACGGCGCCGGAGACGATCTCCGGCCTCTTCGTGGGCGGCGTAGGCCACCCACTCCGGGAGGATTTCGCCGGACTTCGATTCGGAGAGGTAGACGAATACCTTCTCCCAGTCCGCTTCGTGGTTGTTGGCGCCGGAAAAGTTACTCCTCCAGTCATTGAACGGGTAGAACAGCCAGTACTGCAGGACGATCCAGCCAGCCTGCCGAACCACGCGACCGTGGTACTGGTAGTGTTCCTTTTTCTCCATCAGGTCGCCGTACATGACGCGCGCTCCCTCCACGCCTTCTCCAGGCACCCTACCTCTGAGCAGCAGAACCAGCGAGAAGAGCGCGTCAGCCAAGCGCGAGACGTACCCCACGCGTGCGAGCCGGCCTCGTCCTGCGCGGAAGGTTTCTTTGGGCCAATCGGGGCCTCCAGCGGCGTGCCTGGAGAACAGGCGCGTCCAAAGACCTCGCTTGCGGCTCTTCTCAGGAGCGGGGATCTTGAGATAGTGGACGGCGTCGGCGCTGTCCAGAGGTTGTTGGCCGAGGGTCTCAAGGGTCAGCTTCCCCTGGGGCACCACGCAGACGGCCTCCTCGTCGGGATGCTGAACCCAGAGACTGCAGGAGCGCACGTACGGCTCTACGTCCATCGGGTAGAACCACTCGCCTTTGGTAAACCGGATTACGGGCTCGAAGCTCCGGAGCAGGGCTGCCGAGTTCGTCGGGTCTACAGGATGCTCATGCTTCATGCACGGTTTCCGATCTTCTGCTCGCTGGCTTTTGCTTGGAATGGAACGCGGCCCGCACGCCACGCGAATTCAGGTACAGCACCATCAAGATGCAGTAGGCGATTAACGGGTAGGCGAAGCCCGGTCGTGGATCGGGATAAGCGAACAGGCAAACCAGCAAGATTAGGCTCTGAGCGGTGGTGGCAAGCAGCCACCCCCGGCGTCGGACGATAAGGAAGCTGAGGCCCGCGAGGAGTAGCAAGACCGCAGACGGGAGGAAGAAGATGGCGAACAGGGTCGCCTGTTCGAGTAGCGGCAGCAACGGTTCGTCAATGATTTGGACATCGATTTGGCCCTGCCCGCTGCTAACCAGCGCTCGGCCCCAGTCAACGCGACCAAAGAAATAGACGCTAAGCCCCATTAGACCAACCCCCTGCAGGATCAAGAGCGCCCCGACCACTCGTACCTGCCGGTAAGATATCCGGCCGCTAAGAGGTCTTCCCGGCAACTGGTTTTCGGTACTAAGGTTTCCTTGTTTTAGGTTCATTCGACACCTTCCACAACGCTCGCTATTTCGGCGTTATCCTTGCTTGCATCGACTACCTGGCGAATCGCATCGATCACGAGTTGGGGTTGCTCGTTGTGGATGTAGTGGGTGCTGTTCGTGTTCGTGATGTGCTCGGCACCGGGGAACATCTTGGCCAGCTCGTCTTGCGCCGCGAGCTGCGCCGCCCACAGGGCGTCGGCGAACTCCTGGTCCACCCCGGCAGGGAGTTGCCCCTCACCCTCAGCCAGCACTTCCGCTGTCAGTTGCGGTTGGTCGGCGGTGAGCACGATCTTCGGGACCTGTGGCACGGGAGGCGACTCGCGCAGCTGCTGGAAGGTCCCTTGTAAGTCGAGCACTTCAGCGTCGGTGTCGGGCGGTGGAGTGTTAATCTCCTCGAACAGGGCTTGTTGCGTCGGGGTCAGCCCGTTCGGCAGGTCTTCGGACAGAGCGTCTACGAGGACGAGTCCGGCCACGTCTGGGGGATGGGCACTGGCGTAGAGCCTGATGATCGGGCCGCCGTAGGAGTGCCCGACAAGCACGTAGGGTCCAGGTTCCTCGGCGGCACTCAACAGCGCATGCAAGTCCGCGACCGCGTCCTGAGCCGTGGTCGGCTGTGATACCGAATCGCTGCGGCTCGGACTCTCACCGCCGACAACCGTTCCCGGGCGGTCATAGGCACAGACCCGGGTGAAATCAGCGACCTCGGGAAACACTGTGGGCGCACCTTCACCAGCGCTGGACATACTCCATACGTCAGCGGCGTCACGAAGACCGGATTCCAAGACGACGGTGGGGGAACCGGTACCGCTGCACTCCATGTACATTTGGCGGCCCCCGCCGATGTCGACCAGGCCGGCGAAATCACCTTCGACCTCTTCGACCGCGGCGGCTTGCGTCGCCTCGCTAGACTCGGACGACGCAGAGGTATCGGAACTGCTGCCGCTGCATCCTGCTGCGACGAGCGCGAGGGCAACGATGGTAAGATGTATCAAGCGCATTGAGAGCTTCACTTTTCTTACACCTCAGTCCTTCATTAATCTGTACTGTGATCACTAATGCGCCTCATAAGCGAGGCCTCCCTTACTCCAGAGCGAGGCTGACGAGGCTCTCTTCCTCTAGAATTTGAAAAGCGGCCCCCCAAAAGGAGCCGCTACTGCGCATTACTCTTATTACTTCTCTACTCTTAATGAACTGGTAGCGCTCTGCTAGCGAACTTCGGGTTAGAACCATACCTGTTGGTGCCCGGCGTGCTGTCTTGCACATGGAATACCAGCAACACAATCCACCCGATCAGCGGAACGAGCGAGATGAGAATCCACCAGCCACTACGATCAATATCGTGAAGTCTCCTAACTGATACAGCAATACTTGGAATCAGTATCGCAAGGCCGAAGATACCACCCAACAAACCTACCCCTGCCGAGCTTTCGTAAGTCCCGGTAAGGCCGTCAATTATGCTCAGCGCGATACTTATGAGCACAGTGAATAGAACGAAGTACCAGTACTCCTTGCGCCTTGAGCGTCCGCTAAATACAGCGTACTTCTTCAGCGCCTCGGTAAACCACTCCATTTTCGATCGCCACCCTTCTTTTTGCAGAACCCCTGATGGGGTGCAACTAGCTGTAATTTACCTTAGTTACAAAGTAGTAGATATAGGACATTTGTACTACTTGTAACATAAGATGCATGGCCTGAGAGGCTATAAGCCCAGACATGGCCCCCAGAGCTACCTCTCTATTCACCGAGTTGCCGCTAAGAGATCTTCTCGGAAATTGACCTTCCGGTGTATGGGGTTTTCGGAAACCCGCTCGGCCCCGGTCTTATTCGGCCAGGACCTTCGGGACCGAGGGAGACCGCACGGTCTTGCGCTTCCCCGAAAACCTGGATAGGTTCTTATTGATGCTAGGAATATGTCATTAGGAGGTCATAATGGCAGCGGCTATCAAGCATAGAATCCAGCTAAACCCGCTTATCGCCTTCTTTGTCATCGCTTTCTCAACCACCTGGTTCTTTCAAATCCTGGCCTTGGTCCTGGCCCAGAGGAACGGCCTAGCCCTCAGTAACGAGGACAACCTGCTGCATCTCTTTGATTTGCTCTCCCTACGTCTCGCATCAGGAGAAGCCTTTGCCTACTTGCTCTTCACCCTGGGAGCCGGACCGCTGGTGGCTTCCCTTGTAGTTACGTGGGCTGCTAGTGGTCGCAGAGGAGTCGAGGAGTTGTGGGTACGCATCAAGAAATGGCGGGTGCAACCGCAATGGTATCTCGTTGCTTTTCTCCTACCGGTGGTTCTCGGCCTAATCAGCCTGACGGCGGGCGTTCTGTTCGGGGGGCTGCAGCTAAGCTCTTACTCCCCACTACTTCCGGTGGCGTACTTCATCCCCTTCTTCTTGTACATGCTCGTGTTCACCGGGCTTGCCGAAGAACCCGGCTGGAGGGGGCTCGCCCTACCGCACCTACAGAGCAGATACTCAGCGGAGAAGTCCAGCTGGATCCTAGGGGTGCTTTGGGGCGTATGGCACTTCCCATTCATCATCTACTACAACCTCTCGGCCGGTGTCGCTGTTCCTATGCTGATCCCCATACTGGTAGGGTTAGCCCCCTCCAGCCGGGTTCTTCGGCAAGCCCGGTGAACACGAGCATGTACAAGAAGAAGGGGATGAAGTACGCCACCGGAAGTAGTGGGGAGTAAGAGCTTAGCTGCAGCCCCCCGAACAGAACGCCCG
>DASQMR010000343.1:0-6620 GCA_035645375.1 Rubrobacteraceae bacterium
CTACAGCGGCGCTCAGGTGCCTGCGGGAAAGAAGAGCGTTGCCCTTAACTTCACTTTCCGGGCGGCACAAACTCTCACCGACGCTGAGGTCAAGGCGGAACTCGACCGCATCTCCCATCGGCTACGCGAAGTCTTCAGCGCTGGAGTACGCGGTACTTGAGATGCTCTCAAGAGACTCGGAGTATGCCCCGCTACGCAAATAGTGTGCCGAAGCCGACTCGCGCTGCTGGCTGCACCGTACTCTCTCTCCTGCGCCGTGCTCAAAATACCTTTAGTAGCTGCGCCGCAACCGTAACCTGAAAAGAGAAGAATTACAATCGCGCCGCTGGAGGGGCGAAGCAGAGATAATCAGCAGAGGAAAGGCTGGCTCAGGTACCATCATGCGCACCGCGCATTTCTGATAAGGATAATCTAGACGCTAAGGACTACATCCCCGGGAGGCAAAATGCAGGGGAGATTCTCGGCGCTCGAACGACTGGCGAAGTAGACGTGTACGAGACGATTACTGGTTCAGGTGATATTGTGCTCCACGGTCTGAACGCTGAAGTTACGCCTCGTTCTTGGCGCCACGTTCCCGCCACTCGGAGTCGAGAATTCTCATGAGGATCGCATCGTGGTACTCCCCATCGCGCCGGATAGCCCGCTGCATTCGGCCCTCCTGCTCAAAGCCTAGCTTCTCGTAGGCAGAGATCGCCGCCTCATTAAACTCAAAGACGCTAAGGCCCACCCTGTTCAGACCCAGCTCCTCGAAGGCGTAACGCAGAATAACCCTGATAGCCTCTGTGCCGAGGCCTTTGTCTCGGTCCTTCCTTTCGCCCACGATTACGGAGAGGTCAGCTGAGGCGTTTGCCTCATTAATGTTCATCAGGCTGATGACCCCTATCGGCTCCTCCTCGCCCTCTTCGTGTATGGCGAATGAGTCTTCAAGGCTAGACGACTCCCTATCCTCAAAGAACCGCTTGACGCCCACCTCGTGCATAGGCTCGGCCATCCAACTCGTGAGCCGCCAGATCTCCTCGTCGCCATACCAACGCGCATACAACTGATAATTGGCACGGTCGTGGCGCCGCAGTTGGACGCCCTGCCCAGCAAGCTTGCGCGTTCGCTTCCTTCTCTGCATGGACACAATAATATCCGGCGTACCTACTGTGTGCGCTAAAATATTCTAGAGATGAAGATAATTCCTGACAGAATAGTAGCGTTGGGGTTCGGCAAGTACGTCCGCGCCGACAAGATAGTCGCTCTCGTCCCTATCGAGGAGGAACGTGGTAGCGGGCGGCGGACGCTCGTCTACGTAGACACCCTCCCCGAGCCCGTCGTTGCGAGCCGTACGGAGGGTACGATACTACGCGACATGGTCGGTGCCGAGAGCGGCTCCGTGGAGTTGTTGCGAGAACTCCAGATGCAGATAGGGCAGGTAAGGCCTCTGCTGAAGTCCTCCATCCGTTCGGAGGCTGGCCTGGATCTCGACCAGCTCTCCCGCCGCATCTCGGAGCTCACCGGCGAGCAGTGAGCCCTCAGGAGGTACTTCGCCCCGCCTTCTACGACCGGGATCCCAGGCAGGTTGCCGTGGATCTGCTGGGATGCATCCTCGTACACGAGACGCCCGAGGGCGTTGCATCAGGCATTATTGTCGAGACGGAAGCTTATCGGCCCGAAGATCCCGCCTGCCACGCCTACAAAGGTCCTACCATGCGCAACCGCAACATCTTTGGCCGTCCGGGGATCGCCTACGTATACCTCACTTATGGTGTCCACAAGCTCCTCAACGCGGTCTGCGAAGGGGAGGGGGTCGGCAGCGCTGTCCTCGTCCGGGCGCTCAGACCCCTCGAAGGCCTGGAGACGATGCGCGAGCGCCGAAAGCGGGATATAAACCTTTGTAACGGCCCCGGACGTCTCACCCAAGCTTTAAACATCGAGCTGACCCTGGATGGCAAGGAGCTTACGGAACCCCCGCTTTACATCAAACGTGGGAACGCCCCGGAAGGCGAGATCATCGCTACTACTCGGATCGGCATCAGCCGTGGCACGGAGCTACCGTGGCGCTACCTCGTAAGGGGTGAGACAGACGTCTCCGTACCACCAAGGACGATCACCGAACGCGGCTTCGAGCGTTCCGATCTGGTTCCCTAGCTAGCAGGAGGCGGCGCTGCGAGCGGCGGTTCGCCTGATGGAGGAGCGTCTACGGGCGGAGCCGGGGACGCGACCGGAGGCATGGCGCCTGGGATCTCGGAGGGAGGGTCGGTCGGGAGAGCGAGAACCGGTGTCGTGGTCTCGCCGGTCGACTGCACCGCAGCGGTAGGACTCTGGGGCGAACTCCTTGCCGGAGCGGAGGTCTGTGCAACACCGATGCCGTCGAAGTTCTCTATTGAAGCGTCCTTCAAAACTTGACGCATATAACTCTGCCAGATCACCGTCGGCGGGGCGAGGGGGCCGAGTTGCTCGCCGCCTATGTTCAGGAGACCCTCCAGCGTCTTCCCGCCCTCCGGGTAGCCCATCCACACCCCACTAACCAATTGTGGGGTAAACCCGATGAACCAGGAGTCGAAGAAGTTCTCTGTAGTGCCGCTCTTGCCCGCCGCGGGACGTTCGCCGAGAGAGGCCTTCTCGGCGATACCCTGAGTAATGTTCCCAATCATCACCTCCGTCGCCTTACGAGCTACTTCGGGGTCTATAACCTGCTCGCCCTCCGCGAGAGGCGCGTTCTCGAAAACTTCTTCATTCTCTTCTCCTTCATCGCGCACGACCTTGTCGATCAGGGTTGGCGTCACCCTCTTGCCATGGTTGGCGATGGTCGCGTAGGCGGTCGCCATATCGAAAGGGGAGACCTCTCGGGTACCGAGCGCTATAGAAGGGTGGGTTCCAAGTTCCGTCGCGATGCCCAACCGTGTCGCGACGTCCGCGACTGCGTGAGGGCCACCCTTCAGGCCCCGGCCTTCCGCGTTCAGCACCAGATCGGTGAAGACCGAGTTGTCTGAGAGCCAGAGCGCCTGCTCTAGGCTTATGAGGCCGTGCTCTTTCTTCTCATAGTTCTCGACGTCCCATCTCTCTGGCTTGCCCTCCGCGTCCTTGATCGTGTACCTCTTGTTCTCCGAGACGAATTGGGTTGAGGGGTCTATGCCCTGTTCGAGCGCTGCGATCAAGGCGAAAGGCTTGAAGGAGCTACCAGGCTGCCGCCTAGCCTGCGTGACCAGGTTGAAGTCCGATTCCTCGCTGCGGCTGCCGATCATGGTCGTTACACGCCCGGTTCCCGGCTCGATGGAGACGAGAGCTGCGTCGGGGTTACCCTGGTCCTTGAGGAAGCCGTTGGTCCCATAAAGCATCTCCTGGGCTGTTACCTGCGCCTCTAAGTCGAGCGTGGTGTAGACGCTCAAACCGCCTGCGAGCACCGTATTCGCTCCGTACCGGCTCACCAACTCTTCCCGCACGGCTTCTGTAAAGTTCTGAGTCAGTGCCGGTCCAGAGAGGCCAGTCTTGACCATCGGCGCCTTGGGCCAGGGCTTTGGGAGCGACTCGTCGAGCGCGTCCATGTAGTCCTGCCGGGTTATGTAACCGGCGTTGAACATCGTTTCTAAGACCAGGTCGCGCTGGCTTGTCGCTTCGTCTCGGTCTATGCCGAGCGTAGAGGGCGCCCAAAGAAGTCCGACCAGGGTAGCCGATTCGCCGACGGTGAGGTCCTCAGCCGACTTGTTGAAGTATGTTTCAGCGGCGGCCTCAGCGCCGTAGGCATTGCTTCCGAAGTACACAGTGTTCAGGTACATGCCGAGGATCTCGTCCTTTTCATGCTTGCGTTCGACCTCAATCGCGATCCCCGCCTCCTTGAGCTTCCTCGATATAGAGCGGTCGTGCGAGAGGTAGGCGTTCTTCACGTACTGCTGAGTGATAGTGCTCGCCCCCTCTACCGCCTCGCCCGCCCGGATGTCTATCCAAAGGGCGCGTATGATCCCCCAGAGATCCACTCCTCCGTGCTCTCGGAATCTCTCGTCTTCCTTGGCTACCAGCGCGTCGAGCAGGCTCGGCGGCATGTCCTCTAAAGAAGCTGTCCTCCGGTTTTCACCTTGAAAAATCGTGCCTATTACCCTGGTAGACCCTTCAGTCTCCCCGACTGGTTGGGAGTATATGTACGTGGGATGCGAGGGACCAGCCGAAACCTCGTCCAGGTTCTCGACGGCCTTTACGAGACCGAGAAAACCTCCCGCTGTAGCCGAGAGAGCAGCAACCAGAGAACATAAAAACAAGAAGCCGGCCCAGCGCAAGAGGTTAGCTCCGCGAGCGCTGTTGACCTTGCGTCTTTTTTTGCTCTTCAAGGAAGGTGAGCGACTAGCGCTCCTCTTGTCCGGCCCCGGAACGGCGGTGGGTTTCGTGTGGCGTCTCTGATAAGTACGAGCCATCGATGAGGTATAGTATCTCAACTGCACGTGGGTTACTTTGTATCGCGATTAGGTTGCGGTTGGTTAATGAACGAAGCATCTAATATAGACCGAGTCTATGCCAACGCGGTGGACGTAATTCCCCGCGAGGAGTTGCAACGACGCCTTGAGAGTGGCGACGCCCTGCGCGTGAAGCTTGGAATAGACCCCACCGCCCCTGACATCCATCTCGGCTTCGTCGTCGTCCTCAGGAAGCTTCGACAGTTTCAGGATCTTGGTCATACGGCGGTGCTTGTGATCGGAGACTACACCGCGAGGGTAGGCGATCCCTCGGGACGCGACGAGACGCGCCCGATCCTTTCGCCCGAGAAGATCGAAGAGAACACGAGCACCTATCTTGAACAAGCCTATATGGTCCTTGAAGAGGAACGTACAGAGGTCCGCCGCAACTCTGAGTGGTTAGCTCCCCTTACGATGGCGGACATAATAGAGCTATCGCGCGCCACCACCGTAGCCCGTATCCTCGAACGCGACGACTTTAGCAAGCGCTTTCGGGGCGGGGACCCCATAACGCTGACGGAGCTTCTTTATCCTCTCATGCAAGCGTATGACTCGGTCGCTATACAGGCCGACGTAGAGCTTGGCGGCACCGATCAGCTTTACAACCTTTTGATGGGCCGCCAAATTATGGAGTATCACGGCAAGATGCCTCAGTGCATCCTCACCACCCCTCTCCTCGTCGGTACCGATGGCACCAAGAAAATGAGCAAGTCTTTGGGCAACTACGTGGGGGTCGCCGAGAGTTCACGCGAGATCTTCGGCAAGATTATGAGCATCCCTGACAAAGCGATGACCGATTATTATTCTCTTCTCCTCGATCGCTCCCCGCCCACGGCCGAACCCGTCGAGCAAAAGCGCGAGCTCGCCCGCTCCGTAGTGCACACCTTTCATGGCGAAGAAGCCGTCGCTGATGCTGAGGAGCACTTCGACGCCGTCGTTAGGCGCGAGGTCCCCGAGGATGCTCCCGAGATCCTCCTTCCGCGGAAAGAGGAGGCCTGGATCATCGAGCTCATTACAAACGCAGGGTTCGCCAAGACTAACGGTGAGGCACGCCGCTTTATACGAGGAGGCGCGGTGCGCCTGGACGGTAAAATCATCGAAGACGAGAGGCTCTCGCTGCCCGTCGAGACTTTGACTGGCTCAGTGCTTCAGGTCGGTAAGCGTCGTTACGCTAGGCTCGTGGCCCCAAACTGAACCACCGTAGAAACTTTTTTGACGGTTGGCTTGACGTACTTCTGAACCACGCTACAATACCTCTCGCCGACACCTCAGACGGCCTCGGCAAAGAGCCGTGACGGTGGGAATCAAAGTGGTTCTACACAACGCAGGGGCAGCGTCCCGCCGAGAGGCGAGGGGCTTGAGTCGGCAAGAAACGTAGAGAGCGGCAACGAAAAAAACTTCGCGATTATCTTTGACAATCGGGGAGGAGTTGCTATAATCCGTCTACCGATGACCGGAAAAGACTTGACAACCGAGGCGGCGCGATAGGGTAACTTCCCAACAGATAGGGGAGAAGCTCGCGGCCCACTCACCGAGTGGGTTTTTGTTCGCTCGCAGGGAGTTAAATCCCGGTCCAGCTCCGCCGAGAGGCAGGGGTTTGGAGGCCTTGAAAACTGAATAGTAGCGAAAGACCAAGTAGTGATACAGGTAAACCTGTCATTACGCTGGGACTGACTCTCCGCGATCCGAGAGTAATCTGGAGATCGCCACCGCGGGTAACGCCCGCGACCTTACTTAGCTTCTATGGGCTTAAGCCCTGATGAACTATAGTTCGGAGAGTTTGATCCTGGCTCAGGACGAACGCTGACGGTGTGCTTTAGACATGCAAGTCGAACGAGAAAGCCCTTCGGGGTGAGTACAGTGGCGAACGGGTGAGTAACACGTGGGCAATCTGCCCCTCGCAGGGGGACAACCGGGGGAAACTCCGGCTAATACCCCGTACGCTTGCGGAGCCGCATGGTTCCGCAAGGAGAGGTAGCTTCGGCCATCCGGCGAGGGATGAGCCCGCGGTACATTAGCTAGTTGGTGGGGTAACGGCCCACCAAGGCTACGATGTATAGCTGGTCTGAGAGGATGATCAGCCACACTGGGACTGAGACACGGCCCAGACTCCTACGGGAGGCAGCAGTCGGGAATCTTGCGCAATGGGCGAAAGCCTGACGCAGCAACACCGTGTGAGCGATGAAGGCC
>DASQMR010000344.1:0-9262 GCA_035645375.1 Rubrobacteraceae bacterium
GAACAAGCAACTTGAGCTTCAAAATCTGTACAGTGTAGGTTCGAGTCCCGCCGCCCCTATTGAGAAGTAGTAACCTTTGTAACAGTAGGCTTCAGCATAAGAGCAGCGTCTCTTCGGCGTAATACTGGATCTCGGTTCAGGCAGGTTTATATAGATTGGAAGGTTCTCATGAACGGTGCCCACGATGAGCGCCGGCGATCTGGTTCATCAGATGATCATAGAGAGAGTGACTTGAACAAACTCGAGGAGTGGAACATCGTTGACGTTTTTGAGAGGATCAGCGACGCTTTCTACGCCTTAGATCATGCGTGGCGTTTCACTTACATAAATCAGCATGCCGAAGAGCTCTGGGGTCGTTCCCGAGAAGAGCTGCTGGGGAAGAATATTTGGGAAGAGTTCCCGCATGCATGCGGTTCAGAATATTATGAGCAGCTCAACAGGGCGATGGTGCAAGGCGTCACTACTCGACTCGAGATGATATCCCCTATCTCCGGCGCATGGATTGTTGGACGAGTCTACCCATCTCCAAGGGACGGGCTGTCAGTGTACTTTCAAAACGTCACAGAACACAAGCGGGCAGAGGAGAGGCTTCAGGAGGCAGAGAACAAATATCGTTCTATTTTCGAGAATGCAGTGGAAGCATCTTTCAGAGCACGCTAGATGGTCGTCTACTGACTGCCAATCCCGCTCTCGCCCGTATAGCAGGCTACGAATCCCCGGAGGAGTTCATAGCGAGCGTCAATAATCTTGGACAACAGATTTACGCGCGTCCCGAAGATAGGGCTGAGTTTATCAGTCGGGTACGTCGGCACGGTACCATCGTGGATTATGAACACCAGGGCCGTCGCAAGGATGGAAGCTTAACATGGGTCTCTACAACCGCGCGAGCCATCCGTGGTGCCAACGGGGATCTATTGGGTTTCGAAGGCCGGGTGATGGAGATAACAGAGCGCAAGGAGACGGAGGAGAAGCTTCGCCAAAGCGAGGAGCGCTATCGAACCGTCGTCGAGGAACAGACAGAGCTAATCTGTCGCTTTCTACCTGACAAGACCATTACTTTTGTCAACGAAGCGTACTGCCGCTACTTCGGAATGAAACCTGAGAAACTGCTTGGGAACGACTTCATGCAGCTCCTCCCAAGTAGAGACCAAGCTGCGTTGGAAGAACATTTCTCCGAACTCAGCCGAGAAGACCCCGTGAAAACGGTGGAGCATCGTGTCTTCAAGCCTGATAGCGAGCTAGGCTGGCAGCAGTGGACAAACAGGGCGATATTCGACGAAAAGGGGCGCCTCGTCGAGTACCAGGCTGTTGGGAGAGATATCACCGAGCGTAAGCAGGCAGAGGAGCGTTTTAGGGCCACCTTTGAGCAGGCCGCCGTCGGCTTCGCACAAGTCTCCGTTGACGGACGGATGCTGATGGTCAACGAGAAGCTATGCAAAATCTTGGGTTACGCCCGAGAGGAGCTACTGGCCCTCCATGTGCAGGACGTTTCGTACCCGGAGGACCACGACGCTGATCTTGTGCAGGCCCGCCGGCTGCTGGCTGGCGAGATCGATGCCTATACCATAGAGAAACGCTATGTGAAGAAAGACAGATCCTTAGTCTGGACCAACTTGGTCGTCTCGCTCGTGCGAGACCCTTCGGGGGAACCGGAGTACCTTATCGGGGCCGTGGAAGACATTACGCAGCGAAAACGAGCCGAAGAAGCGCTCCGGCAGAGCGAGGAGAGGTTCAGGGCACAGTACAGGGGCATTCCCGTCCCGACCATCTCGTGGCGTAAGGTCGAGGACGACTTCGAGCTTGTCGACTACAACGAGGCGGCCGACGAGCTTACGCAAGGCAAACTGCCTAACTTCATTGGGCTCAAAGCGAGTGAATGGTACTCGGATGATCCACAGATAATAGAGGCGATGACAAGCTGCTATGGTGAGGGCGTCACCGTATACCAAGAGAAGCCATGGCGAATGAGAACCACGGGAGAACAGAAGCATCTCGCCGTAACCTTTGCGTATATACCTCCCGACTTGGTCATGACGCACGCCGAAGACATAACCGAACGGAAGAAGCTGGAGGAGAATCAGCAGCGATTCTTGACCAACGCCGCTCACCAGCTCAAGACGCCCATCACAACGATAGCTGGTGCTGCAGAGTTGCTGGTAACCAAGCAAGACTTGCACGTTGTCAAGAGACGCCAGCTCTTGGACCATATCTTTGACGAAAGCCGCCATATGCAGCGACTAGCGGATACTTTGCTACGCCTCTCCAGGGTGAGCTGGGATCAGCGAGAGCCTGATCTCGAGCTAGACCTGAAGGTAGTGGACTTGGCAGCAGCGGTACGGCAGGCAGCGGAACGTATGATGTCGCTTGCGGAGAGCGCGGGCCTTGCCCTGTGCGTCGAAGGCGATGGCGCTTGCGTGCTTGCTGATCCTGAGTGGCTGCAGGAAGTGCTCTTGATTCTTCTCAGTAACGCCATAAAGCATTCTAACCCTGGCCGTAATATAACCTTGCGCCTTCTGGAAGGCGCGATCACCGTCGAAGACGAAGGAGCAGGGATAAGCGCGGTGGATACACCCTACGTGTTCGAACGCTTCTACAAGGGCAAAGGCAGCATGGAAGGCTTTGGGCTAGGGTTGTCTATCTGCCAAGAGCTTGTCGAGCAAATGGGAGGGTACGTTACTCTCAGTTCTGAAGAAGGAGTCGGCACCAGTGTAAGAGTGGAGCTGCAAGGGGCGAGCTGAGATGTATAAGGTGTTAGTCATAGAGGATGACCGAGGCGTCCAGGACGTTATCAGGATCGCCCTTGAATACGAGGGCATGGAGGTAGAAATGGCCGAGAGCGGTGAGGAAGCCTTAGAACGCCTTGGCCCTTCCCATCCCTTCGCCGTGCTTATTCTGGACGTGATGCTCCCCGGTGTTGACGGGATTTCGCTCTGCCGCGAAGTCCGGGCCCGCGATGGGGTACCGATTATTATGGTCACGGCTCGGGACGATGAAAAGAGCATAATAGTTGGGCTTGAGGTAGGCGCCGATGACTACGTTACCAAGCCGTTCAGTACGGCTCAGCTGGTGAGTCGCATACGGTCCAACATACGCCGTCAGCGCCTGAATTCCCAGGCCTTAGAGCAAAAGCTACTGTTCCCCAACCTAGTGATAGATGTTGTGGAGCGCCAGGTCCAAGTTCAGGGTGCTCCGGTACGTCTCACTTCCACAGAATTCGACATTCTCAGGTTACTTGCGACTAATCCCGGCCGCATTTTTAGCCGAGAACAGATCATGCGAGAGGTAAGCGGTACGGATTTCTTCGTTGGTATGCGCACGATCGACATGCACGTTGGGCATATCCGAAAGAAGATAGAAGCTAACCCCAAGAACCCACTTTATATTCACACCGAACGCGGCGCGGGCTACAAGTTCAACCGACGAAGCCTTGAGCAATATCAAGAAGGCGATTGACCAGCAGTCATCCAATCTAATCTCATTCACCCCTCCAGAGGTTGCTAAACGCCGCGCTCGTTTCTCGCCAGGCAACAGTCTAGAGTCTGCACGCAAAAACCAAGCTAGCCAGGTCAACAGCCACGGGTTTTGTCAAGAAAAAACTGCATTGAATCTAATGATTCTTGACACAGGGACGGTACAAGTAGGCAGTGCAGATATGTTCTTACGTATCTGCCTACATACGCCTACAGATGAGACGGAAATAGCGTATGGAGATTGGTGCTGTGTTTACAGTAAGACCCAGCAGAGGCGCTGCTTACGCCAACGTGCGGGTTCTGATGTGTCAGATGTGGAGGCCGACGTATGGACAATGACCCAACTCGCGAACCCCAGGGTACCGCCAAGGCTAGGTGTACTAGCAACACCGAACGCGAACGAGGCAAGGCAGGAACGCGCGAAGTAGAAGGCGCCGGAGCGAAGGTTCAGACTAGAGAAGAATCAGCGGTCGAACTCGCCAGAGAGGTTCGAACCTCTCTACAAAGTATCCTCGGCGCCCTAGATCTCTTGCTGTCTACGCCCCTGACAAGCGAACAACACGAGTACGCCGTATACATTTCAAGTGCAGCACAGGACTTGAAAGACGCTGTATTCAAGACTACTACCGAATTGACGAAGATGGCCGACACGGCCTCAAACCGGGAACCGAATTCCATGGAGCGTATCCTCGCCACAGCCAGGGAGACGCTCGGGATGGACGTGTCTTTCGTCTCTCAGTTCACCAAGGATCAGATGGTATTCCACGCTCTTGAAGGGGACGCGAAGTCCTTCGGGTGGCGAGAGGGAGACGGAGTGCTGCTGGACGACACCTATTGCAACCGTATGATCGAGGGGGAGCTTTCGAACGTAATCCCGGACGCCAAGAAAGACGAGCGCGTCAATCAGCTAGATATTACGCGCGAGGCGGGCATTGGATCTTACGTCGGCGTACCGCTTCGGTTCTCCGACGGGCGCGTCTACGGGACACTGTGCTCTCTGAGCCATTCGTCCGAGCCGCAGTTGCAAGAACGCGACGGTAGGTTCATGCAGGTGCTCGCTGGCCTTGTAGCCGACCAGTTGGAGCGCGAAGAGTTGGAAGCCGAAAACCGGCGGCTGGAGATAAAGGCAACAGAGGTAAATGCGCTGCTCGCCGCCCTGGTAGCGCGTGATGTCTATACGGGAGATCACTCTCATGCGGTCGTCGAGTACGCGGAGGCCGTGGCGTGGCGAATGGGCCTCTCGAAACAGGAGGTGGCTGAGGTTGAGCAAGCCGCAAAACTGCACGACGTAGGAAAGATAGGAATTCCTGATGGGCTTCTCGAAAAGCCAGCAGCGCTCAGTGAAGCTGAGCGGGAGGAAATGCGGGCGCACGCTAGGATTGGGGAAGAGATCGTTACGTCTACGAACGGGCTCGCCCACCTCGCCTCCATTATTAGAGCCGTGCACGAGCATTGGGACGGAGGAGGATACCCTGACAGGCTCTCGGGCGAGGAGATTCCTCTCGCTAGCCGCATTATCTCCGTGTGCGACGCCTTCCATGCTATGACCTCAGACCGCCCCTACCGTCAAGCGATGAATATTCAGGCAGCACTGGACGAGTTAAATAGGAACGCCGGTACACAGTTTTGCCCGTTCACAGTGGAAGTATTTCTCGACATCGTTGGACATAGCGATGGTGCGAAGCAGCACGAGAGCGGCGAGCGAGAGCTAGGTAGAAGCGAACCTATGCGAGAAAGTGAGGCAAGCATAGTCGCAGAGGACATTACGTGAGGGCTTTTGGCGCTTCGCTGCTCGAAGACTAAAGATCGTATCGTCTCTACGTTGACAAGAACGCGGCAAGCAATCGCAATAATCTCCTAGACAAGGAACACTAGAGCAAAAAATGATCACTTCATGCAGTTCGTGCGGGCACAAGGTCTGGTCGGTGAACCGTGACGTACAAGGATGGCTTGTTCGAGTCTACTTCGATGGGGAGGAGACGAGCGAGACCTACGCCGAGCAGGTTACAAGCTGTCCAGCATGCGGTAGGTGGCTGGTCGAACCAACTTATATAGGGGCGCGGCGCTTAATTAGAGGAGATGATCAGCGTAGCGCCCTTGCACGATCTTGGCAATCCCGGCTGTGCTTGATGCGGTCCTCGAGGAGCCTGGTCTTTCGTAGAGAACAACTGAGCTACAGGTTGCAGTCTAAAGACCAGATAGACGAACAGGGTGATACGTATGTCTAGTAATGGAAAGCGAATCTACCCTAGCCTTGAGCCTTGTCGACCGCTCACCGAAGACGAGGCAACGTTGGCCCGGATGAATGGTGCGTGGTTCGGTGAGCCTAGAACAGGGCGCTTCTGACCTCCGCGCAAAGGGGCAATGGATCGTCAAGGCTCAAGTCCTCCGGGAATTGGCATTCTGAGGGTGATACGTTGGTAGTGCCGTTTGAAGGGTTCATCGGGCCTGTGGTTGGGCCTTGGTGTCATGCTGTCGATACCGCCTCCCAAGCGAAAGTCATACGCGACAGGTGGAGATCGCTAACTCATCTTGTTCAGGCCGGCTTCAGTAGAGGCTGGGCGCGTACGATGATCCCCCAGATACGATTGTGCGCAGAATTGCTCTTGACCTATCAGAACCGGTTTCACATCGAACGAAGAAGAACAATAGACGATGGTAAGGGAACGTTGTCACACAACCTTTCGCGTACGACATTCAAAGCATTGGCTCCTCACAGAGGCTTACTTCGTTACCGTTTGCAGTATCGCTGACGAAACGATAAACAAAGGCATAAAGTGAGATGACAGGAGTATTCGGTGACCGATACTTCTACTGGCGGCCCCGAGCCTTGGCGATCGATTACCCCGGACGAGTTAGCTTTGGTTTGTGGCATCGTCCTCGCGATGCATCTGAGATGCGACGATGCTATCCAACTTTTGAGGGAAGGGAGTCGCTTATCTACTGGTGTAACAGCTGCCAGGACCTGCGCACCTACGTGGTTGGCTTAGGAGAGACTTAGTTGCCCGGTTTTGATAGCAAGGAAAGGTGTGCTCGTTTAGTTGCAGTTGCGGTACATAATAATGGGAGCACAGGAAAGAAAACGCATGCAAGCACGGCTGGTTAGCTTTTTAATACCAAAGGAAAAGTTCTAAGAAGTAGAAGAAGCTTGCCGAAACGCGTTACTGCCGGAGACGGAACAGTACCCAGGGTTCTCAGCCATGGTAATACTCAGAAACGCGGCCACAGGTGAAACGCTCGAACTTACCTTGTGGCGAGACAGAGAAACCAGGCGCAAAAGCGGGCAGAAGGGAGAGCTGCTGGAGTGGAAGTTGCAATCCCTAGCGGCTATAACTGGACAGATGCCCACCATTGAGAACTACGGTCTTTGGCTCATATCGTTATCGAGGGCTGGTGTTGGACTGGCCTTGTTTTAGCGAGTGATGCCCTTGACCCCGATGCCCCACTCCGACAAGAGGTTTCCACCCAGTAATCCTGTGATCCCCAACAACACCAGCCCCAAGAGCGCCAGTGCCAGGTATGCTGCGCCACCTCCGATCTCCGAGCCGCGCCGCAAGCAGCGCCAGCGCCAGAGTGTGAGGGCGCTGAAGACCGCCGTAGCGGCGAAGGCCGTATACTGGTGCGGTTCTATGGCCGCCAGCAGTACGGGATCCTCCTCATAGGGTAGGTGCGATATAAGCCCGGTAACGGTAGCGGCGACCGCCCCGATACTCCCCAGCACCAGCAACAACCAGGCAGTCCAGTGCAGGTCCGGCCTCCTGGTGAGAGCAAAGAGGTCCATCCCTACACTGACGAACAGGAGTGCGATCGGGAAATGGTTGACCGCACCATGGGTATGGTTGACAAGATTTTCGAAGGCAAAAAAATCCTCGTTCATCATCCTCTTTTCTTCTCTGGCGGGTGACAGGGTTCGTCGAACCTTGCGAGTTGGACCCGCTGTTTCGGGGCGATTTTATCAACGAGATGCTGGTAAGCTACTTCCAAAGGTCTCATTGATTAGTTCCAACTGATTAGTTCCGACTCACTCAGCATAGACACAGGCCGGTCAACGGGCGCACACCTGCCCACGCTAGCAGACTTGACATCGCTCGCTTTATTAAGGATTATGCGCTTGTCGGTGAGAACGTAAGGCGAAGTATAGATAGGAGTAGAGTTAATGAAGAAGATTAATGTACTGGTGGCGATGTTGGCGCTGGCGCTGTTTGCTGCGGTCCCGGCCTTCGCCCAGGGCTACACGATAACGGTTGGGGAAGGCGATGTCGAGATTACAAACACCCGCACCGTTACAGATAGCATAGTTCAGAGCTGTGAGGCGAGCGTAACGTTCGGCGATGGCAACGGGAATGGTCAGGCCTTCGGAAACTCCCAGAACGCCGATATCGAGATCAACGGCAACGAGAACTCGCTCGAGTTCAGTCAGTCTGCATCGCAGAGTGGATTCAACCCCTCGGCGGGGACCGGCTGCACCCAGGAGATTGCGCAGGCTGCGGCTGCTGGTTAGCGGTAGCCCTTAAGATCGTAAGCACATAAGGCTCAGTAGCTGACAACTGGGTTAGATAAAGAGGGCCCCTGAGGGGGCCCTCTTTATGTGTTGCTCTCCGAGCTGCATCGGTCCTCTCTTATCCGTTCATAAGGCGGTTTCTAGCAAAAAGAAGGTCAAAACTCACTCAACTAGGGGATACGCCAACCCCTACCCAGGTAATGGTCTCTTCCCTGAAAGCGAAAACGTCACGAAAAGACGATGAAAGGGAAGAAGGTCACCATATTGATGGCCATGCTGGCGCTGATAATGCTCTCAGCGGTTCCAGCCTTTGCCTATGAGGTAGAGGAAGGCGACAACGATCACGGATACACTCACCATCGAGGAGAGCATAGTTCAGAGCTGTCCGGGGAGCGTCGTGTTCAGCGATGGTAACGAGAATGTTCAGGTTGTGAACGACTCCCAGAACGCCTTCATTGGTATTGCTGGCGACGAGAACGAGGTTTGTATAGATCAGCCACCCTCGCAGAGTGGCTTCAGCCCAGAGGTGTCGACTGACTGCACCCGGTCTGCCGCGCAGGCCTTCTCTGGCTGGTTCTTGTTCTTCTAGGCTCCAAGAGTCTTAGAGAAGTAGCGCGCAAGCAGCTCAAAGAAAGAAGGCCGAATGCTCCGGCCTTCTTTCTTTTCTACGCCTTCTTCTGAGGCTGCAATTGATCTTGTTCATAGCTATCTCAAGACAGAGGAACACGTAGTTTGTGAGAATCGGTTGTAGGAATGTTCGTTGCATTACCAAGCTCACGAGGTAGAAGGCACGGTACTATCCTGTCTCTATAAGGGTTCTTCCTTGAAAACTTCCTCTCTATGCTCAAATACGAGACTCTTACTTGAAGAGTCTACCCCTTAAGCTTCCTCTGCACTCTGCGCGGCCTCGACCCAGGGCTGCCAGACGTCGCGGTTTTCCTGCGCCCACTGCCTGGCGCCCTCTTCCGGCTCGCCCGCCTCATTGATAGTGCTCTCCAGATCGTTGAGCTGCTCTTCATCTAGTTTCAACGCATCCATAAATGCTGTCGCTACTGGATCATCCTCGGGCAAGTCTTCGTTGACTATCGTCGTTATTCTTGCCGGGTCGTTTAGCTCACCGAAAGCATCCTTCGGGTCCTCTAGATATTTTAGGTCATACTTCTGGTTCATCCAATGAGGCGACCAGGCAACAAAGGCAAACTCTTCTTGGTTGCGATAGTAGTTGTCTATCTCTGCGAGCATGGCGTCCGTGCTCGATTCGACGAACTTTTGCTTGAGATTGTAGGCTGGT
>DASQMR010000345.1:0-2908 GCA_035645375.1 Rubrobacteraceae bacterium
TGATGTGCCGTGAGCGTACTACCTTCTTGGGCCTACCCGCTCGGGCCTCGGGCTACCTCTATTCACCAAGCTGCCTAGAAGAGGTCTTCTCGGAAACCTAACTTCCGGTGTACAGGGTTCTCGGAAACTCATGAGACTGGAGGGCATAAAGAGAGCCGGGCCAGCACTATTCTACGCAATAGCCTTACCTCCTCCCCAAGGTCGCTCAGTCACTACTCTGCTTTATAGGTCCTGGTTGACTCAAAGGTCGCCCGGAGCTTTCCGGGCGAATCAGAATAGGATGAACGAGAAGGACCGGGAGCCTGGCTCCATCGGCAGATAGGCCTTCTTACGAGCATGCCCAGAGTATGATACAATCGTCATTAATAGGAGAGTTGGCTGCCTTGTACTGGAGCCGAAGCCGCCTTCCCTAACCCCGAAAACATACAAGCTTGGCTCGGGCCTCGAAAGAGGCCCGAGCCTTTGGACGAGATAAGGAGGGTTCTGGTGCTGAACAGCAATTACCATCAAGAAGAACAGATCCACCCCGCACCGTATCAGGACAAAAAAGCGCGGAAGTGGCAAGAGGATCTCACGCGGGGGCGTAAGCGGGAGCGAGCCAGGCAGCGAGCCCGAGCCAGGCTCGCCGCCGCTTGGATTGCCGCTTTCAAACAGGAGAACCTTGCCCAGAAGCGCGAGCAAGATGAGAAGAGGAAGAAATTAGAACAAACGGCCGTCTGGGATCAGTTCACTCAGACAGAACGACGTGAGCTCGAACTGCGTAAGGATGGTCAGCTCGCTGGGCTGCTAGGCGAACCGCTACCGGGGGAGCTACCGGCGACGTTGCAGAGACTAGCCTCCAAGGACCAGAGCCAGGCCGAAAGAGGGCTGGTCGCGCTAATGAGCGGCGGGAAAACACTATACAAGGACATAGTAGACCTCTGCCCAAAGGATATGCCGGCCAGGATTGCGGCTAACAGGTTGCGATCAACGTGGCTCAAGGAGCGCAGAGATCGGTGGCTCGCTCGATAGGAGGGCGCGCTTTAGGAGCGCCACACGACTACCGGGCCGCACCCGGGGCTTCGAGTACGTAAGGGATGGATAATCGGTTGTCCATTAAACACCAACTGCAATGGATCCAAGAACCTGTCCCTTATTAGGCAGCTGCCCCCCTTGCATCTATTCACGAACTGCCGAGAAGACGTTTTCTCGGAAATCCAGCAAGAAGCCGGGGTTATATATGCCCCGGCCAGAAAAAGGAGGTAGCTAGACGACAGAGCAAAGTCTACATCGTCCGGATAGCTGCCCCCCTGTGAGGCGGTACAAGCCCGCTACTCTTAATTTACGAAGGGGAGTAGGGCTGTGGATCAACCCGGGATGTCCCCCACTAATCTAGGAGGCTGCTCCGCGGCCTTATTCACCGGATTGCCGCTAAGAGGTCTTCTCGGAAACTCGGAGGCTTAGAGGGCATAAAAAGAGGGCCGGAGCTGCTACGCCCCGGCCCGGCGCTTCATCCTGCCACTACCTTCATTGGTCTAACCCCTCCCAGCCGCTGTTGGTCGGAGCGTGTGATCAGCGCCCTACTTGCGGGGGTCCTCTGTGTAGCCCCTTAGTGTTGCGGGGGGTGTTCGGGCTTCATCTCGTCGGACTCGAAATATTCCCGCAGTCCCTCTCTAGTTTTCTGACCGAGTTCGGGATCTTGCCTTATCTTGTCCCTTTGAGCTTGGGTGCTGTTGCGCACAACGTATTCTTCCTGGAGCACATCCCCAAGATTCGCTCCATCTTTCAAGCGGCTGGTTACGTATGACAAGATCTTCTCTTCCGATTCCGAGCGCTCGTTACCGAACACCAACTTACCGAGTCTAGATTCATTTTCCTCGGACACCGAAAATCCCTTCCCTTTGTCTCTCACTAGTTTGATCGTACCCTGTGCGTGGCGAGTCAAAAAACCACGCGAACCGGGGCATCCTTGTGGGGTGTCCCGACTCCTAAACGAGGGAGGATGTCATCAACTACCTACACACTGACGTTCTGGCCTACGCAGCAAAAGTAATGGCCGCTGTTGAGGGTCACCAGGGGATTAGGTGCGGCTGGCTGCTTGAGCGTGCAGGACAGCCGTGCGGTGAGTCGGCTACATATCTTGCGGCAGGCAGCAACCTTGTGGCAGACAGCACCCGCGTTGGCGCGCGCGGCGATGTAGAGAGCGGTCCGCAGTGGTTATGCCGGGAGCATCTAGAGATGATATTGGACGGCCCCCCGGAGGATCAGCCGGTCTTCGGACACATAAACAGCGAGTAGTATGCCATCGGGCCGGGGTGATTCGGGTTCCGGCTCTTCTTTTAGCCGCTTAGTCTTATTCACCGAATTGCCGCTAAGAGGTCTTCTCGGAAACCCATATCCAGAATTCTGGATGCTGGAGAACTCACACCCTCCTCACGTCGCGAGCGAATTGTGTAGCATAGAAGTCAACACTAGATATTGTAGGTCTGAGTAAAGTTGCGGGAATCGAGCTCGCGCTCCCAGTCGCAGGGGCTATTGGACCAAGCCTAAAGGATGCTGGCGGTGCGGGCCTTCGTCTTCAGCCAGAGGATCTGCTCGTGAAGCTCCAGGCGCTCCTCGACGCTCCTTAGCTCACGGCGGTAACGCGCTTCGAGCATGGCGATCTTCCGGGTGAGTAGGTGCGCTAGACTCTTGGTGCCCACAGATCCTCCTAGATCCTTGTGGGCCGGGCTCCGGGGTGTTCGCGCACCGCCGGGAGCTATGGTCCCAGACGTTCATCCGCAACGTAACCAAAAACGATGTTTACAAGCCCCACGCCCTTGAGGAGGTCGAGGAATTTGTGAGGCCGGAGGTGGCGTCGAGGCGCGACCCCGCGAAGCGCTACGGCCTCTGATGGTATAGCCGGCATCGCATCACCAGCAAGCAGGAA
>DASQMR010000346.1:0-4502 GCA_035645375.1 Rubrobacteraceae bacterium
GCTACTTTCGGTCATTGTCTCAGTAACGCGGCCTTAGGTGGAAGCCGCGCTGCAAAACTAGGCTGCTATTAGTAGAAGCTAAAGAGTAGCGGCTAAGAACTTCGCCCTGTAGATATGGGTACCTGGGGCGAATGGAGCCAGTGGTGCAACCGGCTACTTCGGATCAATAAATCCAGTGGCCGGTTTTGTTTTGGGGAAAGGGAGAGTAGAGGAAAGGAGGTGAAACGATGAAGCGCATACTTCTGGTTCTGACAGTAGCCTTGGTTATGGTGGTGATGGCGACCTCAACGGCATTCGCTGCGATTACGGAACAGCGTACGAACCCGGCTGGCAAACCAACCCAGGGACAGGGTGAGGCTATTACCGTCACGAACGTGAACCCAGCAGGGAAGGCACCTCCGGGGCAGAATTAGTAAGGACGATCGCCCTTATTGGGAGAGGAGCCGGGGTCTCTAAGCAGCCCCGGCTCTTTTCATGCCCTCTAACCCTCTGAGCTTCCGAGAAATCGGCTTAGCGGCAATCCGGTTTCCGAGAAATTAAGGAATCGGACTCTCATCCGGTCCTATTCCCCCTACGCGACCGGGGGAGAGAGGCGTCCGGCTCTTCTTCTCTTGGGCTCGTTATATGTTTAGCTTCTGGGTACAATCTTTATGCCAGAGACGTACAGGAGGTAAGGCGTAACGATGCGCGAGCCTGGAGTAGCCGCAGTTCTAAGCGCGATCATCCCCGGAATCGGACAGTTCTACAACGGACGCTTCCTAGCCGGCATTCTGTAGCTCATCATCACACCGGGCCTATGGATCGGTACAGGTGGCTTGCTCGGCTGGATCTGCCACGTTATCTCGGCTTACACTGCCTACACGTACGCGCGGGATCATCGCGGGCGGCCTTGGAATCGTCAAGATAATCTGTAGGAAAGCTTGCGCCTAAAGCTTGATTACGTGTTGTCCAGTATTGCCAACATCGGAAGCCGGTTTCCGAGAACATGCCAACCGGAAGCTAGGTTTCCGAGAAGACCTCTTAGCGGCAACCTGGTGCATAGAGGCAACCCAGACCTCTTAGCGCAAGCACTTCTAGCAAACACAATGGTTACGGGCTTGCGCTCTTAGCCATGGTGATAGCATCCTCTAACTCTCCGGGACGCTCCGACCCGACAAGCACCCTCTCGCCACTAGATAGCCGAAGTTGCACCCCACGTACGCTAAAGAGGCCGCTAGGCCTTATCGCGTAAAGGTACCGACCGCCCTTCGCTACGCTCAGGCCCCAAAAGTTCCATCCCCAGTATTCGCGGCTACGCAGTGAATTATAGGTACGTACCTCCCATTGGCGGATGTCGCTAAGGGCTATGTCTTTGTGCGCCATTCGGCGGGGCATCAAATTCCACTTTACAGGATAGATCCGGAGGCGGAGATCACTCGAATCGAGCTTGGTGACCAGCTTCGTTGTGAAGGTCAACGCCGCAATGACAAGAGTGACTAAGGCGGGCATGGTGAACAACACCCGAACCCCGAGACCAAGATTCGCCTCACTACTAAACCACATCACGATAGCAGGATAACCGAGTGCAACGACGGGCAGTAGCACTAAAGCCTTTATCCATAGAGGGAAGCGTTGCTCTTCTTCAAAACAGAGTCGTTGTTGGAGGTGTTCTTCCATACGGATACCATGCCCCCTCCTAAGAGCGCGTGCAAGGCGAGTGTGCAGATCGGGCAGCTATCGAGTTCTCAAGGAGACCTTATTGTAGACAACTGAGTTCCCAAGAAGACCTCTTAGCGGCAATCTATTGAATAAGCCCAGGCAAGCGTTCTCGAAAGTTCTTAGCCTCTGCTAGCCTTCTCATGAGGAGGTCGCTTGTGACTGTCGAGTTGAAGATGTTGACACTCAGCGTCGTGCTGGGCATCGTTCAGATCGTCGCGGCGTCTCACGCTGCAAGCCTGCAACGCGGCTACCAGTGGACGGCTAGCTCCCGAGACGAGAAGGTGCCACCACTGCAGGGCGTGGCTGGACGCTTAGATCGGGCGCTCCGCAACTTCTTGGAGACCTTCCCATTGTTCGCCGCTGTTGTCCTCGCGGCGCACGTGACAGATACACACAACGCGCTCACCGCCTTGGGGGCGCAGCTTTACTTCTGGGCCCGCCTAGCGTACGCGCTGCTCTATGCCGCCGGGGTCCCAGTGGTCCGTTCACTCGTTTGGAACGTTGCGACGGTCGGCATCTTGCTGCTCGTCGCCGCCCTGTTCCTAATGTAGGTCCAACTGTAGGGGGGTGACCGCCCGGGCCTTAGTGAGTGAGGATACGAGAGAGTGAATACAGGTTTCCGAGAAAACGTCTTCTCAGTAGCTCGATGAATAGAGGCTACAGCCGTTCCCTAGCTCGACCTGCAGGACCCACGCCTCCTAGTTGAGTTCGATACGTATCACCCCTCGGCCGGTGAGAGGGACCTTCAGTTCATCGTCAGTCGGCTCGCGATTCACATTCACCCTCAAGCCCAGCCGCCTCGCGTTCTTGAGGCCAATCCTGTCCAAGAGTAGTTGGTGGATGCGTGCGACCTCATTCGGCTCCTCGATTAGCTCGCCCCATCCTCGCCGGCGAACACCCCCGAGCGTGATCTCGGTCGTTGTCCCACCGCGGAAGTTCAGTCGCCATAGCCTCCCCGTGGTCCCCGTGGGCACCAAGAGGGCGCCGTCCACCTCGTGACGCCCTACGACGACCTCATACATCTTACCGCTCTTGCGGCCCCTGAAGGCGAGTAGCATCAGGTGCCTACTGAACGCCCGGTGCAGCGGTGAGCGAAGCAGCACCTTTATCACGGGGTTGACGACCCTCCCCAGCGCTTCGGGCGGCTCTGCGCCTTCGACCGGCGGTTGCCCGTTGTTGCTCGTCGCGCTCACCGGTCTATACCTTCTCCTAGGGTCACTACGGTTCCGGCGACCTCAAGGCCAGGCATGACCCGGAATGTCCCCCTCCGTGGACCGAACATTTTGCCCTGCCTTACAGCATTGTCTGCGTAGTTGGCGCCGGCGCTCTTGACCCGGATCAGGATCCCTCCCGCGCCCGGCTCCAGCGTCTCTACCTCTTCGAGACGCTGGACCTCGGGACCGCCTGGTTCGTGAATGGCTATGGCTTTCACCTTATTCTCCCGTCGCTAGTAGCTGATCATGGGCTGTTGGTGCAGGTACTCATCATCAGTCAACTGTTGGAGTATGAAGCCTGCGACGTCTTCACGTGAGGTCTTCGTGCCGCTGCTCTTGCCAACGTAACCAACGCGGTACTCGCCGGTCCTTGGCCCGTCCGTAAGCCGCGGCGCACGCACGATCACCCAGTCGAGGCCGCTAGCCTTTATGACCTGCGTGTGTCGCTCGGCGTCTTTGAGTATGGCGGGCTGCAAAAGCTTGAGGAGCAGCCCGAACAACTTGTCGACGAGCTTTGGCTCGTCCTGCTCGTCCCTGACACCTGCACCCGTAAGGCTGATGAGGCGCCTCACATCACTCTTCTTCATCGCCCCAACGATGTTCTCCGTTCCCACCTTCTGCACGTCGTTTGTAGAAGTCTTCGTGTGCCCCAGGGCGCTCAAGACCGCATCCACGTTAGAGACGGCTTGCTCGACTGACGTAGTGTCCAGCACGTCGCCCTCGACGATTTGCAGACGTTCGTGTCGCATGGGCAGCCTTGATGCGTCCCGGACGAACGCCCTGACCTCGTGCCCCGCGGACAGGGCCTGTGCTACGAGGTGATGCCCTGTCTTCCCCGTCGCTCCGAAGATCACTATTCTCATGCTGCTCCTACCTTTCTCCCGCTTCGCGGACCGCTTTGAGTCTTCTTACCTGCCGGGCTCTCCCGTTGGGTTCTGGCGAGGCTCGCGAGGGAGGCTCGTGGAGGTGCCGGTGGAGATGCCCACTGCTACTTCGTCGGCGAGGTTCTCAGGCGGGTTGTGGGCGGTCGGCTTCTCCGTCAGGTGGAGGTTTTCCATGAGGACGGCGGCTGCGACGGCGAAGACGCTAGCTACGAGGACGAAAAGGAAACCGTTGCTTATCGCCCCTAGGGATACTAGAAACAACACAAGGATCAAACCCGCCGCCGCTAACGTCGTCCTACCCCTGCCGGTACTCGCAGTAACCAACCCTCGCTCCTCTGCATATAAAACGTATCTGCTAGAATCAGAAGCGGACAATAGTCCGCCTGGGAAGATGTTAATGGACAAATGTCCGCTTTTCAAGATGTTAGTGACAAGGTGTAAAGATGGTTAGAGAAGCTGGGGACGGCGAGGGACGATACGAGATCCCGGTATTGGATTTCGGGATGTTGCCTCACGGTGAGAGGCGGGATGCGGCGGAGTCCAGGCGGCGGGTTCTCGATACGGCCAGGGAGCTCTTCGAGGAGCGAGGCGTGGATTCGGTGAGCATGCATGAGATCGGGCGCGCGGCGGGCGTGGGGCAGGGGACTCTGTACCGGCGCTACGAGCACAAGGGTGCTCTATGTTCGGCGCTGCTCTTTGAGAGCAC
>DASQMR010000347.1:0-2307 GCA_035645375.1 Rubrobacteraceae bacterium
GCCTGGGTCTTCTGGATACTTACTGCCGGGATCGGAGAAGAGAGCGGTTGGCGCGGGTATGCCCTACCCAAGCTTCAGAGCAACATGAGCGCATTGTCTGCCACCCTCATCGTCACCTTGTTCTGGGTAGGCTGGCACCTGCCCCGGTTCTTGTACTATGGCGCCTATATGGAGCTTGGCTTCTCGATACTACCACTAGCTGCGCACGGCTTCTTAGCGCTAGCGATCGTGCTGACGTTTATATACAACAGCACGCGCGGAAGTATACTGATGGCTGCCCTATTTCACGGGGGTTACAACTTCTGGGCCGCCTCTGGTGGAGCAGGAGGGCTTACCACCGCCACCATAGATGCGCTGTTCATAATCTGGGCTGTAGCTATAGTCGTCGTGTTTGGCCCGTCTAACCTTGCCCGCAAAGAGAAGCACACGCCTTGACGCGGTGGTGCTGATCGGCGGTCGCCTCACTAGGTGCCATTCTTCAAGCTTCGCTAGCGAAGCTTACTATCCTACCGACACTGCTTCCCCTAAAACTGCCGAACGAACTTCCCTTACCCGACCTGCCGCTGTAGCTTGTCTAGTCACTGGCGCATGCCAGTGAGCTGCTCCATATCGGCTTCGTAATGCTCCCAGAACAGCCTCATATAAGTGTCGTGGTGTGCACCCCTTTAGGCCTCTCGGGGAACGGCTCCAGCATATTGGCACTGCCCCCGAGGCGTATCCCAATCTTCCGCGCTTTCCTCAAGGCCCGGTCCTTCTTATCTTCGCGCTGGCTCTCATAACGGAGATCGTAGCAGTGTCGGCGTAGAAAACATTACCCCGGCCCATATAAGACCGCTACCCTCCGGCCACATCCGGCTCCCGGGCAGATAAACCAGGGATGCCCGCCCCCGAAATTGCACGGCATCCACTCTAAGGTCACCGGTTCCTTTACGTCCTCCCACTCGTCGCATAGCCCCCACTACGGTGACGGTAGGAGAGTACCAACCGGTCTCCGTAGACGAAGCCACGTATGGAGCCGGTCTCCCTGTCATCCCGCAACCAGCGTGAAGAGAACCAGTAAACGGGCTTTAGCAGACCATCCCGGTAAAGGTCTCCAACATCCAGGCCATGAGCCTCGTCAGTGGTGGTCTTTTGCAGTCTTGAGTTTTACATGCAAATCACGGTATTTACGGGGCACGCTCGGCAGGACTCGAACCTGCGACCTTCTGACTCGTAGGCCGATTCCTGGGGTGTGATGAGGTGTAATGAGGTGCGAGAAGCCCTATTCTTACCGGGTTCAGGCGTGATGTGGTGTGTTGTGGTGGCATACTGCCCCCGTCAGCGCTCCCGTCAATTCCCTTAATCCGCTACTAATCCCAGCTGTTATCGGCTCCTGCTCTCTGCGTTCTGTGGTATTGGCTCCTACGGCCTCATCTCCGTAGACCTCTGCCTTTGCACGACGGAGGCCAGGGGTTCGAATTTCCTCGGCTCCATTCTAAGAATTGTGGTTTGCAGACAAAACGCCTGAGCCCTAAAGTAGCTAGAGTATTCGTGAGGCCTTTTGTATACCAGTAATACGCCAACGTGGTTCTTACTCGAATCGCTATTCGACGTAGTAGTAAACCGTTCTGGTTCATGTCTCGGGCAAAGCGATGTTTCACTGTGTTTTCCGCCTAACGGCAGCGAGCTCGCCGTAGTTGTCAAACGTGGACAGGTCGACGTGGGTACAATGGAAAATCTGGTGCATGGCCAGGGGTGATGCTGACGTAGCTTTCGGAGGAGAGCGAGCGTAAATTTATCAGGTTATGGTCGTGACGCTACGCGGCGCAGGTGCGGAGGTTAGGGATCAACCGGTTCTTCCGGGCGCGCTTGGCCCGCCGGACAGCGCCCGCACGCGACTCCTCAAATATCATATATTAGGCTGCGTCCAACATACGTCGCTCCAGAAAGGGTAGAGACATGCAAGAAGAGCGGACACGGGCTTCCCTACCCGGATGGCTCGACGGACTCTACGACCCGGACGAGATGCGGGCAGCGGACCACTTCGCGATGGAGCGGCGCGGCATCCTGGAATTAGAACTTGCCGAGAAGGCCGGAGCGGGGCTGGCGGCGGCCGCAGCCGAGGTCGCCAGAGGGGGACCTATCCGCATCGTGGTCGGGCCGGGCAACAACGGAGGAGACGGTCTGATCTCGGCCCGTCTCCTCCGGGAAGCCGGGCACGAGGTCGACGTGATCGCCCCGCTTGCGTTGGACGGCCTCGCCGGTGTGCCGCGGACGAACCTCGACCGCCTGCCCGGGGCGCCGCCGCGTCCGTTCGATTCGGCGGCA
>DASQMR010000348.1:0-2083 GCA_035645375.1 Rubrobacteraceae bacterium
CTGGCAGCCTCCTCGCTAGGTTAGACACTAACAGCTAATAACGAATAGTCCTACAAGCATTTAATTCGTCCGGCCTGTAAGCGTGATTAGTCCTTCTAACCCTTTGTGGCAGCCGCTCCTACCGTCGTGCTTAGCAAGAGATTCAGCCTAAAGCCCCTTTCCCTAGCACCCTTCGCTGCTCAGCAAAGTGCCTGGTCTCTTCGGCCCTCTCCGTGATCCGCTACACCAGCTTACTTCAGCGATACTTTCCATGCCGCAGGCTCAGCAAGCGAAGGCTCTTGTTGTGTAAAGTTAGGAAATCTAGCGAGGAGGGCGTGGTGAGTACGGTAGTAGCGGATCTTAACTGTAAAGTTATACAGGCCGGAAACTCGGCAGGCTCAATCTGGAGGTTGACGGAGAGTGAGGATCTAAACGCGAACCTGGTACGGTTCTCGGTTGGGTCAGGCGTCGAGGAACACCTAAACGACGAGGTCGATGTAGTGATCCTGGGCATATCGGGTGAAGGAAAGGTCGTCGTCGAGGGGAAAGTTTACGCCTTGTCGACAGGTACTTTGGTGTTCGTCCCCAAGGGCGCGAGGCGCTCGATTCTGGGTACATCAGACCGTTTTGCATACTTGAGCATCCACCGCAAGAGAAGAGGCGTTCGGATCGGCCGTCGAGAAAACGTTTGAGAGTCGCCGGAGGGCCACACTTAAGGGTAATCTACGCGCTCACATACCTGGACAAGCAATCTGCAGACTTACTAGCGCTTCAGCACTCGGCGCCCCCACTATCGGGGCTGTTACGCAGAATGCAGGTAGCACGGTACGGCCTACAAACGGTCTTTGTTAGATTATCTCTTCCTGTTTACGTTCTTCGCCGTGAGATCAGGTCGCGCCAAGCAAGATCACCCTGTTATGCTCCTATGAACTTCGAAAGCTTCAAATAGCGCGCGAATTGCCGGATTGAAGGGCTACCCGCTACTCCGAGCGGTTGTTCCCTTCGAAGTTAAGAGAGGCAGAGTTAATGCAGTAACGCAGACCCGTAGGCTCGGGACCGTCGTTGAAGACGTGGCCCTGATGGGCGCCGCACACCGCGCAGTGAACCTCGGTACGCCGCATGAAGAAAAAGCTTCTGTCCTCCTCAGTCTCCACGTTTCGCTCGTCTACCGGCTCCCAAAAGCTCGGCCAGCCTGTACCGGAGTCATACTTCGCCTCAGAGCTAAACAGGGGCGTGCCGCACCCGACGCAGCGGTAGGTACCTTTGTCTTTAAGGTCCCAGTACTCCCCTGTAAAAGCTCGCTCGGTGCCGTGCTCCCGGGCAACCCTGTACTGCTCAGGGGTGAGCTCCTCGCGCCATTCCTCGTTAGTCTTCCGCACTCTTTCCATCGTGCGTCGATTCTACCACGCCGCCTCCCACCCTCGAAGTCACGGCTTGCGCGCATAGAACCCGGTTGAAGCAGGCCATTTACGTCCTTGATCCTCACCAACCCGGAAGGCGTCACACCAGCGCCTCAACTTAACGCTTCACAGATCCGTCGCTCGAACCTCTAGCAAGCCTATCTCCTCCTCTCGCGAAAGCTACAGCGGCGCGGAACATGATGCGCCCCATGGCTCAACCCGTGCCACTCAGCCTTCTTCGAAAGCGCCGGTCGTGTCAAGCAAAGCTTGCGCTCGTATTGCAAATGTTAACTTTTTTTAAGAAAACCGTTTGAGCGAATATACGAGCATGTCTCAGACCTAAGCTAAGTTCTCGATATTGAGCTTCGTTTGGCGAGAGCGGAGGGGTTGCCCGCTGCAGGCGCCTTCCCTAGGATGCCGAGCCGTTGGAGGGGGGGGGCGTTCTGATCCCTTGCTAGTGATGCGACATGCCATTCAGGAAGGAGCCCGGACGTATGTCTTTGAAGGTTAGACCGAAGATTCTTGTAAGTATTGTTGTTGTTCTCGTCCTCTCGCTAGCTGTGGTGGCGAACGCTCAGTTAGGAGGAGTAACGGGAGGTGAGGCAGTAAGCGTAGGGGAGGCGCAGTTGGGCGCACCGTTCGTGTACGGTATGGATGGTCCAGACGCCTTCAGTTGCAGCGGCTTGATGCGCTACATCCTGCGT
>DASQMR010000349.1:0-2284 GCA_035645375.1 Rubrobacteraceae bacterium
CGTACCCGACCGAGCCGGAGTCCTACGAGGCCGCCCTCCCACAATCCTGATATATTGCCGCCGCAGTCGAAGGCGGGAGTTACCCCAAGAAAAGAAAGGCGGGCTTCGGAACATGCCCCAAGGAACGGTCAAGTGGTTCAACGACGAGAAGGGCTACGGCTTTATCCAGCCCGACGACGGAGGCGAGGACCTCTTCGTGCACCACAGCGGGATAGCAGGCAGCGGGTTCAAGTCCCTCGAAGAAGGCGCCAAGGTCTCCTACGAGGCTACCCAGGGCAAGAAGGGCATGCAGGCAGAGAACGTCGCCCCCGCCTAAGAAGCAGACACCCCCTAAACGGTATCGGGAGGAGGCCGGGGTGCTTCGGGGCTCCGGCCCGCTCCTTTGGGCATAGCCCTGGTCCGATGGGCCAAGGCACCTTCGCCCTGACTCCCACAAAATACTTATCGGACGCCCCTATCCACCAATCCTACAGGAGTATGTGACTGGGGCGTATATGCTGTAACATCGGACAGGGCCGAGCATCCTAGTAGTCGCCTTCTCGGAATCTCGGTTCATCTAGTGTATAAGGCGTTGACCTGCCCTACGTCGCTCTTGGTCCGCAAACTACACCAATTAGTACACCAACCCACTATAAATAACGGTGAACGATGAGCAGGGCTACGAGCGAAAATCTGTCTTACCCAGGCGGTTTTTGAAGCAGCTAGCAACAGCTGTGAACGTACCGAGGCTGACTCTGGATCAGTTAGTGTAGGTTCGACTCCTAGTCCGGCAGCTCTTTAAAACTCCATGATTTACAGACAATACATAGAGTAAGCGCAGATTCTGGGTAAACTCGTTAGGAGCTTTAACAATTATCCCCTTAAAGAATAGTATCGGATAGCTGTCATGGACTCGCGGCCTCCTAGACCAACGGTAACTTGCGTCTACAAGCGACTCTAGCTTTTTTTATCTAAGCCCAGGCCGATACCTATCTGGCATAAGTTCGAATCGAACGCACTGGCAAAAGTGATCGTTCCCCAGACTCTGCCTGCTTCAGCCAAGCCTTGAGGCCCTGATATTGGTTCCCATTCGTCCCTTGTGTCGGTATGCGGCTCCTGTTACCGTTGTGAGTAGGTGGTGAAGGGATTTGCGTGTTTCGAATCAAGACCACTTTAGAATACGAATCAGCAAGAACGAACAGTGGTGCTAGAGCAGCGGCAGCAGCAAATAGCGGAACTTATCCGAGAGTTCAGAAGTAGCCAGGTGGCAAGGCTCGGAAAGGAGCTTGGCGTTTCCTCGTCGATTGACACTAGGCAACGTCGGCAAAGAAAGTGGACCGTTTGCTGACTTTAAAGCAGGGGATCAGAATTTATCATGATGCGCTGGAACGTAAGATGGCCCCTCTGCTGGGCACTATATCTATCCATACCTATATAGCCCTGCTCCAGAAGCTATTCGGATTCTACAAGCCTCTTGAGGAGCGGATCGCCGTGCTCCCTGACTGGCACGATCTACCCGTCGATCTTGGACGGCGGCAAAAAGCTCCTCTCCTGGCAAGGGACCTGCTCTGGCTGAAGGTAACCCAGCCTCAACTCAGCCAGTTGCCACAGTGCAAGCGCTTGCCCCAGGTCAATAGCATCACCGAGGCCCTCGGCTGTTTGTACGTGCTAGAAGGGGCAACCCTAGGCGGTCGGATTATTGGCCGGCACCTGAAGAAGAACCTTGCCCTTGACGAGGATAGAGGGTGCGCATTCTTCCACAGCTACGGGGACGACGTTGGGCTGATGTGGCAATCTTTTCGGGACATGCTAAGCTCTCACTGCTCCAAGCACGGGAGAACCGAGGAAGAGCAGCTCGTCACGTCTGCGTGCGAGACGTTCGCCTCGCTGGACTACTGGCTCTTCGGAGGAGGGCGTGCAGAGTGGCTGACGGAGAACCGGTAGCCAGGGCCGTGGACCCGACAGAATGCGAGCGGGAACCGATACATGTACCCGGAGCCATACAACCTCATGGGGTACTACTTAACCTAAGAGAATCGGATCTGGCCATCACCCAGGTTAGTATCAACGCACTCGATGTACTTGGCGTCGATGCTCAAAACCTGCTCCAGCAGCCTCTGATGCAATTCGTAGATGATGAGTGTACGAAGCATCTCCGTGAAGCGTTGGGCCTCAGGAACGTTGCTGTTGTTAATCCTGTTCGTGTAGAGTTCCGCGACAATCAGAGAGCTGGTTTCGACGGGGTTGTTCATAGACACGGCGGTGCCCTCATCTTCGAACTGGAGCCACACAGGATAAGTGAAGA
>DASQMR010000350.1:0-8304 GCA_035645375.1 Rubrobacteraceae bacterium
CTTGTCACCGGACTTAGCCTTCTTTGAGAGGTCTATCTCCTCCTGGTAGGTCAGAAGCTTGCCCTGCCCAATGTGGTTCAAGTACTTCGCCAAAAGCTCCGGCGTCTCGGCGGCAGTTTCCTTGCGAGTCTTCCCCACCAACTGCCGATCTGATACTTGTTGTGCCATACCGAAAACCTTTCGCTCATGAGCCGCCCCTGCAAGGGGTCTTCTCGATAAATCAGTATTAAGTCCTGCTGCTCACTATGTTCATACCACATCTAGATGCAATTCAAACACTAGATAAGTGAGTAATTAGCAACTAGTTTTAACTACGTTATTTGTAGTGCGAAGGAGTTTATCGCGCTCTACGATTTGCCATCATTCCGACATTGCCGTCACAGTAGGGATGTGCGGATATCTGCTCGATCACTTGTGTACAGTACAGGAGTTTCTCGTCGGTGTACTCGTTGGTGATGACCCCTCGGAGTCACCCTTGCTTTGTATATCGATTCGGAAGGACAGGTAGTCGTTGTAGGCGAACTAGGGATGCATCTTGCTATCCGTAGCCATAGTCCCGTCGCAACGCCGATACGGGAGGAACTCGACTATGGCAGGGTTCTTTCTCCCGGCCTCCACGGTATCAGTGTTGTACTAGTAGTGGCCGACTAATTTGGTGGGAGCCTTACCGGACTGCACCAAAAACGTCACGTTCTCCGGATCGGGAACCTTGTCCTTAGTGTAGAGATGCCTCGGTTCCGAACCAGGCTGCTCCTCCGCACCAGACTCTTGCGAAGCCACGCTGCAACCGGATAAGGCTAACCCTATGGGCACCGCTCCGGTCAACTTGAGAAGATCTCGCCGAGTTAACGTCTTTGGCTTACCGTCTGCCTCGAACTGCAAGCTTCTCCTTCCTTTTCGGTATCAAGATTCCGGGGCTGTTAGACCCCGGCCCTCCACACACTATCGGACCAGGCTGCGCAGCAGACCTTGCCGGCCTTCGTATCGAGGGCGACGGGGGGAGATGGTTCTCACGCGAGCGCTTTCCGGCCCCAGACCTGGAACGTGGGCGCTATGCTCATTAGCGTCCGCTCGTCATCCGCAAATGCCTTCAGGCCGGTGACGACAGTGTCGACTTCGGTGCTGGTTGCCAGCTCCACGCCCAACACTGCCTCCCGAATGTGCTCCATCGTCACCTGCGCAACCCGCTTGCCCTCGCCCTCGCGAAAGGTGGGCACGATCAGCTCGACCTGCACGTCGACCAGCCCGGCGTCCAACGCCATGCCCATCAAGCGCGGACCGATCGCCGGGTCTGCGCCTTTGGCGCGCACCACGGCTTGGTAGAGCTCCAAATACCGGTCGAAGGCGGCGTTGGATGGATAACAGACGTGGCCGGGGAAGAAGACGTCCTCGACGGCCAGCAAGCCTTCGGGTCGCAGCGCCCGCACCATGGACTCCAAGGCCCTCTCTGGGTGCCGCAGGTGCGACATTAGGTAGCGGGCGTACGCGAAATCGTAAGACGCCTCCTCGTTCAGCTCCTCGGCCTCCAGGTGGCGGAAGGTCACCGGCAGCTTTGAGCCATCGGCTTCCTGTTGGGCCAGCCGTAAGATCGACGGGTCAAGGTCGATACCCATGACCTCCCCCTCTGATCCGACAAGGGCGGCCATCTTCAGAGTTACGGCGCCGCCGCCGCAGCCCAGATCCAAAGCGCGCATCCCGGCTCGTAAGCCGGCGGTGCCCAGCAGTCGCTCGGTTGTGGGCCACTTGACCCGGTTGATGAGGCGCAACCGTGCCGCTCCGGCCTGCCCTCCACGCAACACGTAGCTCTCCGGCTGCTCCGGCGAACGTTTCGCGTCTGTTCTCTCTTCGTACTCCTTGCTTCCTCTCGTCATGGTTTTTTAGTCCTTTCTTAGTGGGTGGGAAAGGACTAGAGACGGCCCGCTCCCGTATGTACACCATGACTATGACGCGTTTGTGGTAGCTAGGGAATAGGGCAAGTACCCATACTTGCCGTTGCGTGGGATGTTACTTATCGTTGCTTGCGCATCCTATTCCCCCAGCTGCCTAGAAGAGGTCTTTTCGGCCACCCTAGCTTGCGATGTTAGAAATTCTCAGAGATTGGATGGTTGTATGAACACAAGAAGAGCCAGGATGTCATGACCCCGGTTTCATAGATCGTCGGGATTCCTCCGGTGTTAGTGTTTCTCCCTACCCTTACACAGGAGGGCCTATTCCTTCACAACCCCCGTAGACACCCTTTTTTGAAGAGAACCAGGCTAAGTGCTTGTATGATGCAGAATATGTAGGAGGTGCGTAGATGCAGGTTCGATTACTTCGGCGTCGATCCACTCGACCCTATGGAAGCGGGCCACACTCACGCGGTTGTTGCCGTCATCCACAAAGTATTCCTCATCTATCTCTAATAGGCTCACCGGGGGTAACTCCTGCCCAACTCGAAAAGCTTTGTCGATCCGCTTCCACCTCTCCGGAGAAGCCTTGGACAAGGGCATAAAATTCTGGTCAAACTGCTCGTGCTTACCTACGCTACCTACTATCCTCGATACCTCAACCGTCCTCCTGCCCCGATACATACTTCCACTGCCCAAAACGCTCTGCCGAAGAACTTCGTCGGAGGAGAGGAGGGTGTGTCTAGCACCCTGCCTAAGTAAGAGTGTTTTCAAGCTGCTTAGCCGAGCCCGCCTCCGGGCACGGGTAAAGTCCAGGTCTACCTGGTCTTCTGGGTTGATTAGATCGATCACCGCTACCTCCTTCTAAATGTGGCAGGCATAATTACGAGCAGATTGAAGTACTTAAAGCCGTGATCTGCTAAGGCGGTTAGCACGCCTCACCAGATAAGGCCGAAGAGGGCATAGAAAATTCTCCCCGTTTGGGTTGATGTACTACTTCGAAATTGACCGCAAATAACGAAATTGTCAATACTATATAAGGAGCCTGCGCCTACAGAGTGTAGGTAGAGGGCTGCCTAGTTGCCTCGGTCCAAAGTGTTGCCGCTAGAGACTGTCTGGAAACTCCTACGCACGGGCCAATCGTCTCACCATCAGTCGCGTCATCGCCGCGTAAACAAAGGTCTCTCCGGTTGCACACAACCTCTCGTAATCTTTGGCCATTCTCCGGTTGTGGGAGATCCACGCGAAGGTGCGCTCCACAACCCACCTCCTCGGCAACACCCGGAAACCCCTCGGCGGCATCAACCCCTGCCAGTCCACCTCCTTGCCCTCTTTGGCCCACTCCTCAGCCCAGCGCTTTGCCACCTCCTCTGGGAGCGGCTTTTTAGGCTTGCGCACAACCTCCACACTCAATCCCAATACCTCCTCAGCCCACCTCCTGCCCCTCCCTTGGTAGCCGGCATCGACCCATAGATGAGAAAGACGAGGAAGGCGCTTGCGCACCGGGTCCAACAGTAGCCTGATGCCGTCTTGGTCTGGAACCTTTGCGCTGTGGACCCGCACCTCGAGCACTAGTCCCTCAGTGTCCACCAGCAGATGGCGTTTTCTACCTTCCACCTGCTTGGCGGGGTCGAAGCCACGCTCTGTGCCTCCTACTCCCGTGGTCTTGACCGACTGAGAATCCACAATACCTGCGCTGGGGTTGGGGTTCCTGCCAAGGCGACACCGTAGAAGCTCGCGCAGCTCTGCGTTCAGGCGCTCGAAGGTGCCGTCGATGCGCCACCTCCTGAACCAGTCGTAGACGGTCTTCCACGGTGGGAAGTCTCTCGGCAGCATGCGCCAAGGACAACCGCTTTTGAGTACGTAGAAGACAGCGTCGAGGATCGCTCGCAAGCCGTGCAGCCTAGGGCGTCCTTGTCCCGTGGGCTTGGGAAGATGCGGGCGGATGCAACGCCATTCGGTGTCGGACAGATCCGTAGGGTATCTTCTGCTCTCCATAGTGCAAAGCGTAGGCCACCATCACGCCCGCTACGCATTTTCCAGACAGTCTCGCTAAGGCGTGTTCTCGGAAACCTAGCTTCCGGTGTTAAAAATTCTCGGAAACTCAGCCTAGCCCCGGTCGCATAGACCCGAGCAAAAAGTAGGATTCCAGAGCCCTGAGGTTGTGCTCTAAGGGCTAGGGGTCTATCAATCAACCACACAACCATAGCTGGTTAGGCATACTTACGGGCTATCGCGGGACTCCTCAACATCTCGTCGAGCCAATCGAATGCACGCTGGTGGAAGAGCGTGCGTGCGCTCATCTCGCAGTGATCTCCGGCGCCCTCTTCATTGGTGAACCGTAGCAGCATCTTTTGACTGGTGAGGGCCTCGTAGAGTTTTTCGGCGTCGCCCGCGACCGGGTCGTTCTCCGCCCAGGTTATAAGGGTCGGGCACCGTATCTCGTCGGCGCGGTCCGAAACGCTGTATTGCGGCGTGATCCGAACGAAGTCCATCATCGAGTCCAAGCCGTGAACCCAAGTATTGCGCTGCTTGAGCGTCCAGTTTAGCTGGGGAGATTTCTCTACTGCGTCGAAGACCGGTTGCAAGGCCTTTGGATCTACATTGGGGAGGCGGTCAACGATCTCCTGAGGCACCGAGAATTTAACGAACATCCCCTTCATCGCCTCCAGCATGTCCCACTGGCCGGGGTCAGCGATGCAGGCAGCCAGACGATGTTCACCCGAGGCTGCCCGCGGCGCCAGGTAACCACCGAAGCTCCAGCCGATGAGCGCAATACGTCCCGGATCGACCTCCGGACGGGAGAGCGCGTAATCCACCACCGGCGTGACGACATTCTCCCAATCCGCTCGCATATGGAGGTTTTGCTTGATAAGCGCTCGTCCTTGCCCCGGTCCGTCGAAGGTTAGGCAGTTGTAACCTCGGCGCACGGCGGCGACGGCGTGGGCGAAATGCATCTCATGAATGGTCGAGTCATAGCCGTTAGTCGCGATCAAAGTAGGGCGCCGCTCATTCGAGTCGTCCACCCGGTAGAAATAGCCGGGTAGTGTCGCACCTTCGTAGGGGATCTCAACGGGTTCGACCGGCGGTTCGAAGAGAGCGGCTGCCCGACGGAATGCGGCGGCTTCCTTGTCGAAGGCGTCGACGAGCCGCGGGTCCACTGGCGCGCCGTAGAAGAACGGATAGGAGGTCCGGTAGTAGTTAGAGGCGCGCAGGTAGGCTTCACGTGCGCTGACCTTATGGCCTTTAGCCTCGCTCGCCTCGCCTATCGCGGAGACCCGGTCGGCCGTCGCGTTCCATTCCCGGTACCAGCTGTCGGCGTCGCCCATCGCGACCCGACCCGCGGTCGTCGTACATTCCCCGAAGTCTGCGCCGCCGTATATGGCATGAGCAAGGGCCCGGCTTGTCCATTCGTCGGACATCGGTTTGTCGAACGCGGTTTTCATAGCTTCTCCCTTTTCCCACAACACTCGGTAGGTTGTAACGATCTGTAACTTAACTTCGTTGGGAAGCAATAGATATAGTACATTTGTCCCATACTATGCATTTCCCTAAGAGGCCATAGGCGAAGACGATCTGACAGGGTATACGACCGGGGCTATGCGGTGGAGGTCCTCGAAGGTGTGAACTCGGAAACTCATTCCACAATTGCGGAACGCCCCGGTCCTGTAAGGTCAGGATCTCCAGGACGCGTGTACGGTTCGTGACAACCGGGTAGAGAATTGCACGACGCGAGAACGAGACAAGGAGCGACACGTGTCAGAGAAGAGCAGCAGTAAGGACAGAAACGAAGGGGCGATGGACAAGGCCAAGGGCCGGGCTAAGGAGGCGGCAGGGGCCGTCACAGGGAACAAGGACAAAAAGGCCGAGGGGCGTGCGGACCAAGACAAGGGCACTCTTAAGGACAAAAAGGCCGCCGCTAAAGACCTCCTGAAGTAGCCACCCTATAACGCAACCGTCTTCATGGGCTGGAGTCTTAGCTTCGCTCGGCTCCGGCCCTTTCTCTTTTCCCTTATTCACCGGGTTGCCGCTAAGAGATCTTTTCGGAAACCTTTATTCCCACGCCTGCATGCTAGCTAGAGCGCTCAAGCCCTCGTTGCAACGTTGGGAGATCGTCGGGATCGTGATAGCCAATACAACCTCTTGGGGCTTCGCATAAGAATTCAGCGGGCTGTATGACAGGACCCCTTAAACAGGCGAAGTGCGCCGGTCCACAGGTTCTACTAAACTAAGCTCGACGCCGGCTCTCAGCAGCCTACAGAGCAACACCGTTGCCTGTATGAATTACTTCGCTTGCGACTAGAACTTAGTTAACGACTCTGGTGCCTAGTTGTGGTTATCATGCCCTCGGAAGATTGCGGTGTGGATGAGAAACACAATAGCGCCCTTGCCTTTTCCTCTTTGGACCGACCAGCCCCTTCTGATTTAGTCACCTTTAACGTAACCACGTCCGCATTGGCATTCTGCACAACCATTTCAGCACTCTCTCGCTAGTATCATTCTACAACCTCTAATGAGCACGATACTCACTGACACTTTTTGACACTAACCAGGGTTGACGATCAGAAACGTTGAGCACCGTAGAATTTGCCAATATAGCTTACCTAAGCGGTTTCTGCAACTTTGAGAAGCGCCTAGAAGCGCGTCAGCATAGACTCTTAATCCTTAGATTCCAGGTTCGAGTCCTGGGCGTCTCACTAAAGAAGCACCTGCAAACGGCAGGAAACGATACAGCCCCGGCTACGGACCGGGGCTCTTTCGTGCCAACCATAACACCAAGGCGGCCCGCCGAAGGTTATCCGAGGGCTTCGTCCATATGGCGCTCGACACGGTCACAGCTTGGGAACTACCTTTAACCGGGAAGAGGTCTCAGAGCTCGTGTACGGACCCCGTTAGGATCTCTACCTCCCGTGTCGTAAGCGGCTCACGCTGCGGTGCTCCTAGAGTAACGCGCCGGACGAAGCCTGCTCCTTCGTGCCTGGGACGGTAAGTCGGGAAGGTCAAGAGAGCGTAGCGTCCCGGGCCGCGTCTCCTACGAGAGGGGCGGTGTTCGATCCAGAGTACGGGACGCGGCAGGTCTGGCAGGCCAGAGGCGAAACGGTCTCTCACCACCTCGGCCGCTAGGCGTTCGATCATCTCGTCGCCCCGCTCCTCGGGCAGGTCGCTGCACAGGATCACAGGCGCGTCTCCAGACATCGGGCCCGGGTAGATCCGTATACGCGCCCACCCTACACCGTAGCGGTAGCACTCACCCTGGTGAATGTAGTCGTACATGGACCTCGACTTCGTCTGAGCCTGGAGCCCCGCACTCCCTATCCCGGACGGTTGACGACCCGGTCGATCACACCGTACTCAACAGCCGCCTCCGCCCCAAGCATGTAGTCCCGGTCGGTGTCGCGCTCGACTTTGTCTACTGGCTGGCCGGTCATCTGCGCTAGCAGCTCGTTCAAGCGCTGTTTGGTACGCATGAGTTCTCTGGCGTGTATCTCGACATCTGATACCTGCCCGCCCAGCCCCCCGCCGATGTTCGGCTGGTGCAGGAGGATGCGCGTGTTTGGAAGCGCGCTACGCTTACCCTTCGTCCCGGCCGAAAGCAGAAACGCCCCCATGCTAGCCGCCATCCCCAAAGCCGTCGTCGCTACGTCACAGCTAACGAACTGCATGGTGTCGTAGATCGCCATCCCCGCATATACGCTCCCCCCTGGGGAGTTGATGTAGATGTTGATATCCTGGTCGGGGTCCTCGGAGTCGAGATGCAGAAGCTGCGCCATCACGACGTTAGCTACCTGATCGTTAACCGGCGTGCCGAGGAAGATGATCCTGTCAGCCAACAACCGCGAGTAGATGTCCATCGTCCTCTCCCCGCGAGGACTCTGCTCCGTAACGTAAGGGATTACCATGGATGGATCATCGCGTCGCATTCCTGTCTCCTCTCCCGTTAGTCTTGGCTATACTCTAACAAAGTAGCATTGTTGTAGTGTTTTAGCAAGTTTTATGTGGTGATTGGAGTTTGGTTTGGATCTTCCGCACTTGCGGGACGCGCGTATGCGAGCGGTTCTGAGTCAGGAGCAGTTAGCGGAGAGGAGCGGGGTTGCGCGGGATACGATCTCCAAGTTGGAGACAGGCAGGCGCAAGGCTTATCCGACGACGATCCGTAAGCTGGCCGCGGGACTTGAGGTAGAGCCGCAGCTACTGCTCGGCGGCGTCTAGTACCTCGACGAGGAGCCGGCCGAAAGAGATAAGGAGAACCCACAGCCAGGGAACGATAAAAGAATCGGGTTTTAGCTGAGCATCGGCGAGTGCTTAAATTGTATATCGAAGATCATACCTTCGGGAAACGCCAATCGTACTTTTAGGGGATGCGCGTTGCGCTTCTACCCGCAAGAATCCATCTTAGATTGGCAAACAAGAGAAAAGC
>DASQMR010000351.1:0-2805 GCA_035645375.1 Rubrobacteraceae bacterium
CGGAGATCGGATCCGTAGCGACATGCGGGAGAGCGCCTGCCACGAGCATGACGAGACCCAGAATGCCCAGAGCGCTCCCGAAGAGAGCGGGCGCGAGGCTCGTCCCCCGGAGAGCGCGATACAAGGCGAGAAAGTGGATAACCCACAAGACGAGGACGGTCAGATACAGGCCATTCTCTACTATGCGCGCCGTTCTGATCTCGGGAAACCTCATAACTTCCTCTGCGGGTTCCACAGGTGGGATCCCCACGGGTCCAAAGCCCACTATAGCCCAGACGACAATGAAGAGGATGCCGCCCAGGATGCCGGCCAGACCACCCCATCGCAGAACGCTTCTCTCCTGCGCCGTATTCTGTAAATCATTCATCATTCATCTCCTTCTTTCGAACGGTATTGATAAGGCTCGCTGAATCGAACTTGGATAAAACTATGGACACCTTCTTATCGCTAGGACTCACCCCGCGGCGACGTAAAATCCTGCGTGGTTGCTACTCGCTTTCCGAATCTAACTGCGAAGAACGGGCGTCGGGAGATGTCGACCGTAGGCTGTTTCGTGATTTGGTTCGCCTTCCTCTTTTGTTTTGTGAACATGATTGCGTCTCCTTGCTCCCGCCCATAGAAAGGCAGAGGGTTGTTGGAGGAGAGGTAGCTGACCCCGGTCTAGAAGGAGGGCAGGTAGCGGTCCTACGCCCTCACGTGGCGGTCTGTTGACCACGTAACGATTGCATCATACTCTCTGGGCAAAGGAGGAGATATGGTACATTTGCACTACTTGTAACATAAAATGCATGGCCTGAGAGGCTATATGTGAAGACATAGCCCAGCTACTATAGGTGTATACGAACGGAGCTATGCAGTGGAAGTCCGAGAAGGTGTGTTCTCGGAAACTCAGAAGGCCCAGAGGGCCTAGCAGATGGCCGGAGAAGAGCATGGGCTTCCTATCCGGCCCTGCTAGATGAATCTACAACAACCTCCTAGCGGCGTTATCTAAATAAAGGGGCGGCTCTTTGTTGCTAGTCGTGCATCATTGCGCCCCGCACCATCTCGACCATGGTCTCGACCGCTTGTTCGTCACCGATTCCTCTTTGGCGCATCAGCGACAACGTCGTGCTCTGGCCTACGCGCTCTCCGGGCGCGCGAAGTCGGCCGTTGGGTAGAAGCTTGAGAGCCGGTGCAGCATCTGCAGAACCGAGACAAACGTTACCAATTCGACGATCCCCGCTGGCGAGATTGCCCGAGATGACTCGAGCACGCTCTGATCCACCGCGGCCGGGCTGGATGAAATCGCGCGCGCCAGAGTTTGCGTCGGCGAGTCAGGCAACTCCCTAGCGCCGAGCGTGCGCAGTTCCTGGGCCAGTGAGAGATTGCCGATGGTATGTGCATAGATCAGGCCTGCCGCGAGTTTGTTGTCGAGGCCGATCACGCTTTCGCTTTCGCTGAGGTTCTCCTTGATCATGGTGGCGATAGCGCGGATGGCCCGGCTGTGCCGGAGGTGCGACAGGACGGGGAAGGAGTAGCCGGTCGTCCGCCGCAGGAACTCGCCGACGGCCGGCCAGCGGTCGGGAACGCCCTGGGTCCACGCCTTGTCGAGCTTGAGCGCCTGGGGGGCGTAGCGGACGACGCTCAACCGGGTCAGGAGGGAGTCGGCGCCCGGCGGGTCTCCGTCGAGGACGGTGGTCCTCATGTGCTGGCCGGGTTTCCACCCTGAGGGTCCGATGACCCCGTTCACCTCGGAAGCTACGGGCTCTTCGAGCGGGACGCCGAGGGCGTCCATCGCCTTGTTGAGAAAGCCCATCATGGCGATCGCGAGTACTACCCACTCCGCGTCCTTTTCAGAGAACTGGCGTCGCAGGTCGGCGCGAGCCTCGTCGTCGACGGAGGCCGGCACGACCGCTAGAGCGCGCGCGACCCGCACCGCCGCTCGGTCAGCTGCAGTCAGGGTGCGCTCGGCGTCGAGAGCCGAGGTGACCTCCTCGAGGGTAGCGCCGCGCCTGAGCGCGAACGAGCAGGAGTGGGCGGAACAGTACGCACATCCTGCTGTGCGGCTCGACACGTACATCGCTAGGCCCACCGTCGAGCGCGGGGCGCCCAGACCCCACGTCATGAACGGCAGATTGAGGAGGTTCGGAACCATCACGTTGTATGTGCGGAAGGCCGGCGGCCAGATCTCTAGGTAGGGATCGCAGTTGGGCACTACGCCGAGCAGCTTGCGCACGAGCTCGAGCAGAGAACCGTAGCGCGCGTGCAGGACCGCCATTGGGACGGCGTCGGCCTGGAGCATCGCGGACAGGGTGTCTTCGGTGGGGACAGCTGGCTGGGTCATCTCGGGCTCCTAGCGGTAGTCTCGAGGCGTAACTTGATTAATGCCCACAAAAAATGAAACGTCAAGGGGTGAGAGGGGATGCCCGTTGCTCTATTCACCTAATTGCCGCTAAGGCGTGTTCTCGGAAATTAGAAGGGTAGAAGGCATATAGAGAAAGCGGAAAGCGATAGTACAAATGTTCTATAGAAGAAACACATCCTGGCGGATTAAAGTACTACGTAGATTCAGACCGGGCTGGCAATATTACCCCCCTCCTAAAAGCCCAGCCCGGCTCTTCTTTTCCTTATTCACCGGATTGCCGCTAAGAGGTCTTCTCGGAAACCCATATCCAATACACAGTAGGGACGAGGGCATCGCCTCGACAACCTAGCACTAGGTCGTAGAATGCACGCACACGGACGTTGATCTTCGGTATGGGAGGCTTCGTGTGGGAGTGCTGATAAGGTGGCTAGTAAGATTTGTAGTACTCGAAGTGCTGCTTC
>DASQMR010000352.1:0-15668 GCA_035645375.1 Rubrobacteraceae bacterium
CGGGCCAGAAGCGGCTCGAACGTCGTGCGGCGGCTCATCCGGGCTGCCTGCCAACAAGACGGCCTCTGATAGCTATAGAATACCCCTAAAGAGCGAACGGGAGTGTAAATCTTTGAGTATCGTCGTCCAGAAGTACGGCGGCAGTTCAGTAGCGACGGCGGAGCACATAAAGGTCGTTGCCGTGAGGGCGAAGAAGGCTCACGAGGCGGGGCTGGGCCTCGTCGTAGTCGTCTCCGCGATGGGCAAGACCACCGATCGACTTCTCGCGCTCGCGGGCGAGGTCGCCCGCGACCCTTCGCCGCGCGAGATCGACCAACTCCTCTCGACCGGAGAGCGCCAGTCTGTAGCTCTACTCGCGATGGCCCTGCACGATAGGGGAGTCCCGGCCACCTCACTCACTGGACCGCAGGCAGGGATGAAGATCACCGGCCGCTACGGCTCTGGCGTGATCTCCGAGATACAGCCGGAGAGGATGCGGGCTCTCTTGGACGAGGGACAGATAGTCATCGTCGCGGGCTTCCAAGGCATGAACGCTCTAGGCGACGTGATGACGCTCGGACGCGGCGGGTCGGATACCACGGCCGTAGCTCTGGCTGCGGCGCTTCACGCGGACCGCTGCGAGATCTACACGGACGTCGAGGGCGTCTACACCGCCGACCCGAGGATAGTCCCCGGAGCGCGGCGCATCCCCGAAGTCTCCTCCGCCGAGATGGCCGAGATGGCGTGGCGCGGAGCCAAGGTGATGCACCCGCGGGCCGTCGAGCTCGGGGCGCTCTACGGCGTGGAGATACACGTCCGCTCCTCGTTTAACGAGGGGCCGGGCACGATCATTAGGAAGGACAAAGATATGGAGCGCCTGGAGACCCGCGAGACCGTAGCCGGGATTGTTCACGACCTCGACGTCTCGCGTGTGACCCTCACCGGCATAAAGACCGGTCCCGGCACGATGAGCCGTATATTCGCGCCGCTCGCGGAGGCTGGCGTCTCGGTGGACGTCATTGTCGAGAGCGCCCCCAAGGAGGGGGCTTCAGACGTAGCCTTCACTGTCTCGCGTGCGGAGTTTGCCGAGGCGCGTCGAATAGCGGGCGAGATCGCAGCCTCTCTAGGCGGCGAAGTCGAAGGGGAGGAGGAGTTGGGCAAGGTGAGCGTCGTGGGCACTGGGATGCTCAACCGCCCCGGATACGCGGCGAAAATGTTCGACTCCCTGGGGCAGTTGGACATCCCCATACGGATGGTCTCGACCTCGGAGATACAGGTGACGTGCGTACTGCCCGCGGACAGGGTGGAGAAGGCGGTCCGCCGTCTCCATGAGGACTACGAACTGGAGGAGAGAGATGTTTAGCGGCGCGTTTACGGCCCTTGTCACCCCGTTCAGGAACGGCGCGGTTGACGAAGAGGCACTCGAGGCCCTGGTCGAGTTCCAGATACAGCAAGGCATAAACGGACTCGTTCCCTGCGGCACCACCGGCGAGAGCCCTACTCTTAGTGAGGAGGAGGATCGGCTCGTCATCGAGACCGTGGTGCGCGTAGCTGCAGGCCGGGTGCCCGTGGTCGCGGGAACCGGCTCCAACAGCACGGATATGGCTATCAAGTACACGAAGATGGCCGAAGAGGCAGGCGCGGATGGCTCCCTGCAGGTCTCCCCGTACTACAACAAGCCGACCCAGGAGGGACTCTACCGCCACTTCGCGACCATCGCCGAGAGCACGTCTCTGCCCCTGATCCTCTACAACATACCGGGGCGCACGAGCGTCGAGATCAGTGCCGCAACCCTAGCACGCCTCGCGGAGGTGCCGAACATCGTCGGGGTCAAGGAGTCGACCCTCTCGATGAACATGACGAGCGATATTAGGCATCTCTCGGGCGAAGAGTTCGCAATCCTCTCCGGCGACGACCCGATGACGCTCCCGGTAATGGCGCTTGGGGGGAGCGGCGTCATCTCCGTCGCCTCTAACATCGCCCCCGCTGCCATCTCCGAGATGGTGGCGGCGCTCAACGCCGCCGACCTCGCGCGTGGCCGAGAGCTCCACTACCGGCTCCTCCCTCTCTTTAGGGCGCTCTTTATAGAGACGAACCCCATCCCCGTAAAAGCCGCCGCCTCTCTCCTGGGCCTCTGCTCTGACGAGGTACGTCTCCCCCTCGTCTCAATGTCCGGCGAGAACCTGCGCACGCTTCAGGATGTTGTGGAGGCAAGCACCACCCTCCTCCCCACCCCCGAAGAGGTACTTTGACCAGGGTCGCCATAATCGGAGCCGCCGGTCGCATGGGCCGCGAGCTCTGCCGTGCCGCCCTCGAAACAGACGGAATCGAGCTCGTGGGTGGCACTGACGCATCCGGCTCCCCCGCTCTAGGCACGGACCTGGGCGAGCTTTGCGGCATGCCTAGGATCGGTGTCGCCGCCACCGAAGATCCGCCCGAAGAGGTAGAGGTCCTCATCGAGTTCACCACGCCCGAGGCGACCGTCGAGCACCTCTCCTACGGGAAGCCGCACGTCATCGGCACCACCGGCCTCTCTGGAGAGCAACACGCGAGACTTGAAGAGGCGGCAAAAACCGTACCCATCGTCCTCGCCCCGAACATGAGCGTCGGGGTCAACCTCCTACGCGAGGTAGTCCGGGACCTCTCCCGGAAGCTGGCAGGCTATGATATCGAGGTCGTAGAAGCTCATCACCGTCACAAGAAGGATGCGCCTTCCGGGACCGCGCTGCTGCTCGCGCGAGCAGCCGCCGAAGGACGGGGACAGAACCTGGATGAGGTTGCAACTTACGGACGGGAGGGCGTCGCTCCCCGGAGAGAAGGAGAGATCGGGATACACGCACTGCGTGGAGGGGCGGTCGTCGGAGAACACCGCCTGATCTTCTACTCCGAAGGCGAGGAGGTCGAGGTGACCCACCGCGCCCTCTCGCGACGCACTTTTGCCGACGGTGCAATGCGGGCTGCGGGGTTCGCCGCTACCGTGGAGCCCGGCCTCTACTCCATGCACGACGTACTAGGGTAGCCGTGGCGACTTTTCCAGCTACGCCCCGCTTAGAGCCTAGAAAAGGCTGCACCTCAGTCTGATGCGCTGGTTGTGAGGCCTGTGCTGGAATTACCAGGCCGCACAGAATAGGAGCCCCCCCGAGTAGCCACAAAAGGTTCCAAAGCAGTACATGACAACGGCCGACTGTCGAGTGCGTGAACTCAGGCGTGTCCGTTACGCCGAGCGTTATAAACTCGCGCAAGGCCACGATGGCGCCGCCGTACAAAACCAAGAAGCGCTCCGTCCCTGTCCGGCAAGACAGTAGCGGTGGAAGGAGAGCAGATCTCACCGGGGTAGCGAACCCGGTGATCCAACGCGCTAAACTCTCGGCAACGCTACCAGAGAGAGGAAGAGATGACCGACCTTCATACGTCCTTGCCTACGCTCATCCCGCGCGAAGTCCTCTTTGGCAACCCCGAGAAGGCCCAGCCGCGTCTCTCTCCGGACGGCAAGCGTCTCGCCTACCTGGCCCCGAGGGACGGCGTCTTGAACGTGTGGGTTGGACCGGCCAGTTCCCCGGTTGGAAACGAGGACTACCAGCCGGTCACGGAGGACCGCAAGCGCGGCATCCGCACCTATTTCTGGACGGAAGACAACGAGCACATCGTCTACCTTCAGGACGTCGGCGGAAACGAAGACTGGCGTATCTATGCTACAGACCCGGAGACGCGGGAGACGCGCGATCTGACACCCTTCGAGGGAGTCCAGGCGCAGCTTTTGGCGAAGAACAGACGTTTTCCGGATACGCTGCTCATTGGTCTCAACAAGGAGAACCCGCAGGTCCACGACGTCTACCGGCTCTCCATATCCGGGGGGGATTTGGAGCTCGTCGCGAAGAACCCCGGCCACGTAGCGCAGTGGATCGCTGATAGGGACTTTCAGGTGCGCGGGGCTATGACCGCCACGCCCGAGGGTGGCTTCGATCTACTCTTCCGCGAGACGGAGGAGGAAGATTGGGGCACGCTAGTGAGCTGGGGACCGGAGGACGCCCTCAACAGCGGCCCGATCGGTTTCTCTGGAGACGGAGCGAGGATCTATCTGCTCGACTCGCGCGGCGCCAACGCCGCTCAACTCGCCTCGCTGGACCTGAGGAGCGGAGCGTGTGACGTTCTCGCGGGGGACGAACGCTACGACGTGAGCGATGTGCTCGTCAACCCCGAGACGTACCAAATCGAAGCCGTGGCGATAGAGAAAGCCCGTGCCGAGTGGATCGTACTGGACGAGAAGATACGGGATGACTTTGAGACCATAGAGAACCTCGACCGTGGCGACTTTGCCGTTACGAGCCGCGACCGGGCTGATGAAAACTGGCTCGTGGCCTTCACTGCCGACGACCGCGGGCCTTCTTATTACTCGTACAAGCGCAGGCAGGGAGAAGGCAACCACCTGTTCAACGCCTGGCCCGCGCTCGACGATTATGCCCTCGCCCGGATGGAGCCCGTCTCCTTCACCGCCCGCGACGGTCTCACCATAGAGGGTTACCTTACCGTACCGCCGGGCGCGAGGCGCGAGGGGCTACCGATGGTGCTCGACGTGCATGGTGGGCCGTGGGCACGAGATGCGTGGGGATACAACCCGGAGGCGCAGTGGTTCGCTAACCGGGGATATGCGTGCCTGCAGGTCAACTACCGCGGTTCGACCGGATACGGTAAGGATTTCCTTAACGCCGGGAACAAGGAGTGGGGCGCGAAGATGCACGACGACCTAGTGGATGCTGTGGAGTGGGTCGTCGGCGCAGGCATAGCAGATCCCGACCGGGTGGCGATCTATGGCGGATCTTACGGCGGGTATGCAGCGCTCGTCGGGGCGACGTTCACGCCGGATCTGTTCCGGTGCGCGGTGGATATCGTGGGGCCGAGCAGCCTTATCACGCTCATCAATAGCATCCCGCCATACTGGTCCACGTTCCTGGCTACCTTCTACCAGCGGGTTGGCAACCCTGAGACCGAGGAGGAGTTTCTGAAGTCCCGATCGCCGTTGTTCTTTGTGGACAGAATACGTATCCCCATGTTGATAGCTCAGGGGGCCAACGACCCGCGAGTAAAGCAGGCGGAAGCGGAGCAGGTCGTGGCCGTGATGGAGGAGAGAGGTATAGACTACGAGTACCTGCTCTTCGAGGACGAGGGACACGGCTTTGCAAGGCCCGAGAACCGCCTGAAGTTCTACGCCGCCGCCGAGAAATTCTTGGCCAAGCACCTGGGAGGGCGCTACGAGGACGACTGAGGTCTGCTCAGAGCTCTGAGATCAAAAACGAGGCTAGGAAGCCCGCAGCCGGGGCGAAGGCGACCGATCTGCCACCTTCGCCTCAGCCCCCTTGAGCGTCGGGCATGAGGCATCGGCGAGGGAAGCTAGCAAGGCGGCCACAAGCCCTCTCAGGCTCTTGTTGCGGCGTATTCATGCTGAATCAAACTCGCGCGCAAGCAGATCCATGAGCAGGCCATCGCGCCAGGTCCCATCCGATGAACGACAGTACTCGCGCATAATGCCGACAGCGCGGAAGCCGACCTTCTCGTAGGTTCGAATCGCCTCGGCGTTGTCGGCCGCTGGGTCGATAATGAGCCGGTGATGTCCACGCTCGTGAATCAGGTAGCGCGCGAGCGTTCGCACCGCGTCGGTTCCCAGGCCCCGCCCTTGAAAGCGCTCGGCGAGAAAGATATCGATTCCGGCGTGGCGGAAGTCAGGCTCGTTCTCCTCGTAGTACTGGATCAACCCCGCGAACTCGCCGTCCGTCTCGATCGCAAACGCCTTCTCATCGCCGACTCCGTCGGCCTGTCGACGCAGTTGCGCCTCGTCCGGAAGCCCCCACCAGCGGGCAACACCGGGCTCGGCCTGGATCTCGGCCACACGCTCGACGTCGTCCACCCGGAGTGGCCTAAGCACGACGTTCTGGCCACGCAGGAGCGTAGGGTCATCGACCGAGCCGCTCACCTACGTCGGCCCATCCTCGCATCGAAACCAGGCTCTCTACCATGCCTGGTCTACGCCCCCGGAAACCGTGTGAATCCTTCCGGGTCGCCGCGCTCACTCTCTCTCGGGCTCACGTTCCGCAGTGGAAGGCTCGTCGTCCAGGCCCCACATTGAGATCAGGCTCTCCACCCACGCCGGGTCTACGCCCATCTTCTCCGAGATCTCTCCGGTAGACATCCCCGACCGCCGCATTTTCTCGACCTCTTCTTCGAGACAGACCTCTCTACCACCCTCCATCGGCTTGCACCTCCTCTGAAACATTGACCAAGCACTATTTGTACCAGCGGCGGGCTTGGCCTTCCAGTACAGCGGGGCTAGAATCCTTTCACATGAGGTTTACAAAGGCACAGCTACTCAGTTGCTAACAGTATAACGTTGCGCGTTCGCCTCGCTACCGACGGTGCGACGACCGTACGGTTGGCAGTATGGGCAGCGAGGCCAGCAGGTAGGGAGTCTAGAGGCCAGGCTGAGAAGAGAGGCCACACAGGCGACCGGATAGACCTATAGATCGGGGGAGAGGGGCGTCCGGCGAGTATTACACGTTCAGGTACACAGGCGAGTCTACATCAAAAGTCTAGCTCCTACCAAGCAGCCGCCAACGAGATGCCCGCACCCGAGTGGCTTAAGTTAGAATTATGGGGAGGAGTAGTACCTTCCTGTTTTAACTTTTCTGCGCGAACCTCTGACGCCTCGGCGAGTTTGCGTGCAGTCCGGATCGATGACATCCTGTGCACCTCTTTAGTGTCGGAGATCGAGTCTGCCGACACGCCGCTCCTCGCCGAAAGCTGATGGACACTCATTCCATACTTCTTGCGTTTCCGTTTCAAGCTTTGCAGTAGTGGCATGGGCTATTGTTATGCTTTCTATCCCAGCCCTCATTCTCGTCCCGTTCACCAACCTGGCCAGAAGGTGAGTTTCTGGGAAAACTCGGAGGGCTTGAAGGGTATAATGAAGGGTATAAAAGAGGATCCAAGCTTCTTAGCTCGTCCGTTGGGTCTCTTCGGAGGACAGCCCAACCTCCACCGTCTTCCACTCGCTCCTGTTCAGGAAGGTCGAGGTGGAGGAGAACGTTCAGCGTGCGTTTGTTCTCGTCCTTTACGGTCGCGTAAAAGAACTTAACCTCGTTACCTCGCGCTCGCTTGATCAGCCGATGGGTCAACCTTGCCTCTATCAGCTGGCCCTGCCACCCATCTTCGACGAGTGCTGCGTACTCGGCTCGCTCTTCACCCGGGCTGCGGGCGTAGCGTGCGACGCCGATGATCTCCTTCGGGTCGTCTCGTCTTGGTGGGGTTTCTACCCGTTGAGGGCCATGACATATCTTGTAGCGTCGCTTGAAGTTGCGTGCTCCTGGAAGAGGCGGAGGCGGCTAGCACCTCTTTGTATCCTTCCACTAGTACACACCTTCCGCGCTAAGGTTTCACGCTTTGTTGAACGTGGAGACCCTCGAGGTGGAGCTGGCGCTCGTGTAAGCGACGGCGGATTAGCGCTCCATCTCGACCCCCGAGGAAACGAGCGAGTGTAACATGACTAGCGACAGGTAAACGAGCGCCTACGCTCGGGCTTGGTAGCGAGCGGGGCAAAAAGTTGTTCTAGGGTGCTGAGCAAAGCGCGTGGCGGCGAGATAATCGGCCCCTCGAATCGCTAGCACATGAGAACCTAGCTCCAGAATAGGAGAAACGAGATGACGGACAGCATGGAGGCGACGGTCCAGAGCATCTACGAAGAGGTAATTGCGAAGAACCCCGGCGAGCCCGAGTTCCACCAGGCGGTCCGCGAGGTCGCGGACTCGTTGGGCCCCGTGTTCGAAAAGCATCCAGAGTTCGTGGACAAGAAGATCTTCGAGAGGCTTTGTGAGCCTGACCGACAGATCCTATTCCGGGTAGCCTGGCAAGACGACGAGGGTAAAACCCATGTTAACCGCGGCTTCCGCATCGAGTTCAATAGCGCTTTGGGCCCCTATAAGGGCGGGCTGCGCTTCCACCCTTCGGTCTACCTCGGGACCGTCAAGTTCCTCGGGTTTGAGCAGATCTTCAAGAACAGCCTCACCAACCTAGGGATAGGTGGCGGGAAGGGTGGGTCGGATTTCGATCCCAAGGGTAAGTCCGACGACGAGGTAATGCGCTTCTGCCAGAGCTTTATGACCGAACTCTATCGCCACATCGGCGAGAACACCGATGTTCCGGCGGGCGACATCGGCGTGGGACCGCGCGAGATTGGCTATCTGTTCGGCCGGTACAAGCGCATCACCAACCGCTTCGAGGCCGGCGTTATGACCGGAAAGGCAGTCGGTTGGGGCGGATCGCTGGTCCGCGTCGAGGCTACGGGCTATGGGTGCGCCTACTTCATGCAGCAGATGTTAGAGACCCTGAGCGAGTCTTTTGAGGGAAAGACCTGCGTCGTCTCCGGCTCGGGCAACGTGGCGATCTACGCTATAGAGAAGATCCACCAGCTCGGTGGCAAAGTGGTGGCTTGCTCCGACTCCGGCGGCTTCGTCTACGATGAGAAAGGTATCGACTCGGAGACCGTTAAGCGAATCAAGCAGATTGAGCGAGGCCGCATCTTAGAGTACGCCGAAGCCCACGAGCACGCACGATACGAAGAGGGTGGAAATATTTGGGAGATCCCGTGCGATGTGGCCCTCCCCTGCGCTACCCAGAACGAGCTCGAAGAGGGCGACGCCAAGAAGCTGATCGAGAACGGCTGCACAGCGGTTGGCGAAGGTGCCAACATGCCCTGCACGCCCGAGGCCATACGGCTCTTTTCGGAAGCGAATACCGCTTTTGGCCCCGCCAAGGCCGTCAACGCCGGTGGCGTGGCCGTCTCGGCCCTTGAGATGCAGCAAAACGCCGGCCGCGAAGCCTGGAGCTTCGAGCAAGTCGAGGAGAAGCTTCAGGAGATCATGAGCGACATCCATACCACCTGCTATGAGGTCGCTGAAGAGTACGGCTCCCCTGGCAACTACCTTGACGGCGCCAACATCGCCGGTTTCCTCAACGTCGCTCACGCCATGCTCGCTGAAGGCGTAGATTAGCCTGGTGATCCTGCTGGACGATAAAACTTCGAGTGGAGATGTGCCTGTTACGTGAGAGCGGGCACGGAGGAGTTCATTGCGGTGCAGCCTCCCAGGGAGAAGGTTGGTGAGGTCATGCTAGCCGCACCCTGATCTCGAGCACCCGGTCGCCCGGTAGGATGTCCGATTGCTCGACAACCGATTGCAGCCTCTCGCTCTTTTTCCTACTGTACCTACGGCCGCTTTCGACCGGTCCTGGCGCCCAGAGCGCCTCCTATAGCCCCCCACAAACGGCATCAGCAGCGCGAGGATGCCCGCTCCAGTCAGTATCGTGCCCAGATCCTGCGGAGCATCGTTCGGAGCGTTGGGGAGCGTCACGCCGCTAAGATTATCCAAGAAGCTAAGACCTAACGGTGCCCCTATACCAGCCAAAACTATCGTGACCACCAGGGCCACAACAGGAACCAGCAGGGCCGTGCTTTTGCCCAGAGCGACTCGCGAGGCGTCCGGCTACATAGCCTCGGATGATAAAGGCCAACAGCAGCGTGATCGGCAGCCCTATGAGGCCCGCTGTGCCGCCCTCGGTGGCCGAGGAGCTGGCGCTTCCGGCTCCGAAGATCGCACCTACTACAGCGCCTACGATCCCGCTTAGGATCAGGCCGGCGCCGAGGGCTGTGAGCCAGCCAAAGATCACGCTCAGCCAACTCGTGCCCCGATCAACTCTGAGTAGCTGTGGGTGGTCGTACCCGACTTCTCGGTTTGTTGTGTTCTTTGAGCCAACTTGTTCCACTTCTCCTTACTAAAGGGGCGGGCCAACTAGAACACCTCAAGCGCGAACTTGAGCCTCAGGATATAGGACCCTTTGACCCTAGGTCCGCGAAATACGACTAGAAACTTGCATGGCGAGACTTCCGGGGGTACGGCTGTGATCTGAGAAGACCTGATCACAATACTATCGAATCAGGGCTCGATCAGTAAAGAGTACGACAACGCCTCTGGCATTCCCGCCCTGCTCGATAGCCTGGAGAGTACAGCAGGCGGAAATCCCGTCGCGGTGGCGCTGTCGCTTTAGCCCGGAGGGTAGGCCGGGGAGACTCACGGACGGCCGCAGAGACACACCAGGATAACCGAAGCCACCCTGCTCGGTACTCCAGTATTGGCTGCTGCGCGTATATTGGCCTTTGGGTGTTCCCGTAGCTCGCTAGGCTGATGAGGATGTGGTCCTTACTCTCTAGAGGTCCAGCCCTCCTTTTTGTAATTTTCACAAAATTTCCGAGAAGTCTTCTTCTCGGAAACCAAGCTTCCCGGTGTTATGTCTCTTTGGAAATTGGCAGCATGTTAGCTCGGGTACACTGTTCCGAAGTGCATGACCTGCTGCACAGATGAGCGGAGCATAACGCATCCGAGCAGCGAGGAAAGCCGCGATGCGTGACATCTTCACCAATCAGAGCCAGCCTTTCCTTTCGGCGAGGCGCGCCGCCTCCACCCGGTTGCGCGTCCCGAGCTTCTTGATTGCCGTGGAGAGGTAGTTGCGCACGGTGCCTTCAGAGAGGTAGAGCTTGGCCGCCACATCCCCTATAGTCGCCCCGTCGGTAGAGGCTAAGAGCACGTCGCGTTCCCGGTTGCTAAGAGGATTGCCGCCCTCACTGAGAGCCGACGCGGCCAGGGCAGGATCCACCATCCGCTCCCCTTCCATCACTCGGCGGATAGCCGTGGCTAGTTCGGACGCCGGGCCGTCCTTGAGCAGGAAGCCCCGAGCGCCGCTCTCCATCGCCCGCTTGAGGTAGCCCGCACGCCCGAAAGTAGTCAGAATGATCGCGCGGCACGAAGGAAGATGATCTCTCAGTTCCGCTGCGGCGCCAAGCCCGTCCCCACCCGGCATCTCGATGTCCAGGAGCGCCACGTTTGGCAGGGTGTCGAGAGCGGCTGGGAGGACCTCGTCCCCGCGCGCCGCCTCAGCGACGATTTCGATATCCTCCTCCAGCGAGAGTAGGGCGGATAAGGCTCCACGCACCATCGCCTGGTCCTCGGCCAGGAGCACGCGAATGGTCATCACCCGTCCTCGCGTACGCTGCCGTTCCGTAGCGGCAGGCTCACGCTCAGCCTAAAGCCGCCTTCGGGAAGCGGACCCGCCTCGAAGTCCGCCCCGGAAAACCCAGCGACGCGCTCGGAGAGGCCGGAGAGGCCGCTGCCGCCTTTCAAGCCTACGGTGTCAGAACCAACAGTGCCGTCTTGGGCTGGGAAGAGACCGAGCCCGTCGTCGCTTACCTCGGCGCGAACCTCCTCAGGCTCTCCATTTTCCCCGGCTTCGCGCGCGAGCCGGATGTCGCAGTAGCGCGCGCCGCTGTGGCGGATCACGTTCGTCGTCCCCTCGCGCACCGTCCAGGCCAGCACGGCCTCTACCGACTTCGGCACCAAGCCGGCGCCGTTCTCGATCCGGCAGGCGATGTCGGCTGCTTCGAGCATCTCCTTGGCTCCGATGAGTTCCTCACTGAGTGTAGGCTGTCTGTAGCCCGCGACTGCCTCGCGCACCTCGCGCAGCGCTCCGCGCGCGACACCTTGTATGTCGTGGACCTCCGCAGCGGCCTTACGCGTCTCTGGAGTGTCGGACAGGAGGCGCTCGGCCAACTCGCTCTTGAGCGTGATCGAGGAGAGGCTGTGACCGAGCAGGTCGTGCAAGTCGCGTGCGAAGCGCAGGCGCTCCTTGGCTATCGCCTCAGATGCCGCCAATTGTGCGATCTCCCTTCGCGCCACTTGCAGTTCGCGGACCGTAACCACAAGCCGGCTCACGGCGATCATGCCAATACCGATCAAAGGGAAGGGGACAATGTTGCTCCAAGTCATCGCGAGCGTATCCCATCCCGCCTGCACCTCATAGACTACTCCCGCGACGACGGTAACGGAGACGAGCATCAAAGCCGCCTTACGCGTCGGCAGCGTCACCGCTGCGGCGACCACGACGTACATAAAGCGGTAAGGGACGCCACTTCCGTACGCGATCTCGATGTACAGCGCGAGGACCGTGAGAGCCAGGAGCAGACCAATCCGAACCTGCAGTTCTTGGGGCGTCAACCTGGCTGTGGGAAATGGGTAGCGAATCATGAGCCAGAGGAAGATCGAGACGAAGACCGCCAGCGAAGCTAGGAACGCGAGCAGCTGGAGCGGGGAGAGGTCGGTGGTCCGTAGCACCTGAATCACGAAGCTAATAGGGAACAGCAGCCAGACTGCCGTGAATAGCGGCCATGTGAAGGGAAGCAGCTTGTGGAGCGAAGCGTCGGCGATCTCTGCGGCCGCGCCGCTGACAGAGCTCGTAGGTTGCTCGCTACCCGCTGCCTGCGCCATCTTAGTCGGTTCCTGTTTCATGCTACCACTGTGAGTATACGCAGCGTGGCGATCTTCGCTGGATTGCGCAATCTCACGTTACGTCCCGCCTTTGCAGCGCGAAGCCGGCTATCAGGATGAAGACGATCACGTAGGCTACTAACACGATCGTGGCCTGGGTACCGTCCACGGCGGAGTTCACCCCCGGCGTATCTTCTCTTCCGCCCAGCGCTGATACTAGAGACCCCGCGTTTACCCCGGGTAGTCCTTTTTGCAGCGTCTCTGCGAGATCAAGGAGTGCCGCGGCTACGTTCACGATCAGGTTCTCTACGCCCAAAATCCATACTACCCCGAGCCCGATGGGCAGCGCCATCCCCCGAAAGACGAACGCGAGCATCACGCCGAGCAGGCACCACGTCATGAGAATGAGCCAGCCCGAGGCGACTCCCCGCACCACCTCAGTCAGGGACGGCCAAGCCATCGACTCCGACTGGCTCGCGGCTATCGCGGAGCTTGTGAGGGCGCCGAGAGCGAAGATGGAGATCACGATCGCGAGCACCGCGACGGCCAGCGCGAGCAGCTGGCCCCTATAGATGCTCATTCGGCGGGGACGTTGGATCAGCATGGTCTTCAGCGTCCCCCAGCCGTACTCGCTGCCGACCGAGACTGCTCCTAAAGTCAGCGCGAGAGCGCCCGCGAACAGTGGAAAGCCCCCAATGGAGTTCGAGATCAGGTTCTCCGGCATCGTGCGTGCCAGGATCTGCTCCGCCGCCCTCTCGTTCCCCGCGCTCAGGTAGCCCGCGTAGGGGACGAGGTAGTTGAACACCTGGCTGAGTACCAGCGAGACGAGCAACAACACCCACGTCGTAGGTCTCTTGTAGAGCTTCAATGTCTCCGCCGAGAAACTAGCCAACATGGCTCTCACCTTTCTGATCCGTCATCTCCAAGAACACTTCCTCGAGTGTGCGCCCTACGGGACGCAGCTCGGTCACTTCGACGCCGGCGCCCACCAGATCACGGTTAATATGCCCGGCTGTCGCCGGGTCCACATCCAGGCGGAGCGTGCCATCTAGCACCTCTACCCGCTCTGCGCCGAGCAGTTGTTCGAGGTGGTTGCGGGCGTGGTCCAGCGACTTTGCGTTTACCAAGAGCGCTCCCTTACCGCGCAGTTCCTTGACCGTGCTTTCGGCTATCAGCTTACCTCGCGAGATAACGCCTATACGATCGCAGATTTGCTCGACTTCACCGAGCAGGTGGCTGGAGAGAAGCACCGTGCGCTCGCCGGAGCCCAGCCTGCGGATGAGCGCACGCATGTCCGACATTCCTGCGGGATCCAGACCGTTCGTCGGCTCGTCCAGGATCAAGAGCTCCGGGTCCTTGAGGAGCGCAGCAGCTACCCCGAGGCGCTGCTTCATACCCAGCGAGTACGTCGCAAACTTGTCGCGCGCCCGATCCGCCAAGTCAACAAGGTCAAGTGCGCCCTCGCTCCGTTTCTTCGGAGCGTTTGCATAGCGTGCGACTACGCGTAGGTTGTCTCTGCCGGAGAGGTAAGGATAGAATGCGGGCGACTCGACGAGGGCGCCGACACGCACCAAACCCTCCGGGTCTCCCGGCGAATGGCCCAGCACGCTCGCCCTGCCCGAGGTGGGACGGATTAGTCCGAGCAGAATACGCAGTGTTGTCGTCTTGCCCGCACCGTTCGGGCCGAGAAAACCGTAGACCTCGCCCCTGCGTACAGTGAGACTTACTCGGTCTACAGCCACGATGTGCGAACCGTACCTCTTGGTGAGGCCTCTTGTTTCGACCAAAACATCTCTTCCACCCATCAAGGGCCTCCTGTCACCCGCGCGAGCGGGTCTCTGTTCATTTAGCCTGGGCTCATCGCGTCGTAATCGACCCGTCATCCGACCTCTTCTCGCCGGGCCCTGAGGTTCTGGAGGGTGGCGGCGGTACCGGCAACGACCGCAACGATCACTGCCATGAACTGGATCCAGACACCAACGAACACACCTAATCGGCTCGGCTCGAGCAGGTTGCCCACCGCGCCGCTCGCGAAGAACCCGACGAGGAGGAAGAGGCCCACGACTATGCCGACGACCGGCATCCATTTCCAAGCTCCGAAGGCAACGAGACGGCCGCTACAAAAAGGATGATGAGGCCTGGCGGAACTGGCGGGACCTCAACTCCAGAAACTATCTGGATTACAAACCCGGCAGCCGCGACAAGGAGGGCAGCCACCGTCAGTTGGCTTGCCCGGGGCAACGAACTTCGCTGATTTATCACTTTTTCTCCTATCCGGATAGTGAGGGGGCCCCGCAGGGGAGCCGATCCTTTGTTGTTTTTGTGTTCACGAGTGTATGGGCGGACTGTGATGATCGGTAGTGAAGATCCTCGGGAGTTCGGCATGACAAACGTCACAGGATGAGCCTTAGCCCAATCTTGCGTCCGCGTCCAGAATGTATCCCCGGCTGCTACGAAGGTGGCACAATACCGTGTTCTCTTAGAGTAGGAAAAGCGAGCCAGAAGGCGTGCGAGTGACTTGCACCTACTCTAGGAGTGGGTTGCCTTTTATTCACCGAATTGCCGTTAAGAGGTCTTCTCGGAACCTCAGAGGTACGGAGGGCATATGTAGAAACACTATCTGGCTCTGAAGGGAATCTAAGTGTGCTTGCGTGGGTGTCTAGCCGTCTGGCGTGTCGCCGCAAGCCAGATGTACAAGTACCCGTCCGCATCCTTCTCGGAGGGCAAGGAACTGCGCCTTATCCGCTGCCTAACACCCTCTGAAGAGGTACTTAAAGCTATTGTCGTTTAGAGCCATCTACGTACTCGGTTTCTATAGCGTATCCACTCCGAGCCAAAGGTGCGTTCTAATTGGTGCTCCTCCCGCGGAATCATCCATCGGTCTAACAAGAGAATATTTAGGACGGTAAGTAAAGCCGCAGCTGGCGATCCAAGAAGCAGCGCTGTTCCGGAAAAAACAAAGCCATTCCCGCCGAGATAGAGTGGGTTTCTTGAGAAGCGAAAAGGGCCTGAGGTAATAAGTGTGTTTTGGGGCCTAAGCTTGATTACCTTCATGTGTTGTTGGTAGAAGTAGAGCGTCGTCCACACTCGCAGGAGAAAACCGATGATTATAAGTAGCCGACCCACTATAGTTGTAAGAGAATAATTGAATCCCCTGATGCCTAGAAGTAAATCTAATCTCCTACCAAGATAGGCGAAGCCAAAGCCCACTATCACCACTCCAATGTTATGGAGAATGCTTTTGAGAAGGCTTGAGAACATTTAAACCAACCTCCTTACGTTGGGGAAGCTCAAGAGAGCGCTCCCTCGCTCTGTTCCGTAGCCCGGCTA
>DASQMR010000353.1:0-110183 GCA_035645375.1 Rubrobacteraceae bacterium
GTCTACGCCCTCCCCGAAAAAAGCCTTCAATCCGGCACCCGTTCCTCTAAGACTAACCTACTCGCTACCCTCACAGCCTTCGCAGCCCGAGAGAAAACCCGCAGCTTCTATCACGGTTCGCCAGCCACCATCCTCGCTCGCCTCTTGCAAAACCACATAATACAAGTAACCAAAGGGCTCAGCAACGCGAGAACTGTAGAACGTGTACACAGAGAGGCGTCTCGTCTCGGGTTAGAGATGTCGTCAAGGACGGTACAGAGGGTTCTCTCCAGGGAGGTCGTGGCGGCGCGAGAAGTACTATCTGATGGGTCAGAAGGGCGCGAGCGCCCCAAGAAGATAAGGCGGAACGGAGCTGAAGGACCTATACTCCGAGTTGATGAGGAGGATCTTGCCGAGATACGCGCCGTGCTACGGCGGGCCGCGAGGTCCAGCTATTTAGACCTCGCGCATGTTGAGTTGAAGAGACGCCCCGGTGAGGTCGTCATTAGAGCCCTCGTTTACGAGCCGGAGGAAGAGTATGAGTAACGCTACCAACATAAAGAGCGGGGGCTCCCGCCCCGTCACCGTCAGCCTTGGCAAGAAACCCTCAAGCTACACTGGTCCGCCTGTAACAGCCGACGCTCAGAAGACGGCGTGCATAAGGACGTTTGGCTGTCAGATGAACGTCCACGACTCGGACCGGATGCGGCGCATGGTGCGTGACGCTGGGTACACAGAGGTCCTCAACTACGAGGACGCCGACCTGGTAGTGCTGAACACCTGCTACGTTCGTGAGAACGCCGTTGACCGCGTAAAGGGACACCTCGGTGAGCTAAACCGCCTCAAGCGAGAGGGACGCGTCAAGAAGGTCGCCCTTACCGGTTGCATCGGAGCCGCAAGCGAGTCTGCCGACTTGCAGAGGACCTACTCTATAGACTTGGTCTTAGGTACCCATAATACATATGAACTAGCTGAATTCATCGGCCTACCCGGCACAGAAGCGACCTTCACACCCGAACTAAACGGTATAGAAGGAGAACATTCAACGTTCGTTACGATAATGACCGGGTGCAACTATCAGTGCAGCTACTGCGTAGTGCCGTCGGTAAGAGGTAGGATGGTATGCAGGCCTCTGGCGAATGTTGTAGAGGAGGTCGGGCGGCTGGTTCGAAGCGGCACGCGGTACGTGACGCTGCTCGGGCAAACGGTAGATGCTTGGCGTGGAGAGGATGGCAAGAGATTCTGCGATCTCTTGGAGCGTGTCTCGGAGGAGGCGCCGAGAGTGTGGTTCACTACGAGCCATCCGTCCAATATGGAGGATCGGACACTCAGGCTCATCGGCCAGCAAGAGACCCTGGTGAAGAAGTTACACTTGCCGGTTCAGTCTGGGTCTGACCGGATGTTGAAGGTGATGCACCGGGGCTACAAAGCTAACAGGTATAGGCAGAAGATCGAGGTCTTCAGGGAGGCTGTCCCGGATGGGACGCTCTCTACGGATCTAATAGTAGGACATCCTGGTGAGACAGAAGAGGATCACGAAGAGACCTTGAGGCTCGTTGAGGACTGTGCCTTCGACTCGGCTTACGTCTTCAAGTTCTCGCCTAGGCGCGGTACTGAGGCTGCGAGGCTACCGGGGGAGGTAGCGGATTCTGTGGCACAGAGGCGCTTTGTGGAGGTCCTACGGTCGGTCGAAGAGAGTGCGTTTAAACGAAATCAGTCAAAGGTTAGCCGGATAGAGGAGATCTACGTCCGATACTCTAATAACGGGGATGGCAAGGCCATCGGCGAGACCTGGAGCGGACACGCCGTACACATTCCTACGACTGTTGCCGCGGGAAGCTACGTGAGTGCGCAGATAAAATCGGCTGGGCCGCATGTTCTCTATGCTGGCGAACCTACCAGCCTGTCGCGCTGATAGACGGCCAGAGAGAACGCAAGGCGCTCGTGGTCTGCGGTCCAACCGCTGCCGGCAAAAGCTTGCTCTCTGATACTCTCGCGGAAAAACTCTCTAGGTCTTGTGACGAATGGGTGACCACGTTAGTAGTAGACTCCATGCAGGTTTACAAAGAGATACCCACCTTGACGAACCAAGCCAGAAAACGTCCTGCGGAGCTTGCCAGCATTGTCTCTGTCGGCGAGGAGTGGACGGTAGCAAACCATAGGCAGAGAGCAGATGAGGTTGTCTCCTCTCTCCCGGAAGATTTACCCTTTGTTCTAGATAGCGGTACGGGTATGTACCTAAATGCGATCCTGCTTGAGATTCCACTCGCCCCTAAAGTACCCCAAGAGATACGGATGAGGGCCGAACAGATGGCGGCGTCGGCGGAGAACCCTAGGCGCGCGGCCCGAGAGATAGAGTTGAGCATGATAGGAGCTCAGGGAAGAGGTTCCATCTGGGATGGCGAACTTCGCTACGAGATCTTTTTACTCTACCTTCGTCCCTCTAGACTAGATATAGATCGTAACATCAGGATACGCTCCTCCTTTATAGCTCGTGAGGGTGAGCAAGAGGCGAAGAAGCTTGCTGAGTCGAGTATGATCCTCAACCGTTCCGTAAGCGAGGCCATCGGAGTACAAGAGATGCTCCGCTTCGTTACAGGTCAGATCTCTCGCCAGGAAGCCGAAGAGGTAATCGCTGCTCGCACCAAAAGACTCGCTCGACGCCAGATCCGCTGGTTCGATAAGCTAGTTAGAACCCTGCCCGACGATACCAAATCCCTTACTGTAGAAGATGCCAAGGACCCTAACATCAAGCATCTAATGCATGATATAATGGACACATGGTAGAGGTAGATTTTAGGATGGGGGACGAGGAGAAAGCGATATTAGTCGCCGCAGGGGAGGACCGCCAACTAGCCGAGTTAGGACGATTGGCCCAGACGTTGGGCCTTGGGGTGGTTGGTGAGCTGGAGCAGAGCAGACGAGACCCAATTGGCTATGTGGGGCGTGGGAAGCGAGAGGAGCTCAGCGAGTTAGTCGGACGAACCGGCGCGGGCTTGGTAGTTACGGATGACGAACTCGCGCCTTCACAGGCGAGGGTCTTAGAGAAGGCTTCCGGGGCTACGATAGTGGATCGCACGCTGCTCATTATTAGAATTTTCGAGGCGCATGCGCGTGATGCAGCGAGCCGTCTTGAAGTGGAGCTTGCAGAGTTGAGCTATCGGTTGCCAAGGGTCCGAGGCGGGTACAGAGCCCTGAGCCGTCTCGGTGGCGGCGGAGTGACTACGCGAGGACCAGGTGAGCAGCAGCTCGAATACGACCGTCGGTTGATACGGGAGCGGATGGAGAGGATTCGCAGGAGGTTAAGAGAGGAGAGAGCAGCCCGCGACGTTCGCGGCGCGCGATTGAGGAATGCAGGGCCGCCCAGGGTCACCCTTGTTGGCTATACCAACGCTGGCAAGACTACTATACTGAACGCCTTGAGCGGGGAGCAACGCTCGAGTGCGGACAGGCTCTTTGAGACCCTTGAGACTACGACGCGTCTGGTTTCTGCTGGCCATAGCGAGTCTAAGGCTCAGAACGGCGGCGTGTCTGAATCCAGGCCCGACTTCGTTTTGACCGATACAGTAGGATTTATAAGGAAGCTGCCTACACAGCTCGTTCACTCCTTCGCGAGCACCTTGGAGGCAGCCTCCAAGGCGGACGTAGTGGTTCTGTGTGCTGACGCGAGTAGCGAGCAGCTTGAAGAAGAGATACAAACCGTCAAGGAGACGCTTTCTGAGACGCTTTCAGAGGTCAAGAGAGAGGGTGAGAATCCTCAAGAGACCGTGTTGTGTCTGAACAAATCAGACATGATTCCTGAGGATCGTGGTCATGAATTGGCCGTGCGTTACCCTGATTCCGTGCTGATGAGCGCTTTACGCGACGCTGGTCCACTGCTTGATGCTGTAAACAGCAGGCTTGCCAGGAGTCGGGTGCGCCTTCGTCTCCTTATACCGCATGCTGAGCATAGGCTTGTGAGTGCTCTGTACGGGCGCGCGGAGATACACGAGCGCAACGATACCACTCAAGGCATAGAGCTGGACGTAACCCTTGCGGAGCCTCAGGCTAGAAGGTACGAGCATTACCGAACCGCCTGAACGGGAGGTTACAAGGTTGCTTCCCGAGCCAGCCGAGAAGCTAAAGGTAGCGGAGGTCTATCACGACATCTTCTTTCCAAAGCTCGAGGAGAGACCTTACGTCCTTATAAATATGGTCTCATCACTTGACGGAAAGGCTGTGGTAGAAGGCACGGCTGGCTCGATCGGGGGCGTAATAGATCGGATGGTTATGAGAAACTTGCGAGCACATGCGGATGCCGTTATGATCGGCGCCAGCACGCTTCGCGCCGAGAAGCTTACTCTATCCGTTACGCAGGATCTCGCCCGACAGCGTGTATCGCGTGGTCTGGAACCACAGCCGCTGTCTGTAATAACCACTGTTTCCGGCAACCTTCCTCTAGAAAATCACCTTTTAGATTGCACTTCCGACAACCTGCTTGTCTTTGTCTCTCCTTCAACCCCTAGCCTCAGTATCAAGAAGCTCTCCAGCCTATCCTCTGTCGAGACCGTGACTAGTTTGAATGAAACCCTGCAAATCTTGAAACAACGATATGCGGTGGACGTACTGCTCGTAGAAGGCGGCCCCTCTCTAAATTACGCCCTGGTGAGTGAGCATCTCGTCGACGAGCTTTTTCTGACGCTCTCTCCTAAACTGCTTGGAGGCGAAAGGAACTCTACGCTTACCATACTAGAAGGACCGACCCTCGAAAAAACTATCTACGCCAGCCCGGTATCGATACACGCCGCCCGCGGCGAACTGTTTCTGAGGTACGCGCTTGAAGGCAAATTTCGCTAGATTGGGCAAGAGTTCCTACCTACAACACGTCTAGTTTGAGTTTCCGAGAATTCTACTTATCGGAAACTCAGGACCTTGAAGGCCGATTGGGTTGGCACTTTTGGGTTTTACCATGACCTGCGCTCTGGCATCTTGGGCAGTATGGGTAATTGCGGATCTCGGAAGCAGAGCAGAGATAGAGGTATGTCTGCTCTGCTTCCGAGGCGCTAGTCAGCGTAACCCTGCTGGACTCTAAGCGCCCTTCGGGTGATAGTTGTTGGTTCACCTCTAAGCGATGCGCCCTCAAGTCCTAGCAGCCCTGATAGTCCTTCTCCTTTGCCCTCGAGCCCAATCGGCAGTTTTCCCAACATCGCGTCTTCCAGCAGCTCGCGTAAGCAAAGCAACCCGTTGGAAACGGCAGACCTTCAGAAGGTCCGTTGCCAAAGACGCCAGGGGATTGCCTGTCCGCAAGAGCTTTCCTATCCTACTATAATGGTAGTGTATTATATGTATAAGCTTTGCTTGCGAGTTCCTCGGCACGCCGAATATAGCGCAGGGTTGTCTTTGGATCTGCGTGTCCGAGGAACTGTTGTATTACTAGGAGCGGGGCTTCGTTTACGGCCATATTTGTGCCCACGGTGTGACGGATGGAGTGCGGCGAGATAGCCTTGGTGATTCCGGCAGATTTGGCATACTTCTTTACGAGGTAGCGTACGGCCCGAGTAGTGAGAGGTCTATCTCCCCCACCCTCACGAGAGACAAAGAGAGGCTTGCGAGCGTCGGCATGCGAGGTTAGGCTTCGCCCGGTGAGGAGCACGTGGCGCTGAATGAGACGCCACAGATCCGGGGAGATCGGTACGGCGCGTATCTTCGAGCCCTTTCCCATAACCCGTATTATTACCTGCTCGTCACTCGCCTCTCTTATATCACCTATTTTCAGGTTGACGATCTCTGCTTCGCGCAAGCCCGCGCCCGCCAATACTGCGAGCAAGACATAGTCACGATGGCTACAAGCACGGGCTGCAGAGAGCATTCGCCCCAGTTCTTCCTCTGTCAAGACGTTGTAGGAGGGATCCTGGCCAACCTTCGGGCTCTTGACGAAAAATCGCAACGCCTCCGGGTTGACCCTAGTGACTCCTCCCATGTATGTAAAGGTAAGGAACCTCCTCAGCACCGCTAACTTTTTGGCAGCCGTAGCCGGTGCATAAGTCACTAAGAGATGCTCCCTGTAAAGTGAGAGATCTTCGACCGTAATCTCCCCCAGCCTACGACCCGGACTGGTCTGAGAACCGGTCTCCAGAAACCTCAGGAACATCCGTATCTCTGTATTATAGGTTTTTGCGGTCGTCGGGCTGTTTAAGGTACGCAGGTAGATCGCGAGAAGGCTTTCAGTATCTGGCGGGGTGGCGGGTGCGGGCTGGGCAGGTCTCCGAGGTTCCGGTAAAGTAGCGCTCATAGACTCTGCTTCTCACCGTCGTCGTTATAGGAGATAAGAGAGATAACTTCGTACGGTCTCAAGACGTCACGACCACGAAGAGCCAAGAGTTCTATGAGGAAGGCTACTCCCGCCACCACGCCGCCGGCGTTCTCGACAAGCTGGCACATGGCGCGAGCGGTGCCACCGGTAGCTAGGAGATCGTCGACGACGAGGACACGCGCACCTTCCCGTATAGAGTCGGCATGGATCTCGAGGGTGTTGGAACCATATTCCAGATCGTAAGAGGCAGAGATAGTATTGCGGGGAAGCTTGCCAGGCTTGCGAGCGAGGACAAGCCCCTTGTGCGCTTTATATGCCAATGCAGTACCGAAGACGAAGCCGCGGGCCTCGGCAGAGAGGATGCGTGAGTAGTCTATCTTCTCGGTAACCTCGGACATTCTGTCAACCGCCGCGCACAGGGCTGACCCATCCTCGATCAGAGGGGTTATGTCCTTGAAAGAGACTCCCTTGGCCGGAAAATCGGGCACCTCCCGAATGTGGCGCTCTATCTCGTCAAGGGAGGCATTAACGCTCTCCGGCATCAAGCAAAGCTGTCTATTGCATTCGCCATCATCAACTCCTTGAGGCGGGAGTCAACGGAGGCGAGGTGGCGGGCCTTATTCAGGGCGTCCTGGATGCGTTGTTCATCGCTGCTTCTCAGCTCCGGGTTTAAGATCTGCTTGAACATGGCGGCCTCCCGTTCGACGGCGGCGAGGATACCGCGCAGGTGACGCGGTTGAATCGAGAACTTCGCCATCTCAAGGGCCATGCGCGCGATCTCCACGTCACGTTGAGAGAGTTCGCCGCCCCGGCCGATGACGCCTACCGAGACAAGCTCGTCTACAAAACGTGTTTCCACGTCTATCGCGTCGGCGAGTTCCTCCTTAGTGTACGTACGGTCTTCAAGTACGCGCGAGAGGTCGCCGCCCGATTCCCCCGCTGCGATAGGCATGCCGCCCTCGATACGCTTCTTTATGACCTTCAGGGGGAGATACTCCTTGTCCTGAAGGGTCAAGATGTAGCGGAGCATCTCGACATCCTGAGGGGAGAAGAGACGGTAACCGCCGCGCGTGCGCGTTAGGTTGATAAGACGCCGCCGCTCAAGGTAGCGTACCTTGCTGACGCTAAGCGTCGGAAACTCCTTGCGCAGCCGCTCCACCACCTCCCCTATAGTGTAATGATCTTTCTGCCCGCCGTTGTCACTCATATCCAAGCTGTTACTCCCATCCTCGCTTAAAGTCCCGTATACGAGAGGCTACGTGTACACGAATTTGAAGCGGTACTTGCCTATCTGTATCTCGTCGCCATTCCTTAGGTCAACCGAGTCGACGCGCACCCGGTTGACGTAGGTGCCGTTGAGGCTACCAGCGTCGCGTATCCTGAACCCCTTCTCACCCGGCTGGTCGCGCTTGAAGACCTCGGCATGCTCACGGCTCACAGTTACGTCGTCGAGGAAGATATTACTCTCCGGGCTTCGTCCGACGGTGACGCGCTCGTCACCAATATCGTGCATCCTCCTGCCAGCCGTGCCTTCGACCTGATCTAGTTCGATCAGCGCCGCCCCTTCGGGCTCATCGTCGTAAGCTGCTTGGGCTGGCGAGTCCGACTCCTCGCCAAAGCTCGGGGCGTATGAAACGGTCGACTGTGAGTAGACGAGCCGCGTCCCGCACTCCGGGCAGAACTTTTGACCCGGGGACACATCATGACCGCAGTTGGGGCAGCGGTTCAAAGCTTCTCCCCGCTTGGGCCCTCGCCGCCCGTTAGTATACGAGCGAGCTCTTCCGAGGAGAACGAGACACCCCCACACCGTACCGACTCTGCTTGAATCAGGTCGATCCTACCCTGTATGACGCGACGTCGATAACTTACCGAACGCTCGTCCTCGGCTAGCCACTTCAAAAGCTCCCTGAGCTCCTCCTCTGAGAAAGCAGTGAGGTCAGACTCCTCCTCCCACTCATAACCCTCTGCTCGTTCGCCTGAGGCCTTCTGCTCGTCCTCATCCATCGTCATGGCGTGAAGTATAACCTCCCCTGAACCTCAAGTACAGTCTTAGACGCCCTACTAGTTGCGACCTTTTCACTCACTTTTTATAAGTTCCTCGACAATCCGTGCATACTCTGAAACGAGATCCTCAGAGTTGGTAGTTCCGTTCTCGGCAGGATTGTCGCTCTCCTGCTCGGCATAAACGTGGAACAGAGGGTTGTCCGGGTCCGGCAACATTAGCACCCAGCCGTGATCGACGTTGAGCTTGACGCCATCGGTAAGGATGGCATCCGGGTCGCCACCGAACTTCTCAGCTAAGCCTCGCATCACGCGCCCCTTCGCCGCCCAAGGACAGTCGAGACGCTTTTTTCGGACGTTTCCAAAGACTTCCCCAAAACGTGCTCTTACGTTAGATAGTGGCTCTTCGCAGAAAAGCTCCAAGGCTATCGCGAGCGTCATAAAAGAGTCCGGGGCGGGCAGGAAGGACGGGAATACATACCGTCCGTCCCCAAGACCCGCGATATCGGCGCCCGTTTCGGCTGATTTTATGGCGACATTGTTGAGGCCCGTTCGACTCCCTTCTAGAGTGCCGCCGGCATCCTCTACCAGTTGCTCGTAACGGCGACTGAGATTTATTGGCAGTACGGCCTTTTTCGGACGCATGCGCGATAGAAGGCACGCGAGCATCAAATCCGGCGGGATGAACTCTCCTTCATTGTCCACGAACTGCACATCCTCGCCAGTAGGCCCGACGACGGCGCCGAATAGGGCTCCAACGGTCGGCACTATGCGGCCTACCCTTTCAAGCGCCTGGGTGAAGTGTCTGCCGGGATCAGAGGACCGTCCACCGCCGGCGACGTTCGCGTTGATGAAGCCCTCCATCACTACGGCATTCACGCCGAGCCTGTAGAAGACCCGGCTGGCGACCAGCCCGGCTACTCCCCCAGAGAAGTCCACGACTAGGGTTGTGCCGCTCGTCTTCTCCCGGTCGGTAGCTCGTTCTAGGCGTTCGACGTACTGCTCGACGGCCCGTCCCGGGTAGATCAACTCCCCTATATCGGTCCCGTGAGCCCGCCGGTACTCCTCCCGCACGAACACTTTCTCTATAGCACGTTGGCCTGACTCGCTCATCGGGGTGGCGCCGGAGGAGAAGAACAGAACGTCCAGGTCGTCCGGATCTTCCCCGGCTCGGATGTGCGCCCCGGCAACAGATTTGCCCGCGAGAACATCGTGCCGCACTACTCCCGCGTGCGCCGCTCTCAAGTCCCGGACGTTCACGCCGGTCCCGAGCAGGGCGCTCGTCATCGCCCTCTTGGCGACCTGAGCGGAGCGCGAGGAATCGCGGCCCAGGGTCACTATCGAACCGGGGTCCAGCTCGGTACCGAAGGAGGAGGCGAGACGGATGGTAAATTCGGGCGTGAGATCGACGTTGAACTTGCCGGAGACAGCGCCACCTTTGAAGACCGTGCGAAGGCCCATCGTCTCGTAAATTAGGCTCTGCGTAACGTTCGCCCCGCTCTCGACCGTCTTATGCGGGAAGACTTTGACGTCAGGCGCGACGGTCGCGCCCTCGCCTATTATTACGTCATCGCCCAGAGCGCTACGTTCCAGGATGCGGGCCCGACCCTGAATATATGAGTGGCGTCCCACGAGGGTGTCTACAAGCTCGGCGCCTTCGCCGATATAGGTCCCCTCAGCGATGACGCTCCTCTCGACGGAAGCGCCCGCGCCTACGACGACGTTGTCCGCAATAACGCAATACGGGCTAATACGGGCTCCTTCATCGACCCGAACGTTCTCACCGATGACGACCGGACCCTCTAACTCCTCGTCGTTCACCTGCGCCCTCCGGCCAATGTAGACGTTCTCCCGCAACCGGGTTCCGGGCGGCCTCGCGGTACTCATTTTGCCGTCGAGGACGTCGCGCTGCGCCTTCATGTACTGCTCCAGAGTACCAATATCCTCCCAGTATTCCTCCGTAACAAACCCGTAGAGAGGCCTGCCTGCCTCCAGTAGCTTCGGGAAGAGTTCCTTTGAGAAATCGTACTCGCCCTCAGCCGGAATCTCTTTAAGGACAGAGGGTTCGAGCACATAGATGCCGGTGTTCACGGTGTCGGAGAAGACCTGACCCCACGCGGGTTTTTCGAGGAAGCGTGAGATCCTGCCATTCTCCTCTGTGATGACGATCCCGAAGTCAAGCGGGTTCTCCACGCTCTTCAAGACCATCGTCGCCTCGGCTTCCTTTTCATCGTGGAAGTCGAGGACCCGGGCAAGGTCGCAGTCGGTTAGGGCGTCGCCGCTGATAACTAACGTCCGCTCGCTTGTAAGATGTTCTTCGGCGAGCTTTACTGACCCCGCGGTGCCCGCCGGAACGTCCTCGACCGAGTAGCTGATGTTCATTCCCCGGTCGGAACCGTCGCCGAAGTAATCCCTGATCTCTTCCGGCATGAACTGTAGGGTTACGACGACGTCGGTAATGCCGCAGTTTTTTAGCAGGTTGACGATATGCTCCATGCACGGAACGTTGACGATCGGGATCATGGGTTTTGGCTGATCGCTCGTAAGCGGCCTGAGCCTCGTCCCCTGCCCCCCCGCCATGATTACTGCCTTCATCGACCGCCCTCCAAGTTCCTACCCACGAAGAGGGTCCCTGTAGCGCCTCCTGAGCGAACGACGCTCGCGATGAGCGCCAGAAAGGTGTAGAACATGATCTCTCCTGCTTCCCTAGTCGACCCAGGTTTGTCTATAATCGTTACAGCGGGCTCCATCAGAACCACCGTCGCTATCGTTTCCCACCCTATATCTTACCCTGGAATGCGAGGCTCTCCAAAGCGCCTTCGTAGCGGATGCACGGCTAACCGAAATCACGAGGGTACTTTAACGGCTGCTCTTCAGACGCAGGCGAACGCTCACCCCATATAGACCGTAGCGGTCGCGTATAGCGTTCTCCACGTAGCGCAGGTAACCGTCAGGAACGACTTTCGGGCGCGTGGCGAAGAGAGTAAAGCGAGGCGGGGCGACCCCTGTTTGGGTAGCGAAGCGTATCTTCACGTTGGACGGCGGCGGGTTTCGGTCTGTAAGCTCGTTTATCAGCTCGGCGACCTCGTGCGTGGATAGCCTCAGGTTGTACGCCTCGTGCAGGCGTGCAGCGAGCGGCATCACGTTCTCCGTGCCTGCACCGGTTAGCGCGGAGATCGCGATGGCCGGAGGCTTCAGATCCGTCATCCTGGCGAGGAGGGAGCCTTCGATCTCCTGCAGACGCTCCTGCGAGACCAGGTCGCTCTTGTTGATCACGACCCCGCACGCTCTCCCAGCTTCCTCGACTTTGCTCACGAGCCTCAAGTCCTCGGCCACGAGCCCCTCGACCGCATCCACAAGTAATAGCGAGACATCAGAACGTCGAATCGCCCCTTCGGTCTTCACCGTCGAGTAGAACGGAACGCCTTCCGCTCTGCGTGCACTCCGGCTAACCCCGGCTGTATCGAGAAGTAGAAACCGCGTCCCGACCCCGGCTACCTCTAGCTCGTGGGTCACGGCGTCGGTGGTAGTCCCCGCGACCTCGGAGACTACGGCCCGCTCCGAGCCTAACAGGCGATTGAGTAACGTGCTCTTGCCGACGTTAGGTCTCCCGATAACAGCCACGCTCGGGGTATAGGTATTCTGCCCGTCCGGGACAGCCTGAGGTAACAAGGCGACTACAGTGTCTAAGAGATCTCCAGTACCTATGCCGTGGTTAGCGCTTATAGCGTAAGGTTCTCCCTCGCCTAACGAGTAGAACGGATAACGAGCCGTGTCGTCGGAGGGGTTATCCAACTTGTTCGCAGCCAGCACCACCCTCGCGTGTGACTTTCTGATCTCTCGCGCTATCGCTGCGTCAGCCTCGGTCACCCCAATCCGCGCGTCGGCCATGTGAATGATGACGTCCGCTTCCTCGACGGCAACTCGCGCCTGTAACGTCACGAGCGCCTCGAGACCTCCGCGTGCAAGCGGCTCCATACCGCCCGTGTCCACGAGCAAGAACTCCTGCCCGGCCCACTCGGCCCGGTTGTATGAGCGGTCGCGGGTCGTCCCGGGCTCATCGGCAACGACGGCCTGCCGCCGCCCGAGAACCCGGTTCATGAAGGTGCTCTTTCCAACGTTCGGCGCCCCGACTATCGCCACCACCGGCAACCGGCTCAAGCTCCCTCCCCTAGCTTAGACCTTTCGCCTAGAGCATAGATCTCCCGCAGTATTCTCCCCGCAACCTCCCTACGCTCCCTCCTATCGTCATTGACGTTATCTGTATTATGCATATATATCGGGTCACCTATGTAGACGGAAAGCCTAGCGTTTTTGAGTCGTCGGAGGAGATTTGGGACTTCGCCAACGAAGACCGGGATAATAGGGGCGTTTGAGCGGGCGGAGATCATCGCGATACCGGTCTTGGGTGCATCTGTGGGATCGTAACTCTTGCGGCGGGTGCCTTCGGGGAAGATGCCCAGGGCCCAGTTCGCGGCCAAAAGGTCGAGGGAGGTCTTGAGCGCGGCGCGGGCGCCCCTCTGACGGTCTACGGGGAAGGCGCCAATAAAGAAGAAGAGCCTGTCGAATGGGGAGATAAAGAGCTCCTTTTTCGCCATCCACTGTATCCTGCGAGGAACAGCCATCGAGACGAGTACAGGGTCGGCATACCTGCGGTGATTTGACGCGATTATAAGTGGGCCCTCTTTTGGGACCTTCTCTACGCCGTGAACGACAAACCCGAACAGTACCCACCCGAGCAGGATCACTGCACGTCTGAAGAGGCGATATCGGGCCGACATGCCGCGTGAGACGTCTTTTTCTAGCCTACTGGCCTCCATAAGGCTCTAGACGGTTCCCGAGGCCCAGCCGCCGGCGGTAGCTCCACGTTTGTGGGCTAGCTCTACGACGCGTGAGACGACCTCCTCGAGGGAGAGCTCGGTGGTGTCGAGGACGACAGCATCAGGGGCGGGCATGAGGGGAGACGCCTCACGCTCGGAGTCGCGCCTGTCGCGCGTGTCGATAGCTTCGCGGATGCGATCCAACTCATCTTCGCGTCCGGTCTGGTGGGCGCGACGTCGGGCCCGCTCCTCGGGCGAGGCCGATAGAAACACCTTAAGGTCGGCCGCGGGTAAAACCACGGTCCCGATATCCCGTCCCTCGACTATCGCCCCGCCCGGGGCGCTCTCTGCCGCTAGCCGCTGCCTCTCGACGAGGATCTCTCTAAGTCGCGGGTGGGCGCTTACCCTAGAAGAGGCAGCGGCCACTGCGGGGGAACGGAGGGCATCATCCGCGATGGGCTCCCCCTTGTAGAAGACTCCGTCCGCTGCAAGGTCTACAAGCTCGCCTACAGAGGCTAGAGCTGCAGCGTCGTCCAGGGAGATCTCATCCCGAAGCGCCACTAGGGCGACGGCCCGGTAGGTAGCCCCCGTGTTCAGGTTAACCAGCCCCAGGCATTCGGCTACGGTTCGGGCCACCGAGCTCTTGCCGCTACCGGCGGGGCCGTCTATCGCTACGATTAGTCCTCTCATTAATATGCTGAGTATATCCGAAACCCGGCCCGCTTTATCGTAGGGAATCTAACAGATGGAAGTAGTCGGGGAAGGTCTTGGTCACGCAGCCAGGGTTCTGTATGCGTATCCCCGGCGTCACTAGCCCGGTCACCGCAAAGGCCATCGCCATGCGATGGTCGCCGTAGGTTCTTACAAGGGCCGGATGAACGGGACCGGACTCTATTCGAAGCCCGTCACGCCACTCCTCTGCCCTTACCCCGAGACGTGTTAGCTCGGTAACCACAGCGCTTATGCGGTCGGTCTCCTGATGGCGGGTATGCTCGACGTTCTTTATGGTCGTCGGACCCTTGGCGTAGGGCGCTATAGCCGCTAGCGTCATCATGGTGTCCGAGAAGGCATTCATGTCCACCTCGACCCCCCGCAGCCGCTCTGGCCCGCGCACCGAAACGCGATCCGCGCTTACCTGCACCTCGCAGCCCATCCCCGCGAGCACCTCGGTAAACTTCATGTCTCCCTGCATCGAACCCGCGCCCAGACCCGCTATCTCTACCCTCCCCCCCAAAACGGCAGCCGCCGCCATGAAATACGAAGCCCCAGAGGCGTCCGGCTCGATAGCGTAATCACGAGCCCTGTAGGAACCGGGCGAGACGGCGAACCGCCCGTAACGCTCCCCCACCTCAGGCTCAATCCCAAACTCGCTCATGACTTCTACCGTGATACCGACATACGGCGTGGAGACGAGCCCACCCTCGACCTCGAGCACCACCTCTCCTGCAGCGTAAGGAGCGGCCATGAGGAGCCCGCTAAGGAACTGGCTGCTCTTGCTTCCCTTGACCCTGGCGACTCCGCCCTGCAGCCCTCCCCCGACCAAGATCAGGGGAAATCTGCCCTCTTCTCCCCCGTACCCGACCTCTGCCCCGAGCCCGCGCATCGCCTCCACCAGGTCCCTGACAGGGCGTTCCCGCATCCGGGGCACGCCGTCGACTCGGTACGGCCCCTCGCCTAGCGCGAGCGCCGGCGGAAGGAACCTTGCGACCGTCCCCGCGTTTCCTACATACAAATTTACATCGCTCTCGGGGATTATGCCGGCTTGTCCTTGTATCGTAGCGAAGCCCCCGGCGCGGTCGGCCTCAACAGAGAATCCGAGGCGAACGAGGGCATCCATGAGCCAGTAGGAGTCGTCGCTTAGGAGGGGGTTTTTTATGGTGGAGCGGCCGTCGGCGAGAGCGGCAACCAGAAGGGCGCGATTGGTGAGGCTCTTGGAGCCGGGTACCTGAACGGTCGCGTCTACGGGCCTTTCGAGCGGGACTATCTCTAGCTCGTCGGGGAAGCCTCCGCGGACGTCTTCGATAGAGAAGTCAACACCCGGCACGCCAACGACCGGCCTCATCGAGGCGCCGCTCATCGCAGCCCCGCCAACTCATCGGAGGAGAGGGAGCGGTAGCGGCCCTCGGGAATAGAGCCAAGCCTGACAGGGCCGACGCGGACACGCTTCAAACCCTTGAGATCGAGTCCGGCAGCCCTACACGCTCGACGTATTATGCGGTTACGGCCTTCATGTATGGTTAGGTTCAGGGTAGTCTGGGCGGGACCACGGCGGATGTTGGTGATCTTCGGGGGAAGCATCTTGCCGTCTTCGAGATGCGGACCGGCAGCCAAGGCGGCGAGACGTTCCTCGTGGACGGGGTTTTTCAGGGTCAGCTCGTACTCCTTCTCTATCTCGGATGAGGGGTGGGCGACGTGGTGAGCTAGCGATCCGTCGTTGGTCAAGAGAAGGAGTCCGACGGTTGCGGCATCGAGGCGGCCAATGGGGACGAGCCCGGGGATGCCTTGGGGCATAAGGTCTGCGACCGTTTTGCGGCCACGCTCATCGTTGAGGGTTGTCAGGTAGCCGGCGGGTTTGTTCAAGGCGAGGGAGGAGTGTGCAAAGGGGAGCTCGACCGGATGGCCATCCAGGAGAACGTGGTCGGCTGGAGAGGCACTCTCGCCCAGAGAAGCGATGTGGCCGTTCAATCTCACTCTTCCAGCGGAGATCAGTGCTTCAGCCTTGCGGCGGGAACGGGCGGCTCCGCTACGGGCCAAAAAAGCCTGGAGACGCAACGTTAAACGTCTCCCTGGTTACGGGCTTCTACAGAGGGTTCGGCGACGCCGCTCACACGCTCTCGGACGCGTGAGACCTCCGCCTCGTCGACGATCTCCGCGAGGTCGGGGAAGTCTTCGCGACTCCGGGCGCCGGCGGCGAGGAGGAAATCCTCGGTGACATCCAGGAGGGCGGGTGAACCTGGGCTCGTCTGATCGCGTCCGGCTTCGATCAGGAGGTTTCGGTCGAGGAGGCTACGGACGACAGCGTCCGAGTTCACGCCCCGGGCGACGTTGACGCCGGCGCGCGTGAGCGGACCCAGGTAGAGGACGCAAGAGAGGACCTCGTGGGCCGCACCGGAGAGCGGGGCCGGACGGGCCTCCTCACGGAACCGCTCGACGGCAACGGCGCAAGACGGGTTCGTCACGAGCTGGTAGCCACCGGCGACCTCGCGAAGCACGATGCCCGAGGATTCAGGGGAGAAGCGTGCTTCAAGAGCTTCCAACCCCGCGCGTACCTCAGGCTCGGGGAGGTCGCTCGCTGCGATGAGGTCCGGAAGGGTCACGGGACGGGGGCTCACCAGCAGAACAGCCTCGATCAGAGCTGGAACGCTTGCTGCTGAGTTTTCAAGATCATCTCTTTGTGCGCTCATTTCGGGGGCTCCAAGGTCAGAGGGCCGAAGGGTTCGGATTGGACGAGGGTCAGACGGCCTTGCGCAGCCAGCGAGAGGGCGGCGGCGAAAGCGACGGCTGAGCTAAGCCGGTCCATCTCACGGACGAGATCCTCGTAGGAGACAGGTCCATGAACCAGGGAGGACCGGATAAGGGCGGCCAGCTCGGCTACGGTCACGGTGACGGTTCCGAGATGCCCGATGGCAGGCTCGGCGGTCCGCAGAAACGCCCGCCGGGCCGCCATGGCGAGCCGGTCCGCATTCAGACGGAGACGCCCCGGACGCGGGCGCAGGGCATGAGCCGAGGGGTAGTAGGTACTGTTTCTTGAGATCCTCTCGCGCAGGGCCTCGGCGCCACGTTTTATCTTGAGGTAGGTGACGAGGCGTTCTTCGAGGTCTTCAGGTGAGGGGCCTGTATCAACGCCGTCTTCTCCTTCTGCCTCTGTTGAGTACGGGGCGAGGGCGCGACCTTTCAGGAGAATCAGGGAGGTAGCCGAATCGACGAAATCGGTGTCGCGTTCGAGGGCGCCGGGGGTCTCGCCGCGGGGGGCGGGCGGGTTAGCGTTGCGGTAAAGCGAGACAAGCTCGCGTAAGGGTATCTCGAATATCTCCACCTCCTCCTTGAGGATCAGGGCTAGCAGCCCCTCGTACGGGCCGGAGTACACGTCGAGCTCGATGGTAAAAGACGCGAGCGAGCGGTCTTTAATGTCTCCCTTCTCCTTGTTCATCGGGCCTCCTGGTGCAGCGGGAGGACAGACTGCAGGAGATGGTGGTCTTTTGCGTGCTCGCGGGCCAGAGTGGCGTCCACCGTACGGCCTTCGACCACGGCGGCCCCGCGTCTCAGTCCGGCATCTGCGTTGAGAGCGTCCACGAGGCCACGGCCCGCTATCTTCTGGACGTAGGGCAGGAGGGCGTTGGAGAGGGCCCGCGTAGCGGTCACGGGGACGGCAGCGGGGACGTTTTTCACACAGTAGTGGGTTACGCCTGCCTCGACGAAGGTGGGTTCTTCGAGCGTCGTTGGTCGGGAAGTCTCTACCGAGCCGCCCTGGTCCACATCCACGTCCACGACGACGCTACCCGCCTTCATCTCCTCCACAGTCACGCGGTCCACGAGGTGGGGAGTTTTAGAGCTTACGACCAGGATCGCGCCTATCAAAAGATCGGCGCGTGGTACGACTTCTCTTATACCCATCCTGCTTGCAGCGAGCGTCGTCACCCCGCCGAGGCGCATTTCCTCGACGCTTCTGAGGCGGTCGATATCTCGGTCGACCACGACGACTTCCGCCCCCAGGCCGCTCGCCACACGAGCCGCGCGCGCTCCCACAATGCCCGCGCCGAGGATGACGACGCGGCCCGGCCGTACCCCGACGGCGCCTCCCAGCAGAATGCCGCGCCCGCCTTCGGGTCCCTGGAGGTAGCGCGCGCCTATCTGAGGGACAAGGCTGCCGGCGATCTCGCTCATCGGCTTCAGGATGGGCAGAGCTCCTCGCTCATTTTGGACGGTCTCGGCCGAGAACGCCGCGCACCGAGAATCCAGCAGCGCCTCGAGGAGACAGTGGTTTATGCTTAAGGAGAGAAACGCCATCAGCACAAGGCCCTCTCTCAGATACCCGTACTCTCCGGGAACGGGACCGTAAACTTTCGGGACGAGCTCAGAGTCACGCCACACGATCTCGGGGTCGCGCGTGAGCTTCGCCCCCGCCCCCTCATACTCCTCGTTTGAAAGGGCCGACTGTGTTCCCGCGTCGGCTTCCACACGAACCCTGTGTCCGGCTCGGGTTAGCTCGTGGACCGCGTGCGGCGTGAGGGCGACCCGGCTCTCTCCGGGTACAAGCTCGCGCACGACTCCGATCCTCACAGAGCCTCCTCTTTCAACGCCCCACACAGAGAGATAGGTTTGACTAGGAAATTTCGTTTCATGTTTAGCAAGGTTACCTTGAAGATCGCCTCCTATCCACCCAAGCCTCGCTCGATAGGAGCGGTTACCAAGCGAAACGGTCGAAGAGAGCATTCGAGCGTCGCGCTGAAACCACGGCACCCTACCGAGATACCGGTGCCGGACGGTAGAGGATCCCAGGAGGGACCAAAGCTCACGCGATGACCGGCTTCCCACAGATGTCGGGCCAGCCTCTCCAGAAGGATGGCGGGGGGTGCCGTGGGAGACGCAATGCGGATGGCACGCGTCTCAAGCACGGCTTCCGCCAGAGCAGCATGTTCGCTCACCTGGCGCAGAACAAGGTCTAGAGAGGCAGCTAAGTGGTCAGTACGGGGAGCGCGTATCTCACAAGAGAGCCGGTGAGCCCCCGGAGCCTCGTAGGACAGGCGGAAATCGTAAAGCTTACCTCTTGGTAGGCACAGCCCTTCGACGCCTGGCCCCTCTGGTATCACTTCGTCGGGAGGATAAACGAGCGTAGCTTCAAAAGAGATCGCCCCTGCGTTGACGGTAGCGATCTTACCCGGCGGCTCACCGGGGAGCAGCGCGAGGGCAGGATGCTCTGTCGACGCTCCGCCGCTGCCTGAGAATGCCTCTTGTACCGGGCCTACGACGTCTCTCAGCGGGCGGTCCGCTCCCCTACCTGTGACGGGATGGCTTGTTCTTGGACAGCATCCCGGTCCGTCTCAACGACTTCTTTCCGGCCAGCCCTACAGGCACCGATAAAGCCTTTAAAGAGTGGATGGGGCCTCAAAGGGCGGCTTTTGAACTCTGGATGGAACTGACTCCCGATAAAGAACGGATGGTCTTCGATCTCGGCGATCTCGATGAGTCTACCGTCCGGCGAGGTACCGGAGAAGACCATGCCGGCCAGGGACAACGCATCCCGGTAGCTGTTGTTTACCTCGTAACGGTGACGATGGCGCTCGTAGACGAGCCCGTCGCCGGCCTCCTCGTTGTAGACCTCACCAGCCTGAGTACCCTGCTGCAACCTGCACGGGTAACGACCGAGGCGCATCGTTCCGCCCATCTCGACGCCCACCTGATCCGGCATGATGTCGATGACCTTATGTGGGCTCTCGGGATCGAACTCCGCTGAGCTCGCCTTCTCAAAACCCGCCACGTTGCGAGCGTATTCGATTACCGCTATCTGCATCCCAAGGCACAGACCTAGGTACGGGGTACCACTCTCCCTCGCGTATCGGGCCGCCTCTATCTTCCCCTCTGTTCCGCGGTCTCCAAATCCGGGAAGTACCAGTACGCCGGCCGCACCGGCGAGGCGCTCAGCGGTCGCTTCGCGGTCCGTCAGATCTTCGGCGTCTACCCAGTCTATCTCGACCTGTACGCCGTGCTCCCCGCCCGCGTGGCCGAGGGCCTCGACGATGGAGAGGTAGGAGTCCTGAAGCTTCACATACTTACCGACGATGGCAACCCTTACCGAATCCTCGGCCGAGAGCATCCGGTCAACTAGCGTCTTCCATTCGGTTAGCTCCGGGGGCGGGGCGGGCAGGCTCAGCTTCTCCAGCACCAACTCGTCCAGCCGCTCCTCGTGGAGGGTCAGCGGGATCGCGTACAGTGTCGGCGCGTTCTCTGCGGGGATCACCGAGTCGAGTTCCGTATCGGAGAACAGCGAGATCTTGCGCCGCACGTCCTCATCTATCGGTCTATCCGCCCGGCAGATGATCAGGTCAGGCGATATGCCGATCTGACGCAGCGTCTGGACTGAGTGCTGGGTCGGTTTGCTCTTGAGTTCCCCGGCCGCCTCGATGTACGGGACGTAGGAGACGTGGACATAGAGCACGTTCTTGCGCCCCACGTCGTTGCGGAACTGCCTTATGGCTTCGAGGAACGGCAGGCTCTCGATATCGCCAACCGTACCTCCGATCTCGGTGATGACGATGTCTTTCTCCTGCCCGAGACGTCCGATCCTGCTCTTGATCTCGTTAGTTATGTGCGGGATGACCTGGACGGTTGCTCCAAGGTAATCTCCCCGCCGTTCGCGCTGGATCACCTCCCAGTACACGCTGCCGGTCGTGACGTTAGAGAGCTTGCCCAGGTTCTCGTCGAGGAAACGCTCGTAGTGACCGAGGTCCAGGTCCGTCTCCGCCCCATCCTCCGTGACGAAGACCTCGCCGTGCTGGTAGGGGTTCATGGTCCCGGGGTCCACGTTTATGTATGGATCGAATTTCTGCAAGACGACCCTGTAGCCCCGACTCTTGAGCAACATCCCCAAAGCCGCGGCACTAGTCCCCTTGCCGATAGAAGAGACCACCCCACCAGTGACGAAGACGTACTTGGTATCCGCTGCCGTCTCCGTCAAATCAACCACATCCTAAAGACTCGCAACCCTGCAAAAACCCTACCTTCTCTGTTTCTCTCACACTACCGATATTATTGGGCATGATACGCCCCTCGATACCGAAATCAAACAGGGAAAGGGCTCCCCGCGTACAAGGCGATCGCACAACAGCGTAGAGGGCAGCATGAGAAGGACGTCAGCAAGTATCCTAATGCGGCTCAGCGACCGCCGACCAAAAGCTCCCGCGCGTGAGCGAGTGAGGCTTCGTCGACGCGCCCAGAGAGCATTCGGGCAAGCTCGCGGCGGCGCTCCTCACCTTCGACCCTGCGTATACTGGTAAGGGTGCGTCCGTCGTCTGTGGCGGCTTTGGCGACGACAACGTGGGAGGAGGCTTCGGAGGCAATCTGAGGTAGGTGCGTAATGGTGAGTACCTGGTTGCGCCCGCCGAGCTCCCTTAGCTTCGCTCCGACCGCTGTGGCCGTCTCGCCGCCGATTCCGGCATCGACCTCGTCGAAGATGTAGGTCGCGCCTGGCTCGACCCTACCCTGAGCGAGACGTATAGCGAGCATGATCCTGCTCAACTCGCCGCCCGAGGCAAACCTTCTGACGGGCAACTCCGGCTCTCCCGGGTTCGACCGGATCACGAACTCGACCCGCTCTTTGCCATTTGGACCGAGTATTCCTTCAACCAGCTCTGCACGGAAAGTGGTCCGCCCCAAGTTCAAATCTCCGAGGTTCTCTTGCACCTTCCCCGATAGCTCCTCCGCCGCCCTCTCGCGCCCCGCCGAAAGGGTCTCCCCAAGCATTTCGAGCTCCGTCTCGCCTTGTCGGATGCGACCCTCTAGCCCCGCCGTCTCCTCCTCGAAGTTCTCCAAACGGGAGAGGCGTGCCTGGGCCTCGGCCATATACGCCTCCACGTCCGGACCATACTTGCGCTCCAGCGCGCGCAAGGCCTGTATACGGTCCTCGACGACCTCCAGGCGGTTCGGGTCCGCTTCAAGCTCATCGAGGTAGGAGCGAAGCTCGTAGGCGACGTCCTGAAGCTCCGCCGAGAGCCCCCGCAGGCGGTTCAACAGCTCCCCGAGGCCCTCATCGTAGCCGGCCGCACGATCCAGCTCGGTCTCCGCACGAGCTACGCCCTCGGCAGCGCTACCCTCCTCACCCGAGAGCGCGGTTCCGGCCGCCGCAGTCGTTGCTAGGAGGTCCGTAACGTTCCTGAGGCGGTCCCGCTCGCGCGCGAGGTCTTCGTACTCGGCGACGCTGTAGCCCGCCTCCTCAAGCTCCGCGACTTGGTAACGCAGGAACTCGACTTCCCTTACGCGCGCCTCTGAGGAGGACCTCAGCTCCGCCAGCTTCCGCCGCTCTCTCTCTACCTCGCTCCACCGCTCCTCCAGAGCACCTTTCGCCCGCAGCGACTCCTCGTCCAGAAAGTCGTCGAGGATGCCGAGCTGCTCGGCGGGTTCTACGAGGCGGACCTGCTCCCTCTGACCATGATAAGAGACAAGCCGTTCGCCCAGGGCGGCGAGAGCCTTGACGGGGACGGTTACGCCGGCTACATAGCAACGCGACCGGCCCTCTTCAGAGAGGGTTCTACGCAGCACGATCTCCTCTTCGCCTTCCATCTCCTCAGCGAGATCTCCCAGGGAGTCGCGGAGCATCCTCTCGCCGATCCCTTCCGGCAATACAAAGGTACCTTCTATAGTCGCCTTCTTGGAACCCGAGCGGACCGCTTCGGCGCGGGCGCGTCCGCCCAGGAGCATCTGGAGAGCGGTGGCCAGCAGGGTCTTGCCCGCGCCCGTCTCGCCGGTGATAGCGTTCAGACCGGGCGCGAGTTCGAGGGTCGCCGTCTCGATTAGGGCCACGTTTTGTACGGATATCTCCGTGAGCACTACAGAAAAGTCCTCCGAACGGCGCGCCACCAGGACCACTCGTCGGTCCTGCCTATTCTAACGCTCTTCCGGGAGAGACCAACGGTAAGCCTCTCGCCGGGGGGGATCTCCTCCGGATCGCCGCCGTCCAGAGAGAGGAGCGCCCCTCTCTCCAAGATCCGCAACTCGACGACCTGATCCTCACCCAAGACCAGCGGGCGACTAATGAGGGAGTGCGGGGCGATAGGAACGAGAACGAAACAGGGCACATCGCCCGAGATCAGAGGCCCGCCAGCGGAGAGCGCGTAGGCCGTCGAGCCGAGAGGCGTGGCAGAGACCAGACCGTCACACTGGTAGGAGACGAGTTCTTCACCGTTAACGGCGACGTCCACACGCACGATCTGGTGAGGCTGCTCCTTGAGGAGCACCGCATCGTTTGCGGCCATGCGGATATCCCCGTCGCCGTCCGTGCGCACCTCCAACATCCGGTACTCCTGGACGTGCAAACCGCCGCCGAGCACCTTCCCGACCCCCGTCTCGAGCTCCTCGGGGCGCATACCGCTCATAAAGCCGACCGTTCCGAGGTTGACTCCGAGCAACACCTGCCCTGGATACATCCGTGACGCCCGGAGCATCGTCCCGTCCCCACCTAGAACGAAGACCAGGTCCAGGTCCCCGTCCCCCTGGCTCTCCCCGGTCGGCTCCGAGAACCTCTCGACCTCAACCCCTTGTTCCTTGAGAATTCCGACCAGCCGCTCGGAGTGCCCGTCGTCTACCTTCGCGTTCGCCACGATTCCGACCCGCCGGATCTCAGCCTGAGCCTCGTTCACGCCTCTTCTCCAACTACCGTGAGTATGCGCTCGTTGTCGAGCGTAGTCTCAGCTCCCCGCAGAAGATACAGAACGTACTCAACGTTCCCGGCCCTCCTCCCGGCTACCGGCGAGCGTGCCACGTCTGCCGCCCCGAAGCCTATGGACCCGAATGCCTCTGCCGCTCCTCGTACCACCGCCGCGCGCACCGTCGGATCCCGCACGATTCCCCCGCGCTTTACGTGCTCGGGCCCGGCCTCGAACTGCGGCTTGACGAGCACCACGGCCTCGTCTACCGAAGCCGTCGTCGAGAGAAGATTTCTGAGCGCGACCAGGAGCGAGATAAAAGAGAGGTCCGCCACGAGCAGACTCGGCCCAAACGGCAGCTCTTCGCCCGACAGATACCTCACGTTCGTACGCTCCATAACGATTACTCGCGCATCGCTTCGCAGGCTCCAATCCAGCTGCCCGTAACCGACGTCGACCGTTATGACCCGCCGCGCTTCGCGCCGCAAGAGTACGTCTGTAAACCCACCCGTCGAAGCTCCTGCGTCCAGACAGTCCCGTCCTTCGACCCTTACCCCGAACGCGTCGAGAGCGTAGTCGAGCTTCTCCCCCGCGCGAGATACGAAAGCGCTGCCGCGCGGAGAGTTTATGGTTACTTCAGCATCCGGTACGACACGGTGTCCAGCCTTCGTGACTACGTCGCCACCGACGCGCACGGCACCGGCCAAGACGAGGGCCTGCGCCCTTGACCGGCTCTCCGCCAGGCCTTTCTCGACGAGCAGGGCGTCGAGCCGCGGCGGGAGTCCTCCAGGCATCTCTTTAGACCCCTCCGCCCCGCTGTCGACTCCGGCGGGGACGCTAATGGCCCCGGTGCCGGACGAAGAGCACCAGATCGTACAGGCCGGAAGTATCTCCCTCGACCGTTTCGAGAGCCCGAATCGCCTTCCCGGCGGCCTCGTCGGCCTCCCTCTTCGCACCGTCCAGGCCGTAGACCCCGACGAACGTCGCCTTTCCTTGCTCGGCGTCGCTCCCGGCGCTTTTGCCCAGGACTTCCCGGGTCGAGGTAGCGTTCAGGACGTCGTCTACGATCTGGAAGCACAGCCCCAGCTCCATCGCGTATTCCGAGACCGCCGACTGCTCCGCCTCGCCCGCGCCCGCCAGGACTGCTCCTATCCTCGCGCTGCTCTTTATGAGAGCTCCCGTCTTGTAAGTGTGGATCATGCGAAGCGTCTCGGGATCGGCGTCGCCTCCCCTCCCGGTCTGGTCCATGTCGATGACCTGGCCCCCGACCATACCGTTTACCCCGGTCGAGCCTGCAAGCTCGCGCACCACCTCGAGAATCTGCTCGTTGTACCCCTCCTGATGTATGGTGATTAGGGTTAGCGCCTCCCCGAAAAAGGCGTCACCCGCGAGTATCGCCATCGCCTCGCCGTATTTCTTGTGAGCAGTCGGCCTGCCCCGCCGGAAATCGTCATCGTCCATCGCCGGCAGATCGTCGTGGATCAAAGAATACGTATGTATTAGTTCTATAGCGGCGGCGCTCGGCAGTACAAGTTCCGGCTCCGCCCCGAAGACCCCCGCTACCTCCATACACAGCGTTGGCCTGACTCTCTTACCCCCGCCGAGCATTGAGTAACGCATCGCCTCGACGAGACCTCGCAAACGTGGTTCTTCAGAGAAGGTCAGCCCTTCGAGGTAAGCCTCGAACCGCGTCCGGTGCTCCTCCCAACGTGCGTCGCTCCGCGCAACGTCCCTCGCCTCCCAATACCTTTTATCCATATCCGACCTGCCAGTCCACTCCCTCCTCGGAAACCTTCTCCACGCCCCCGTGACCCATCTCTCTGGCTCCCCGAAGGACACCGCCCACAAACTGCGGCGCCTCGTCGCTGGAGAATCCCTTGGCAAGCTCCATCGCCTCGCCCGCAGCGACCTCGGCTGGCACGTCATCAACGTAGAGCATCTCGTAGAGCGCGAGACGGAGGATAGTCCGGTCTATGGCGCTCATCCTGTGTACGGGCCAGCCGACCGATACCTCACCGAGGAGGGCGTCCAACGCCTCTCTCTCGCCCTCGACCCCGCGCGCGAGCCTCTCGGTGTAGACATCGATCTCCCCTCGATACTCTCGCCAGCGCTCCAGAATCTCAGCCACGGGGCGCCCGATCACGTCACGTTGGTAGAGCGCGAGAAAAGCATTCTTGCGGGCTGTGCGTCGGCTCAAAAGCCCTAAACCCTCGTCAGATATTCTTTGGTACGGGTATCCACCCTCACCCTCTCCCCGACGTTCACGAAGAGCGGCACCTGAACCACGAGGCCGGTCTCGAGCGTCGCGGGCTTGGTACCGCCGGTCGCCGTGTCCCCCTTGAGACCCGGGTCGGTCTCCTTCACTTCAAGGTCGACGTGCGCCGGAGGCTCGACGCTGACGACCTCTCCATCAGCAGAGAGCACCTTGACCTCGCCGTTTGGCACGATAAACCCCTCAGCCTCGCCTAAGACCTCTGCCGGGATGGGGGTCTGCTCGTACGTGCCCGTATCCATGAAATTGTAGAGGTCCCCATCTTTGTAGAGGAACGTCATCGGTCGTGACTCAGTGCGCACGCTCTCGAGCTTCTCGCCGGCCCGAAAGGTCTTCTCGATCACGGCGCCCGTGTCTATGTTTCTCAGGCGCGTCCTAACAAACGCGCCACCCTTGCCGGGCTTTACGTGCTGAAAGTAAATTATGGTGAACCGCTTGCCGTCCGTCCGGATGGCCGCGCCGTTCCTAAACTGGCTGGTAGAGATCATCGCCTCAAATACTCCTCGAAAGTACCGTCTCGCTGTGAAAACGCCGCGATATTATCGCATATTAGAGCGCCCGTTAGAGCTTCCGGCTTTTGTACCGGGCGAGACGCGAGAAGGGCTCGATCCCTTCCGCACTACCCTTCCCGCACCACTAAGGCCTCCCCGACCACCGCGGTAGACCGTCGAGGCCCCGAAACCAAGTCCGCTTTCGAAAAATCTCGCCAATGCTCCTCCGGCACGAAGATCTTCGGCACCTCGAACGAGCCGAAGGTAGGTAGACCCCACACGAAAACCGCTCCTAGTCTTCGTAGACAAAGGAGAACTCGCAAGGGCCGCGGAGAAACCGAAAAATTCCCGGAGAAGCGCCGTACGTCCTCAGGTCTCGTACGCGCGAAAACCGAACATCGGCTACACAAGTAGCGCAGGGGCCTCCTCTCCGCTTCTCCGTTGCCCAACGATAATCTCAGGGTCCTTCACGCCGCGATTGCAAGTAGGCAACGGCCGCCCGATAACCCTCCGCTCCCATTCCGGCGACAACCGCGTCCACAGCCGAAGACACCACCGAATGCCGCCGCCAGACCTCTCTCGCGTGGACGTTCGAGAGATGCACCTCTACCTTGGGCACCAGCACGGTCTCTAAAGCATCATGGAGGGCGTAAGAGTAGTGGGTCCAGGCACCGGGATTTATGACCAAACCTCCAGATTCCGCCGCCTCCCGTATAAAACCAACCATCTCACCCTCGTAATCTGTCTGTCTGAACTGGAACTCCACCTCTGGAAACTCGTCTTTGAGCAGGCTCTCTATGTCGTTTAGGGTTAAGTTGCCATAGACCTCCGGACGGCGGTGACCGAGAGTCCCGAGGTTGACGCCGTTAAGAACGAAGACTTCAGCGGGCAAGTACGGCTCCTATCACGCGCCGGGCCTCCTCGAAGGTGACGGGCACATCTCGCTCTGGACGGCCGGGACCGTGCAGGAGGACGAAACGGTATTCTCCGCGTCGATCAGAAGTACGGCGCTTCTTATCGCGGCCCATCGCGTCGAGAACCCTCTCGACGTCTACGGGGGGAAGCTCGAGCGGCAGTCCTGCGGCCCGGAGAAGGGTTTCGTGGGTCGGGAGTAGATCGGTGCGGAACCTCTCGTCACTAAGGTGGGCGGCGGCAAGCATACCAGCGGCAACAGCCTCGCCGTGAGGTAGATTGTACCCAGCGGCGGCTTCCAGACCGTGGCCGATAGTGTGACCGTAATTCAGTACGGCCCGAAGGCCAGACTCGCGCTCGTCCTTCGCGACCACAGCTGCCTTGTAGCGGACAGAATGCAGGATCAGAGCCTGCCTCGCACTCGTTTCGCCTGAGCGAACAGCATCCAACCGTTCCAGATCCCTGAAGAACTCGCCGCCAGCGAGTAGCCCCATCTTGACAACCTCGGCCAGCCCCTGGGAAACCTCACGTGGCGGGAGGGTTTCGAGCCAGCGAATGTCCGCCGCAACGAGCCGAGGTTGGAGGAACGCGCCGATTAGGTTCTTGCCCTCGGCGAGATCCAGCCCGACCTTCCCTCCAACAGAGCTATCTACCATCGCCAGCAGGGAGGTAGGCAGCTGAACTAAGTCTACCCCCCGCATGTAACTGCTCGCCACGAAGCCGCCCAGGTCGCCAACCACTCCTCCCCCAAGCGCGAAGAGCGTGCCGCCGCGCGGTAGTCCGGAGCGGGCGAGACCGCGTACCACTTCCTCGTAGACGGAGATGCTCTTTGAGGCCTCACCAGCCGGGACCGTTACGGTATCGATCACGTTCCATCCGGTAGCCTTTAGCGCCGCTTCCACAGAGGAGGCGTAGAGCGGGCCTACGATGGAGTCCGTGAGGACGACAGCGGTCCCGGAAGCTAGCGTAGCGGAGATGACTTCTGCGAGGTCTAGAGCGTCCTCTATCCGGACCTCGTAGGGGGTCATCGCCTCAACGGTTATGCTGCTCATCACGCGGCGCAGAACCAATCGAGGATCTCGTCAGCGATTCGGTAAGACGAGCGGTTTTTGGTCTTTATCTGGAGCGAGGCGACCTCCAGGTAGTAGGGGAGGCGCTCAGCGTACCTGCGGGCGAAGTCTTCGTAGCTCGTACCTCGCAGAGGGCGACCGGACCCCCGAGTTCTCCGGTAGAGAACGTCCGTATCCTCCCACAGGAACACGGTCGGTACCTGCATGAGCCGGGCACGGTTACGGGGGTCTACGACGACGCCGCCGCCGCAGGAGACCACTGAGTGAGGCGAGCCGTCGAGAGCACGCAAGAGCTCCCGGCGCTCGAGGTCACGGAAGTGAGGCTCGCCGGAGAACTCGAAAATCTCGGAGATGGAGAGCGCCGCAGTGTCGGCGACGGCCTGATCCAGGTCCACAAGCTCATAACCTAGCTCCCGAGCTACCGTGCGCCCCACGGTGCTCTTGCCGCTGCCCATGTACCCGACGATGGCCAAAGGGCCCTCCAAGAGGTTAGCGACTCGTCTCAGGACGCCTCTCTCGCATGGCGCCACGCAGGCGCGAGCGGTAAGCGTCGTGAGCGACCCCTATGTCGGTCATGTTATCCGCGCCGAATTTCTCTAAAAACGCTTCGGCGAGCACGACGGCTAACATCGACTCTCCGACTACGGCGGCGGCAGGAACGGCGCACGAGTCAGCTCGCTCCCGGAAGGCGCGTGCGGGCTCGTAGGTCGAGAGGTCAACCGTACGCAGCGCTTGCGCGATCGTTGAGATAGGCTTCATCGCCGCAGCGACAACTACGGGCTCACCGTTGGTCATGCCGCCTTCAAAGCCGCCCAGACGGTTGCTGGAGCGGATCAACTCGCCGTTCTCAAGAAGAATCTCGTCTTGCACCTCGCTGGAGCGCCGGCTCGCTACGCCGAAACCCAGACCGATCTCTACGCCCTTTATGGCGTTGATGGACATGATCGCATGCGCCAGCTTCGCATCTAGCTTGTCGCGCCAGTCCACGTATGAGCCCAGTCCCGGCGGACATCCCTCTGCCGTCACGACGAACTCTCCACCCAAGGCGTCCCGCGCGTAGCGAGCAGCGTCGATCTCTGCCTTCATCTTCTCCGTGGCCTCTGGATCGGGACAACGTACATCTGACTCGTCGGCCTTAGCCGCCAAAAGGGCGGCCTGCTCCTTCTCGATCGCGGCCTCCCCGATCCGGTAAACCGCGCTATGAATCGTGATCCCGAACTCCTTGAGAAGTCTCCTGGCGACACCGCCAGCCGCAACCCTGGCGGTCGTCTCGCGAGCGCTGGAGCGCTCCAGGACGTTCCTCAAATCTTCAAAAGCGTACTTCTGCATCCCGGCGAGATCCGCGTGGCCGGGGCGGGGTAGGGTAACTTTCTTATGGTCCTCTTCGGGAGGGTCCGGGGTCATCCGGCTCTCCCAGTTCGCGTAGTCATTGTTGCGGACGAGCATCGCAATCGGAGAGCCCAAAGTGTACCCATGGCGCACGCCGCCTAGGAACTCGATCTCGTCTTTCTCTATCTTCTGTCGCCCGCCTCGCCCGTAACCTCTCTGCCTCCGGGCAAGGTCCTCGTTGACGTCTCCGGCGCCAAGTTCGAGACCTGCCGGAACCCCGTGTACTAGAGTCACCTCGCCCGGCCCATGAGACTCACCTGCCGTAGAAAACCCGAACCTCACCGTATGCGTACGTCCTTTCTTGATAGATCGTTGGTTAATCGGCCGCCGTTCCGAACGACCCTAGCTAATATAAACCACGCAACCCGTCTGGTCACCTTTATTCGAGCAGGGGGCGAAGCTTTACCTCGCTCGCGGCGAGCCTGCCACAGAGGCACCTGGCTACTTAAGGGAATGCCAAATCCCCACCGCTATCGAATAGACCGTTGTTGCTACCGCCTGAACCGGCGGCGCCGCCCTGGCCCGTACCACCCTGTCCAGCGCCGCCCTGTCCGTCATCCCCGCCTCCGCTGCTACGTTCCGCATCGCCGCTGCGACGGTCGCCGCCGCTACCACCACTATCTCGAATATCCGGACCTCTCGGGGAGGGCCCATCGTTACGGCTGCTGCCACTCCCATTGTTAGAATCGCTGTCACCATTGCTGGCCCCGGTAGTATTCTCTCCGGCACTGCCGCCTCCGCTGCCACCGTTGCCGCCGTCATCGTCGGACTTTTCAACACCGATGTTGCCGAACGGATCTTTCTTCTCAAAGGCGGAGTAGGAGTCCGTATCGCGGTTTTCGACCCCGGGGGCGGGGGTTTCGGGGCCTTCGCTCTCGGAGTCCTGGGCGGCTTGGGGTTGGGATGCCTGGGTCGCGACCTGGCCCGTCCCCGTCTCGTCTGGCTCCCCTCCCATCAGGGCGCCCGTCAAAATCCAGGCGAAGATAAGAAGCGCCAGGAGCGCCAGGAGCGCCGGTACTACCTTGTTGTCGCGCAACAGACCGTCTCGGATACGTTCGCCCGCCGCCAGCACGCGGTTTGCGGCACGGCTTCCGGGCCCTAGAAGCTGCGCCCGACGGATCACTTCGGCGCCCCCCCTCCCTTTGGCGTGCCGCCTTCCGGCGAAGGCGCTGCGCCTCCGCCCGCGGGGGCAGTGCCTCCTCCACCAGCGGTTGTCCCGCCCGCGGCAGGCTGTACGTAGACTTCGGCCTGTATCTCGACCTCCAGCGAGCCCGGGAGCGCTCCCCTGTTCGCCATGTCGGTCTCCCCCTCCTCCTCGGCTAACTCGATGTCCACGTCACACGACGCCTCTGAAGATATCGGTTCGGGGAATCTACAGTAAGTAACTTGATTGACCGTCATCAGCCGCGACAGGTTCCTTATGCGGAGCAAAAAGTCCTGAAGGTCCTCATAGTCCCCCAGAAAAGTCATTGTAATGGGTATGCGCGAAAAGTCTCCACTACCGTTAGGCGGAGTTTCCGGAGGACTCGGCGTAATCTCGAACTGCTCCACCCCAGACTGCATGGCGACACTCTCTATCTGTACCAGGAGGGTAGGGATCTCGTCTTGCTCCGGGATGCGCTTGGAGAGCTCGAGGATCTGACGCTCAATATTTGGGGCATCGCGCCGAACGCCCTCAAGCCGGGCGACCGACTGCTCGAGCTGACCCTTCCGGGCTTCTTTCTGAGTTCGCTCGTTGTACTTTACCAGGTATTCTTGACTCAAGGGGCTAAAGAGAAGAAAGTAGTAGGCGACACCGAGCAAGATCAGGATCAGAAATCCCAAGATGAGTATGTTCCGGTCGTTGCGGTCCATTAACGCCCCGCCTTCGGGCGGCCGGCTTTCTCGCCACCAGGCTGCGCCGGGTCGCTCACGTTGTCGTCTATCTGGTCTTCTTCGCTACCCTCCTCGACACCTGAGAGCTGAATCTCGTCGCCGAACTCGCCGACCCGCGTGACAAGTTCGGCGTTGACCTCGAAGGTTACAGCTCCGGGCGCGGCGAAGTCCGCATCATTACGAGCGGCGGTACTAAGGTTTGCGTTCGCTAGGTAACGCAAGTTGTCCATCCTAACCAGAAAAGCCGCCACGTTCTGATAGCCGTTCAGCTCGTTTTTGAGCTGCTGACCCCGCCGTGAAGCGAAACCGCTGAAGGTAATAGTCCCGGTCGGCTCAAGCTTCTGTTGCTCTGCTCCCCCCCCAGACGGCGCGGTGATGTTGATGGGAGTAGCCGTACCGGTAAAAACGTCGAGCGCGGTCTCCTCGGGTATCACGAACGCGAGCCCATTCAAGAACTCATCCCAAGCGAATCTCGTCCTGAAGATACCGTCAGCGATCGGCTTCTTGGCGTCCAGACGAGCCTGCATGTCTTTGTACGGGGCAAGCTCTTCCAGGCGCACCTGCTGGCGGGCGATATCCTGGTCCACCTGCACGATCTGTTCTTCTTCATTGCCGATGCGGATAAAGTAGAAGAGATATAGTCCGATCATTACCATCACCAGCAGAGCGCCCAGGATGAGGAGCACACCTATAATGCCGATCCTCGTCGTCGTGGGTACTGTCGTTCGCCGGCCCCGGTCATCCGGCGGAAGGAGATTGACCCTTCTCATGCTTCTTCCAAGGCGAGGCCCAGAGCCACAGCCAGGACAGGTTCCATCATCCCGAGTTGCTCATTCGGTACATTAGACTTGTTGCCGGAGAGCTTCTGCAGCGGCGACCCGAGGCGCGTCGTTATGCCAAGCAAGTCCTCGAGGTACGCATCTAGGCCATTCACCAGAGCACCCTCACCAGAGATAAAGACCTGCGTGACCTCCCTAGAGCCGGGCTGCGAGTAGTGATACTCCACAGAGCGCTGCACATCCTCCGCAAGGACCTGGACCGCGTCCTCGAGCCCCCTCCGAATGTCATACATCAGGGCAGGATCGAAGTCTTCGTTTTCCTCTGAGAGGAAAGCTCCCGAACGGACCTCCCCTGACTCTGAACCAATCCTTATTCTCGGGTTGGTTAGCTGCCTCTCGGCTTCTTCGTCTGAAAGATCAGCGGCATCGACCACAGACTGAGCTAGATAGCCCGAGCCGCCGGGTATAAATCGGGTCAGCGTCGGATTGCCGCCCTGCGTAACAACAAGGTTGGTGATCTCGTTGCCCACGTCGAGGAGGAGGATCGCGCCCTCGTCGTCGAACAAAATATTCGGCAGCGTCGACCGAACCAACGAGAGCGCCTTTACGTCTACTCCCTGGGCTCTCAACCCCGCGTTCCGCAACACTGAGGAGTAGCGCGAAACCATGTCTCTCTGCGCGGCGACGATGAGGATACGGTCGAGGTCGGACCCCTCTTCCACCGGTCCCAGCACGATATAGTCCAGGATAGCCTCTTCCACGGGCATCGGTATGTGTTCTTGAGCCTTGTAACCTATCGCGACCTTGAGATCGTCCTGGCTCATATGCGGGAACTCAAGGAGTCTTACCACGACTTTCTGGTTCGACACCCCCAGGTAGACCGACTTGCCTTTGAAAGAATGAGAAGTCCAGAACTCCTTGAGTTCGTGAACGAGCAGGTCGTGATCGGCGACCTCCCCCTCGGACACCGCGCCCGCCGGCAGCCTCCGGTACCCGACGTGCTGCAACGCGTAGCTCCCGCCCGTCTGCGATATCTGTACTGCTTTTATGGCGCCGCGGTCTATATCAAGGCCCACCGAAGGAGACTTGAACCTCCCGAACAACCCTTACACCCCCCCGATGAGACGGAGGTAGAAGTTCCACATATCCTGTCCCACGAACAGCGTGACCACGCCCGCCAGAGATAGAAATACCCCAAACGGCAGCGCGCTCCCGCGTTGCGCCTTACCCGACGTGATCAGCATCACGCTGACAAGCGCTCCAACGAGCGCCCCAACAGAAGACAGTCAGCGCCGCGTACGGTCCCAAGAAAGCTTCGAGCATCCCTCCCATCTTTACGTCACCCATACCGATGCCGCCCGGGTAGGCAAGCGCGAGCGCGAAAAGCCCTCCCGCTACACCAAGAGCCGAAGCAAGATAGACCCGCCACGCATCAGGGGCGGAGACCACCGACAGTACGAACCCGACTACCGCTGCGGTCGCGACGATTCTGTTCGGCAACAACCGGTGCTTGAGGTCCGTCCCGGCGAGCACCACGAGCACGCATATCAGCACGAGCGCCGACACGAGCGCCAGGGAGATTCCGAAGTCATACGCAGCGAGCACGAGGAGTAGCCCGGTCAACACCTCGACAAGCGGATAGCGCGGCGAGATACGGACCTTGCAGTTCCGAAAGTTTCCCCGCAACACAAGATAGGAGAGCACCGTGAAATTATGAAACGACTTGATCTGTGCCCCGCAGTTCGGGCACCTCGACGACGGCCAGACGAACGACTGCTGAAGCGGTACGCGGTATATTACGACGTTTAAGGCGCTTCCTATTACGAGACCGAATAGCCCGGTCACCGCAGAAATCACCGCCGCCCCTCTTCTACAAAAGAGAGCGCTTCAACCTTCGCACCCTCTCCAACGACCGCCCTGCGCCCTACGCTCGAGTTTGCACCCAAGACTGCCCGCGCCCCGACCCTGGCCCCCGGTCCTACAACAGCCCCAGCGGAGATCCATGCTCCCGCCCCAACCACGGCGTCCCGATCAACAACCGCCCCAGGTCCGATATAGCAATGACTCCCTACCGCCGCATCAGGATGCACCACTGCGTTAGCCGCAAGCACAGCCCCATCCCCAATAACCGCCTCCAGAGACATGTACGTCGCCGGGTGGACCGCAGTAAAGAACTGCGCCCCGAGAGCCCTTATAGAGTTAGCGAGCCGCAGCCGCACGTCGTTGTCGGTAATCGCCACGATGACATACACCGGCTCGACCGAAAGCATGCTCTTCAACATTCCAACGTCTCCAAGGACCGGTACCCCCCGAACGTTTCCCGGAAGTACAGCGTGAGCATCATCGTAGAAGCCGGTGACCCATGCCTCAAATCCGCCAGCTATCAATACATCTAGCGCGAGACGCCCGTGACCGCCTGCCCCCACGATTACTACCCTAACAATCTCATCCAGGATAGCTTCTTGTACCTCAACTTGCGGTTCAGGTATGCGAGACCTTGTCTCATGCTCTGTTATCGCGCTCCCCTTCCGGCGTTCTGCTGGATCCTCATGCGTGGAATTCTAACACCGCAACCAACAGCTTGCGCTAATCCCTACATTTTGCAGATCCTGAGTAAAGTCCTACTACAGGTAGTATGTGGTCAAGTCAGGAAAACACCGCTCAGACGTCTTCCACGCAGGAAATCAGCCGCCGACAACACCCTGCCCGCCGGCGCCTGGAGCCTCAATATCTCTAAAACACTTTCTTTGCAGGCGACCAAAATACGTCCATTTGCAGGAAAAATAGTACCTGGAAGGGTAGAAGACGCTACGCCTTCGTTTTTTTCGTAAATAGTCGAGCCCAGCACTTTAATAGGTCCAGAGAAATCAGAGTGGAAGGTCCGGGCACCTATATGTGGTGTAAGCGCTCGGATCAGATCGTGCACCTTTTCAGCTCCTTCAGCCCACCTTATTAGCCTTTCCTCATCCTCTATTTTAGCAGCATACGTAGCATAAAAACTATTCTGTTCGCTTAAGGTTAAAGTTTTCGCCTGCAACTCTGCTAAAACCTCTACTATAGCGTTAGACCCAAGATCTGCAAGGGCTTGTGTGAGTGCTCCGCCGGTCATATCTGGAGGAATAGGAATACTTCGTTGGAGAGCGATAGGCCCGGTATCGAGGCCTTCATCCATGCGCATGATCGAGACCCCTGTTTCGGTCTCTCCGTTCATTACGGCACGCTCTATTGGAGCGGCGCCGCGGTAAGCGGGGAGAAGGGAGGCGTGTACGTTCCAGGCCCCTAGTCCGGCAGCGTAGAGGGTATCGGGGCGCAGGATCTGGCCGTAGGCCGCGACGACGAGGGCATCGTGGGTGGAGATCTCTTCAGCGGCCTCGCTGATCCGAGCTGGCTGGCGAAGGGGCAGACCGGCGTTGAGCGCGAGTTCTGCCACAGGGGTCTTGGTGAGCTTACGCCCGCGCCCACGACGACGATCAGGTTGAGAAACGACCAACCCCACATCGTGCACAGAGTCGATAAGGCCATCCAGGATGGTGGCAGCGAAGGCCGGAGTCCCGGCGAAGGCTATCTTCAAGGGAGCCTCTGCAGGAGCTACTTGCGTGCCAGCATGCGCTCGCGGATCTCGCGCATGGCCTCTTTCCGCGATTCGCGATCGGTACGGTCAAGGATCAAGATGCCATCGAGGTGGTCTATCTCGTGTTGGAAGATACGCGCGAGGAGACCTTCGGCCTCTACGAGCACAGGCGCGCCCGACGGGTCGTGGCCGGTTACGGTAATCGCCAGCGGACGCTCGACCTCGACGCGAGTCCCAGGGAGGGAGAGGCAGCCTTCGACGTCCTTCTCGGTAGTCTCAGAGTGAGTCTCGATCACGGGGTTGACGAGCGCGTACTCCTCGTCTTCGTAGGCGGCGACGAAAACGCGCTTGAGACGGCCTATCTGGTTCGCCGCCAGGCCCACGCCGTCGTGCTCGCGCATGATCCTTATCATGTCCTCGGCGAGTCTTTGGAGCGACTCGTCGAATTCTTTTACCGCAGTCGCTCGCGACGTCAACACCGGGTCTCCGAACGTTCTTATATCGTGCTCCAACTCAAGCCTCCTCGGGGTCCATATTTATCCACGCCTTGAGCCCGCGACTCCGGCCGTGATTCTCGGCCGTCTGCTTCGCTACGAGTGCTGCGGCCTTCATCAGAGCGCCACGCTGGGGGCTCCTTAAGAGGACTCGCCAGAGAGGGTGGCTCCCCTCCCCCGGAAACGGAACGGGGTCGAGCATCTCTACTCCGTTCCGAAGGACCGGCATTAGCCCCGATTTTACCGCACTACGCACCATCTCCCCCGACCCTTCAAAGACGATCTCCACCAGGTATGCGTATGGTGGGTATCCCAGGCTCCGGCGCTTCGGAAGCTCCCCTGCGGCGAACGTTTCGTAATCTCCTCGGAGCGCCGCTACCAGCGCGTGATGCTCCGGAGAGCGGGTCTGTACGAGTAGGCGATCCCTGCTTGATGCCGCCGACCTATACAAGAGCCGAAAACCCTTCTCTACAGAGCCCGCGCTACCAAACAGGAGAGCATCCGCGTCCGGAACCGCGACTAGATCCCACTCCTCGTTCAGCACGCAGTGAGCCGTGCCCGCTATTATCGGCGCTGTCTCGCCTTCTCGAACGTCCGCGGTCAGGAGTCCGACCTGCACGCTGAGAGAGTTCGCAAGCTCAGTTCGTACACGCTCGACCCCATAGCCGATACCGTCGAGCCGCTCCCAGCCGCACTCCGGGCACTCTCTCGGGGTGTTCTCTGCGTGTCCGCAGCGTCTGCAAGAGAGGAAGTCCGAACCGTGGAGAGCTAGAGGTAGAACGCATCTTGGGCAGCACCGCATAGAGCCGCACCGGCTGCATGAGAGAGTCGAGGCGTGTCCGAGTCGGTTCACCAAGACCCCGACGCGTCCCCCACCTTGAACCGCACGGCGGCATGCATCCAAGAGGTCCGGGCTCAACGAGGCCCCAGTACCCCGCATATCCACGATGCTGACCGACGGCCACCGGGCAGGCTGGGTGGGGGACAAGCGGCGCGTACCGCTCTCCGGGGCGTAGACGCGCAGCGAGGGCGTGGGCGAAAAAAAGCAGACGGCGGAGCGTTCGATCCTTCCCCGCGCGCTAGCAGGGTCTCGGACGTGGATCGGCACGCCCTCGTAGCCGGGGGAACCTCGATGCGACTCGTTCGGCTCGTCAATCACGCAGACAGCACCGAGCCGCTCTACCGGGACTAGCACTGCCGCGCGGGTCCCCACCAGCACGTCCACCTCTCCCCGGCGCACCGCCTCATACACCGCACATCTGGCTCGACCCAAACCGCTGTGGTATGGCGCTACCGTAAGCCCGGCCGGCAGCAGCCTCTCAAAAGCGCTGACCAACCGCTTGACGGTCTCGATCTCCGGCGCGAGCACCAGGGCCTGGTACCCGCGCTTTACGGCTGCCCTTGCAACAGCGGCCGCTGCCGCAACACTCTCCGCGTCAGGCATCCGCCAGACCCAGGCTCCGCCCCGCCTCAGCCCTCGCTCCGCCTCCTCGTGATACGCCGTCAGCTCCTTCCCCGAGCCTCTCGTGTACGAAACTGGCGCCGGTTCAGGTCTCTTCTCAAGCCGAACCGCCCCACGCTCGACGAGATGCCGCAACGTCTCTCTGCTTGCACCGGACTCGCGTAGAAGCTCTCCTACAACGCGTGCGTGATCTTGGCCCTCCAGATTGCTCAGAAGCGCCCGCTGGCGGTGCGCCCGCCGCGACAGAGGCGCCGCGTCGTTCTGGAGCACTGCCCAATCGACGGTTCGTTGCTTTGGAATCGTCGGAGAGAAGGCGATTCTCCCGGATCTCTCGGCATCCAGCATGCCCTCGCCGCCTAAAAAGCGGCGAAGTTCGGTGCGGCTCAATTCGGTTCCCCGCCGCCAGGGCCAGTCCGACGCCGGACGGTGGACCGTATACACGGAGGTGTTTAGACCCGGCGGTAGCGCCATCCGGAGCACGGCTTGCAGAGGTAGAGCCGCGCACCCGGCGATCCAGCCAGAGAGCTCGACAATGCTCTCGGGAAGGGAGAGCTCTCCCGCGACGGCTCGTATCTCCTTTAGTAGCCGTTGGCCTGCCTCCTCGAAACCAACGACGAAGCCTAGACGTCCGTAGCCGGATAGAGGGGCCACTACCGCCGTCCCGACCTCTACCTCGCTGGCGAGTTGAGCGGGTACCAAATAACTAAGCGGCGGGAGGGCATGCGAGGGTATAAGCAAACTCACCAGCGCAGCTCGGGGACTTCCCAGGCTGCGCGGGTCGTGGTTAGTGAGGGTGGTGCGGCCGGTTACTCGGCCGGTCAATTACACGCCAGCGGCGCGGCGTAGGGCGTCGGCGCGGTCGGTCCGTTCCCAGGCGAAGCCCGGCTCTTCGCGACCGAAGTGCCCGTAGGCGGCGGTCGCAGCGTAGATCGGCTGACGAAGCTCGAGATCGCGGATGATCGCGCCTGCCCGCAGGTCGAAGTGCTCCTCGATGAGCGCGCTCAACGTCGTCGGGTCAACAGTCTCGGTGCCGAAGGTATCGACCATGATGCTCACGGGACGGGCTACGCCTATCGCGTAGGCCAACTGGACCACGCAGCGCTCCGCAAGGCCCGCGGCCACGACGTTCTTGGCGACCCAACGAGCAGCGTAGGCGCCGGAGCGGTCGACCTTCGTCGGATCCTTGCCCGAGAACGCGCCACCGCCGTGAGGCGCGGCCCCGCCATAGGTATCAACGATGATTTTGCGTCCGGTAAGACCGCAGTCACCCTGCGGACCACCGGTGACGAACCGGCCGGTTGGGTTGATCAGAACGCCCGTGCTCGACTTGTCAAACAGATCCTCTGGCATGACCGGCTCGATAACGGCCTCCAAGAGGTCGCTCTTTATCCTCTCCTCTGTGCCGTCCTGGTGCTGGGCGCTTATGAGGACTGTCTCTATCCCGACGGGACGGGTACCCTCGTAGCGAACCGTGACCTGGCTCTTGCCGTCCGGCCTGAGATAGCCAAGATCACCGCTCTTGCGGACGTCGGTGAGGCGACGTGTAAGGGCATGAGCGAGCGAGATGGGCATCGGCATCAGCTCGTCCGTCTCCCGACAGGCGAAGCCGAACATCATTCCCTGGTCGCCCGCGCCGACCTCCTCGATCTCGGCCTCGGTCATCTCGGAGCCGCCACTCTGAGCGTCTGCGGCATGGTCGACGCCCTGAGCGATGTCCGCCGACTGGGGGTCTATCGAAACTATTACGCCGCACGTCTCAGCGTCGAACCCGAACTTGGCCCGCGTGTAGCCAATCTCTGAGACCTTCTCCCGCACCAGGGTCGGTATATCCACGTAGGTCTCCGTGGTGATCTCACCGGCTACTACCACGAGCCCAGTGGTAACCAGCGTCTCGCAAGCGACCCGGCTTCTCGGATCATTCGCGAGGGCCGCGTCGAGGATGGTATCCGAAATCTGGTCGGCTATCTTGTCTGGATGCCCTTCGGTAACGGACTCTGAGGTAAACAGATGCGTGGTCTTGGACCCCGCATCTATCTCCTCGCCTAACGCCGACCTTGATACAGTGCTTTCAGCCATGCTTCCCCTGCCTCTCCTTACCTATCTCCATAGCCACGGCGTCCAGGATCGCCCCGGCCACCTCCTTCTTGGTAGAGCGGGGCACAAAATTCTCCCCGGTCCTGCCCACGATGTGGACCTCGTTCTCCTCCGAGCTAAAGCCCGAACCCGCCAACGAGACGTCGTTGCCAACTACGATGTCGACACTCTTGGTCTCCAGCTTCTCGCGGGCATCTGCCACGGGATCTCCGAACGTTGCGGCGAATCCTACCACAAAGAGCTGTGGATTTGACTCACGCACATTCTTAATTATGTCTCCTGTCGCCACGAGCCTTAGCTCTAGCTCCTTTGAACTGCCTCGGCGAATCTTGCCTTCTACTACCTCCGCCGGCGTAAAATCCGAGACCGCAGCCGCCATGATGAGCGCATCAGAGTAGGCAGCAAGCCTTGCCGTCGCCTCCTCCATCTCCGCATAGGTCTCGACGTCTACCCACCGCACGCCAGGCTCTCTCACCTCGATGTTGGCGGCGACTACCATGACTACGGCCCCGCGCCTGTACGCCTCTCTCGCGATAGCTCGCCCCATCTTCCCGGACGAACGGTTCCCGACGAACCGCACCTTGTCTACCGGCTCTCGCGTCCCCCCGGCCGTGACCAGCACGCGCATACCTGAGAGCGGCCCACCCAAAGAGTTGAGCACCGCCCCCGCAACCTCCGCAGCTCCAACTCCTCGCCCCTCCTCGTCTTTTTCTAGCATCCGGCAACCATCTCTTCGCAAAAGCTCGATGTTCTCGCGCACGGCCGGATGCCCGGCGGTCGCCTCGTCTAGCTCGGGGACGATCACGGCTGGTCTCACGCCGGCGCCGTAGGACTCTTCGGCGGACCCTGCGCCCAGACCGTGTGCAAGACGAGCAAGGGTACCGGCGGCCGCAGGGGCGAAGATCAGAGCTTCAGGGGCCTCAGTCGGCCCTTCGACAACCGGCGCCAAGCCCGCGAAGGCAGCGGGACCGACGAAGCGCTCGGCCCCCTGTCCGAGTATGACCTCGACGCGATAGCCGGAAGAGACGAGGTCACCGATGGTATCGGGTGCCTGGAGCGCTCCGGCTCCCGACCCGACCACAAAAAGGATCAAGATTCGGCCCAGTCGGGGTATTAGACCGTGCTCTCACTGGAGGAGTCGACGCTGGCGGCTGCAGGAGCAGTACCCGCGCCGCTGGGAGGGTCGAGGAAAGCATCGCCGGAGTCTGCTGCCCCTAGCTCCTCTTCATCGGCCGCCTCAGGGGGCTTCCTGAACCCGACCTCGAGCTTACCTTCCCGTAGCTCCTCGAAGGCTATGCTGAGAGGATGCTGAGAGCGAGTGTGAACCTGTGGGCCAGGTATGCCCAAAGAGTCATTCAGCCCCAGAGTAGCGGCGTACTCGTTGATCTGGCGCGCCCGTCGCGCCCCGGCCAGGACGAGGCCGTAACGGGAGTCCACCTTGTTCAGTAAAGCGTCTACCTTAAGCTCGTTTAGCATCTACTTCTCCTTCTATTATCCTCGTAATGGTCTCGATGATACCCGACCGTGCCGCGTCGCGGTCGCCGTTGACGATCTCGTGATCAAACTCTTCGCGCGCCGCGACCTCGGTGAGCGCGGTCGTCATGCGCCTCTCCATTGCCTCCGAATCCTCCGTAGCCCGGCCCATCAGCCGCTTGCGCGTCTCCTCTAGAGAAGGAGCACGCACGAATACCATGACCGCGTCCGGGCGTTTGTCCCGTACCTTTCTGGCTCCTTGCAGCTCTATCTCCAGTATGACCGAGAGCCCACTCCTCAGAAACTCCTCTACCCTGTACTCAGGCGTACCGTACAAGTTTCCTGAATACTCGGCCCACTCCAGAAACCGGCCCTCCTCGATCCACTTCTCAAACTCCTCCCGCGTTAGAAAGACATAGTCGCGGCCGTTGACCTCGCCTTCGCGAGGCTTGCGGGTGGTCGCTGAGACGGAGTAAGCAAGCTCAGGGATAGCATCCAGCGCCTGGCGGATAAGCGTAGACTTTCCAGCCCCCGAAGGACCGGAGACGACGATTAGTCTTCCTCGCTGCAACCCAAAGCCTTGAGTAGCCGGTCGCGCTGGCCGTGGGTGAGGCCGACGAGCGTCTTGGCCCGGCTCACCCCGGCCTCACGCAGTATCCTCGTCACTTTTACCCGCCCCATGCCTCTGACCGCGAGAAGCATCTCTTCGACCTTCGCGCCCTTTAGCTCCTCTGAAGGGTCCATGAGTAAGTCATAGATGTCGAGCGTACCGCTCTTGAGGTCGCGCTTGGCGTCAGCTCGGGCGAAACGTACCCGGTTTGCCTCCTCCAAAGCGCTCCGTCGCTCCTGCGAAGTCCTGTCTGGCGCCCTCCTCAGCATCGACTTGATAGTATACCATCGAAGCTTATGAGAATCCGTCTAGATTAAGCCTGAAAGGTCCCTCGCTCGCAACCCGTTCTCCCGCAGGTAAGCGGCGAACTCGTCGAGCATCTCCCGCGGCTCCCGCACGAAGCTCCCCGCCCCTACCTGCACCGCCGTCGCCCCCGCGATCATGAACTCTGCAACGTCCTCCCCGCTGGAGATGCCCCCCACCCCGATAACCGGGCCCTCAGCGACTCGCGAAACTTCATACACCGCCCGCAGCGTCACTGGCTTTATCGCTGGTCCCGAGAGCCCTCCTCTCAAAAAGACCTTTCTCTCTCGCGCATCGACGACTAGCGCCGGGATCGTGTTGATAAGCGTGAGCCCGTCTGCTCCAGCCTCCTCGGCGGCGACGGCGTTAGCCACGACGCCCTCGTTGGTCAGCTTCGCAAACAAGGGCTTCTCCGGTAGCGTTTCCTTGCAAGCGGCCACAACCTCCGCGACCGTCTCAGGCCCAGCGCAAAACTGTAGCCCGCCGTGCTCTACGTTGGGGCACGATAAGTTGAGTTCTACCGCCGCTACCCTACCGTCACCGGCGAGCCTCTCACACATCGCGGCAAACTCTGTCACCGCATCCGCCGCGATCGACACGAACAGAGGCAACCCCACGTCCCAGCGGTTCAAGTCTTCCAGGAAGCATTCGAGACCAACATTCTGGAGCCCGATTGAGTTAACCATGCCAGACGGAGCCTCGGCGACGCGCGGCGGCGGGTTCCCCGCCCTGGGCCTCGGCGTCACGGTCTTCGGGAGCATCGCCCCGTAGACCCCTTTCGCCCTGTCGAGCGCCTCCTTCGCGAGGGTGCCGGCGGCCGGCATCACCGGCGTAGCTAGCGGGATGCCGCAGAGATCAACCGCAAGATCGGTGGAATCTCCGGCAATCTTCTCGGGACGGGCTACCACGCGAGGACCTCCGCCGGGAAGACGGGACCTTCGACACAGGCTCTGGCGTAGATTCGCTCGCCGGAATCCCATACAGGGACGGCGCAGCCGTAACAAGAGCCGTTAGCGCACGCCATCCGCTCGCGCAGCGCGATTTGGGCTGAAACCCTGCCTGCGGAGGCACGCTTTACTGCACTTAGCATCTCGACCGGGCCGCTAGCAAAGAGGCTCGCGTAACGCTCCAGATCGCCGAGGCGGTTGAGGACCGCCCGCGAGGGGTCCGAAGTTCCTTTGGTGGGCACCAAGGTCGCGTCAGGGTAGCTCTCGGAGATCCAGGTCGCGTACGCCTCGGGGGCAGTCACCGGTATTTCGAGGAAGGTATCGCAAACGATACCTTCTCTATCGAGGCTCCTGCCTAGTAGCTTCAGCGGTGCAACCCACACTCCCCCGCCTAGGAGCGCCACCAGCTCACCGTCGTCGGTCTGGAAGCCTCGTCCCAGGGGACCACTTACCAGCAGACGGGCATCTTCCTCAGCCAAGAGGAGGGTACCGCGCCCCCGTATCTCAAAGAGAAGGCTCATCTCCCCATCTTCGTAGTCGTGGACGAAGAGAGGACGGGGTAGAAACGGGTCGAGGCTTTGTGTAGACGTACGGGCCATTACAAACTGTCCCGGCTCGGGTACCTGATCTGGCCAACGATAGCGGAGGAGGGCGTGGTCGCCGAACCTTTCGCGCACGGTCACTTCTACTTCGTGAAGCTTCACCTGTGTAGCTTCACGCTCTGGCGGTGTAGAGGCTCTGGAGGGAGTTCACCCTCTCGGAGCCGCCGCGTATCCTCGACTCGATACCCTGGACTGCTGCTGCTGCTGCTGCGAGGGTCGTGATGCAGGGGACGCCATGCATGAGTGCCTTGCGGCGGATCAGGTACCCGTCCGTCCTTGCCCCTCTGCCCCACGGCGTGTTGACGATCAAGTCTACCCCGCCGCGCTCGATTAGACCCAGGACGTCCTCTCCGTTCTCCCCTATCTTTGGTACTACCGCCGCCGACAGACCATTGTTCTTCAAAACCTCCGCCGTACCCTCGCTCCCCGCGACTTCGAACCCGAGGTCCGCGAAGGCCCGAGCGATCAGGACGACCGCCCGCTTGTCCCGGTTCGCGACCGAGATGTACACTCGGCCGCTGGTGGGCAGGGTCTGCCCCGCCGCAGTAAGCGCCTTCGCGAACGCGCCGCCGAAAGAGCGGTCTATCCCCATGGCCTCGCCCGTCGAGCGCATCTCCGGGCCGAGCAGAGGGTCCACATCCGCGAAGCGGTCGAACGGAAAGACCGGCGCCTTGACACTGAAGTGCTCCGCCGCCCCCGGACCAGACCCGAGCCCCATCTCCGAGAGCTTCTCGCCGAGCAGGACGCGGGTCGCGACCTTAGCGAGCGGCACCCCAGTCGCCTTCGAAACAAACGGCACGGTACGCGAAGCCCGAGGGTTGCACTCGATTACCATTACGTCCTCACCACGTACCACGAACTGTATGTTCATCAGCCCCACGACCCCCACCGCCAGCGCAAGGCGCCTCGTGTGCTCCTCGATCCGCTCGACGAGCGCCCTGTGTATCGTGATCGGCGGCACCACGCACGAGGAGTCTCCGGAGTGAACCCCCGCCTCCTCGACGTGCTCCATGATTCCTCCGACGTACACCTCTTCCCCGTCCGAGACGGCATCTACGTCAACCTCGATGTGATCCTCCATGAACTTGTCAATGAGGATCGGGTGCTCCGGGTTCGCACTCACGCTGGACTCCAGGTACAAATCCAACTCTGCGTTGTTGTAGACGATCTCCATACGCCGCCCGCCGAGCACGTAAGAGGGCCGCACCACGACGGGGTAGCCGAGCTCCCGTGCGATCTCCCTCGCCTCGTCTGCGCTCCTGGCAGCCCCGAATCGGGGATGCGGTATGCCAAGCTCCGTAAGCAGCCTCCCGAACCGGGAACGGTCCTCGGCGAGATCTATCGCGTCCGGACTCGTGCCGAGAATCTTGACGCCGTTCTCCTCTAACTCGCGGGCGAGCTTCAAGGGACTCTGACCTCCGAACTGCAAGACGACGCCCTCGGGCCTCTCGCGCCGCACGATCTCCAGAACGTGCTCGGCGGTTAGCGGCTCAAAGTAGAGGCGGGTGGAGGCATCGTAATCGGTAGAGACGGTCTCGGGGTTGGAGTTGACCATCACCGCGTCGTATCCGGCCTCTTTTATTGCGAAGCTTGCGTGAACGCAGGCGTAGTCGAACTCGATGCCTTGACCGATGCGGTTCGGTCCGCTCCCGAGCACCACGACGGAGGGGTTCTCCCCACGCTCTACCTCGTCCTCGGTCTCGTAGGTTGAGTAATAGTAAGGCGTCCGGGCGGGAAACTCCCCGGCACACGTGTCAACGGACTTGTATGTCGGATGAACTCCGAGAGCCCCGCGCACCCCGCGCACCACCTCGGTCGATCTGCCGGAGGCGGCGGCTAGAATCTCGTCGGAGAGCCCGATTCGCTTGACCTCCATCAGCTCCTCGGTGCTTAAGGTCTCTGAGACCGCATCCTCGGCGGCCACGATTCTGGCAATAGAGGCGATGAAGAACGGGTCGATCTGGGTCCTTCGCACTATCTCCGGCAGGTCCATCCCAGCCCTCAACGCGTCGAAGATAGCGAAGATACGATACGGGTTCGGGTCGTCGAGATACGCGACTATGTCCTGCGACTCTACCTCTAGCGAACCCATAGCCTTGAGGAGGCTCTCCGTAAACGTGCGGCCTATAGCCATGACCTCACCTACTGAGTGCATCTTAGTGTTTAGTTTTGGTGGCGCGCCCGGGAACTTCTCGAAGGCGAAGCGAGGTATCTTTGTCACCACGTAGTCGAGAGCCGGCTCGAAGGAGGCCGGGGTGGCGCGGGTAATGTCGTTCGGAATCTCATCGAGGGAGTAGCCAACTGCTAGCTTGGCAGCTATCTTGGCGATCGGGAACCCGGTAGCTTTGCTCGCGAGCGCGCTGGAGCGACTCACCCGAGGGTTCATCTCGATCACGTAATAATCGTCCGCCTCGGGGTCCACCGCGAATTGGATGTTCGAGCCTCCCGTCGACACCCCAATCTCTCGTATTATGCGCAATGAAGCATTGCGGAGCGTTTGGTATTGCCGATCCGAGAGGGTCTGGGCGGGGGCGACTGTTATAGAGTCGCCAGTGTGAACGCCCATAGGGTCCAAGTTCTCGATAGAGCAGATCACGACAACGTTGTCGGCAAGGTCACGCATGACCTCCAGCTCGAACTCCTTCCAGCCTGCGACGCTCCGCTCGACGAGGACGCTGCGAACCGGGCTCGCGTCGAGACCGTCGGTGACGGCACGGCGTAGATCTTGCTCATCGTAAGCCGTAGAACCCCCCTTACCGCCCAGGGTAAAGCTGGGGCGGATGATTAGAGGGAAGCCTATCTTACGCGCGAGCTCAAGCGCGCCCTCGACTTGGTGTACGACGCGGCTTTCGGGAACCCTCAGGCCGATCCGCTCCATCGCCTCGCGAAAGAGGTGCCGGTCCTCGGCTTTGCGAATCGAGGAGACCGACGCGCCTAGAAGCTCGACGTCATACTCCTCTAAGGTTCCTCTCTCATGAAGCTCTATGGCGAGATTAAGAGCGGTCTGACCTCCAAGAGTCGGGAGCAGCGCGTCGGGTCGCTCGCGTCGGATGATCTCCGCGACCGTTTCGACGGTCAGAGGCTCGACGTAGGTTGTATCGGCGATCTCAGGGTCGGTCATGATGGTAGCGGGATTGGAGTTGACGAGGATTACGTGGTAACCCTCGTCGCGCAGGGCCCGACAGGCTTGCGTCCCAGAGTAGTCGAACTCGGCGGCCTGACCGATAACTATTGGACCTGATCCTATCAAGAGGATTCTCTCTATGTCGTTGCGGCGCGGCAAGAGCTAGACCCTAGCTTTCTTCTCGCAGATCTCCTCGACAAACTCGTCGAAGAGGTAACCGGAGTCACGCGGCCCCGGACTAGACTCAGGGTGGTACTGTACGCTCCAGGCCCTGAGATCCCTGCTCGCAAGCCCCTCGACAGTACCGTCGTAGAGATTGCGGTGGGTCAGCTCGACGCCTCCGGGAATCGTCTCCTCCCGGACGGAGAAGCCGTGGTTCTGACTGGTGATCTCGATCCGTCCCGTCCTCAAGTTTCGAACGGGATGGTTCGCGCCATGGTGCCCGAACGGCATCTTATACGTCTCGCAGCCCAGAGCGAGCCCGAGTAGCTGATGTCCGAGGCAAATTCCGAAGGTCGGCGTCTCCCCGAGAACACCGCCTAGGTTCTCGACTGCCTTCTCCAGAGCAGCCGGGTCTCCAGGACCGTTCGAGAGGAAGATGCCATCGGGGTTCTGGGCGAGCACTTCATCGGCGGGGGTAGAGCCCGGCATCGCGAGCACGGACGCACCGCGACTCCGCAACTCCTCGTAGATGGAGCTTTTTACACCGTAGTCGAGGGCGACGATACGACACCGCTCCTCGCCAAGCGCCGGGAGCAGAACAGGCTCCGTTAGCTCAGTGATCGAGGAGGCCAGGTCAAGACCGAGCATCGTCGGATGGGCGTTGGCCTTCTCACGCAAGACTTTTATGTCTCGCTCTGAAGTAGAGATAACGCCTCGCATAGCCCCCTTATCCCTCAGATGCCGCGTGAGAGCGCGGGTGTCTATGCCCTCGACGCCCAGAGTACCGCACTCTTCAAGGAGAGAGGAGAGGGATCGCTCGCTGGCCCAGTTGCTATGGTACGAGGTGTACTCGCGCACGAGGACGGCGGCGGCCTGTATCTTAGGAGACTCCTCGTCGCCGTGGATCACACCATAGTTCCCTATAAGCGGGTAGGTGAAGAGCACGATCTGCCCACGATACGACGGGTCGGTCAACGTCTCCTGATAGCCGACCATGCTGGTCGTAAAAACGACCTCCCCAGAGACTTCTCCCTCGCCGGCGAACGTCCAACCCGAGAAGGAAGCACCATCCTCCAGCACTACTAATGCCCGTCTCCGCCCTGCTAGCGGTCCCACGTTACGCCCTTGCTCCAAACTTTGCTCCTAACCCATTGTGTACCAACTCTCCACCAACTATCGTGCCCACGATCCGCGCGGCCAACTTCCGTCCGAGATAGGGGCTGTTCGAGGACCTACTCACGAGTGCGTCCTCGCGCACCGTCCACTCATCGGCCAGGTCCACTAGCGTGAGATCTGCCGATGCTCCGGGAGAGACGCCATATGCTCCTCCCCCGAGCCACAGCCCGGGCGATGTGGACATCGCTTCAACCAACCGCGAGAGCGGAAGCTTCCCGCTCTGCACCAGCTCCGTGTACAACGCCGAGAAAGCCGTCTCGTGGCCTAGAAATCCCGGCGCAGCCTCCTCTAGCGGAAGATTCTTCTCAGAGGCCTCGTGCGGCGCGTGATCCGTCGCCACGAAGTCCAGGATACCACTCGTTAGTGAATCCCTAACGCCAAGCCTATCCCCGTCCGGTCTCAAGGGAGGGTTAACCCGGTAGAGTCCCTCTAAGGTGCTGACCAAGTCATCGGTAAGCGTCAGGTGATGCGGCGTCGTGTCCGCAGTAACGTCCGCGCGCTGCTTGAAGAATCCGACGAGCGCCGCCGAGAGGGCTGTCGAGACATGGGTAATATGAACCTTCGCACCCGTCTCTGCGGCCAAGACGAGAGCTGTCGCGGTCGCCACGTCCTCTGCGCTCCCCGGAGAACCCGGCAGGCCTGCCAAGGCTGCCGCAATCCCATCATGGACCACGCCAGTAGCAAGTGTATGATCTTCGCAATGAAGTATTATAGATAAATCTACAGACTTAGCGTAGAGCATGGCGTTTCTCAGGACTCCAGCTTTCTGCGTGCCGAGCCCGTCGTCGGAGACACAGAAAGCACCAGCCTCCTTGAGGAGGCGCATCTCTGTGATACGCTCGCCTTTGAGCTCGTTATGAAGTGCCGCCGAGACGTAGGCCCGAACTCTCGACTCCTTCTCGATGCGCCGGACCAGACCGGAGACGATCATGGGTTTATCTACCACAGGGTCAGTATTTGGCATCATTACAACGCTCGTGAACCCTCCGGCAGCGGCCGCAGCGGAACCCGTCTCTATCGTCTCCTCATCCTCCCGGCCCGGCGTACGCCAGTGAGCGTGTACGTCTACGAAACCGGGGAAGAGGTGCAAGCCATCAGCATCAAGGTAGCGCGTCCCCCGTAAATTCTTGCCGACCTCGGTAACACGGCCGGCCGAAAGGCGTACGTCCGAGATACCATCTCGGTTAGACGAGGGATCGAGGACGTGGGCCCCCCGAATCACGAACTCTTCAGCGATACCAGTCCTGGCGCTCGTCACGCCGCTATTGTCTCTGCAACGCCGGTCGAGAGCGCGAGGACCGCCTGCCGAACGGCGATGCCCGATGCGACCTGCTCGGGGATTAGCGAAGACTCCGAGAGCACCGCTCCTCCAGAGATCTCCACGCCCCGATTGACTGGACCAGGGTGCATGACCAAGGTGCCCCTCTTCAGGTGACGCTTCGAGACGCCGTGGTAGCGGGCATACTCAGCAACGGAGGGTACTCGAGCCCCGGTCATGCGCTCTCTCTGGAGGCGAAGGGCGTATAGAACGTCTACGCCCCAAGTGATCGCTTCGTCCACTGAGGATAGGATGGGGAGTCGCCACGCTCCGGTCTCCTGTGGAAGGAGAGTGTCGGGGGCGACGAGGGCCAGCTTCATACCGGCGGCGCGGAAGGCGGGGATAACGCTACGAGCTACCCGACTGTGCAGGACATCGCCGACGATGGCAACCTTTCTGCCCGCGAGCTCGTCAAATCCACCCAAACGGTCCGAGAGGGCGTAGAGGTCCAAGAGGGCTTGGGTTGGGTGCTGTCCGCAGCCGTCTCCCGCGTTGATGATGGAGGCCCTTGTATGAAGGGCGGCAAGGCGAGCGGCACCGGCGGAGGGGTGGCGGACCACGATAGCGTCGGCCCCCAGGGAGTCAAGCGTCACGATAGTGTCCACTAGCGACTCGCCTTTCTCTATCGCGGAGCCCTTACCTGAGATGGAGATCACGTCCGCCCCCGCCCGCCTCGCCGCAAGTTCGAACGAGGCGGCGGTCCGGGTAGAGGCCTCGAAGAAGGCCAGACAGATAGTCTTGCCGGCGAGTGGGCGTTCCGCGTGAGCGCCAACGCAGTAGGTTCGCGCGAGGTCCAGGACCTCCTTCAACTCTTCCCTGCTCGCGTCTTCGAGGGTGAGAAAATCTCTAGCCTGCAACGCGGACCACCCCATCCTCCCCGTCAGTCTCGACGAGACTGACCTGTACGGTCTCCTGGCGACTTGTCGGGATGTTCTTTCCGACGTGGTCCGCGCGGATAGGCAACTCCCGATGGCCTCGGTCCACGAGTATCGCAAGCCGTATCGCCGAGGGACGCCCGAGATCCAACAGGGCATCCATCGCCGCCCGCGCCGTACGCCCAGTATAGAGAACGTCGTCCACGAGCACGATCGTCTTACCGGCCACGTCAAAAGGTACGTCACTCGCCCGCAGCTCCGGCTCCTCGCCTTGTTCCACGCCCGATACCTCCCGGTCGTCCCGGTATAGAGTTATGTCTAGCGCTCCTACCGGGACCTGCAGTCCCTCAAAGTACTCGATGTTCTGCGCGATCCTCCGCGCCAGGGGCGCCCCACGCGTCAGCACCCCTACCAGCGCCACGTGGTCGAGGCAGGTTGCGTTGCATTCGAGGATCTCGTGCGCGATGCGCCGCAGCGAGCGAGAGATGCCGTCTCTACAGAGGACTTCGGACGGGGCAGATTCCCCTGCGTTGCCGTACCGGCGCGCGCCGGAGCTCAAAGAGCTCAAATACGCCTCCTTCGCGCCTCACTGGACGCTGTTAAAGGGGTTTGATAGTCCCTGAGACGCTACCAGAGAGGCGAGGCAGCGTCAAGCTTCGAAGCCCGGGTCGAGAACCCGAGCTGCCTCGCGCAGATCCTCGGGGATCGGGGCCTCGAACTCCACCAGCTTTCCGGTGGCCGGATGCGTGAAGAGCAGGCGCTCGGCGTGAAGCCAGAGGCGCCGTCCCGGAACAGGCTCGCCGTAGAGCGGGTCGGCGTAGACAGGGTACTCGATAGCAGATAGATGTACCCGGATTTGGTGCGTCCTACCCGTCTCAAGGCGCACCGTCAGCATCGTATAGTACGCCGACTCGTGGGTGACTTCGAAATGAGTCACAGCCGGCCTCCCGACACCTGCCGCCATGAGCGTAGGGTTCTCGGGATCCCTGCCTACCGGCGCATCGACCGTTCCTGTCGATGGTAAGCCCGTCCCGACGACAAGTGCCCGATAGATACGCCCCACCCGTCGCGCGGAGAGCGCAGCCACGAGCCCGGAGTAAGCGTCCTCACTCTTCGCCACCACCATGAGCCCCGAGGTATCCCGGTCCAACCGATGAACGATTCCGGGCCGCTGCGGATTTTCCCCGCCCGAGATGCCCTTGTGAAGGAGCGCGTTGACCAGCGTCCCCGAGCGGTTCCCCGCGCCCGGATGAACCACAAGCCCGGCGGGCTTGTCTACCACCAGGAGATGTTCGTCTTCAAAGATTACCGGAACAAGGATCTTCTCCGCCTTGAGCCACTCTTTCACGATCCGCGCTTCAAGCCGTTCTCCGGCGCGCGCCTTGCGGGAAGGGGTAGGCTCCTCACCCTCGATCAGCACTAGACCATCTTCGATCATACGCCGCGCGGCACTGCGGCTAATATCGAGGCGCCGGGCGAGGAGCCTGTCTAACCGTTCTCCGGCCTCCTCCGGGCCAACCTCAAGCTGCCGTGAATCAGCGTCCAAGCTTATGGGCCTTTCCCGAGGAACGAGCGCTGCGCGGCGTCCTCGCTGATAAACAGCCGCTAGCAGCTATAGAGTTACGTTCTCCCGAACTGCCCGTACTCCGACCCCGCACGCGAGGACGAGCTTGTCTCGGCTCGACGCACCTTTTACAACAGCTACCCCGGACCTGGGCACATTGAAGAGTGTCGAGAGATAGCGTCCGATCTCCGTGTTGGCCGTACGTTCAGCAGGCGGGGCGGCAACGGAAAGCTTGAGAGCCTCTTGTCCGTAGAGACCCTTGACTTCGGTTGGTATTGCCCCAGGCGAGACCCGAAGCTTTAGGTAAATCCCGTCTTTCGTGGAGCGTACGAAATCTACGGTCTCAACCACGCCGGCGCAGAAAGCGGCTCGCCCGAAAGATCTTACGCTCCTCGGCATCGTCACGCTCTTCACCCTGCCCAAAGAACTCGTCGGCGGTCCGACCATGACGCGGCCCGACCTGCTGCACGGTTTCCTCGTCATCACGGTTTGTCGCTCCGGAGATGTGGTCTTCTGCGGCGGGAGCGTCCGGGACGGCGGGCCGCTGACTCACTTCTTCAGCGCCCCTGCGAGCAGGCGCGGAGACGTTCTGAGAGGGGTTCTCGACACTGGGCGAGTCTACCTCCGGCTCCTCAACCTCGGGCTGTACGCTACGCTCGTCCCCGGTCTGCCTAGCTACGGGCGTGGTGGCAGGCTGCACGCGCCGAGCTTCTTCAGTAGCGTCACCCTGCTCCGCAGCGTCAGTCTGCTGGTCGAAGCCGGTCTCTACACGCTTGGTTTCGTCCGTGCTCCGACTATCGTCTCGCGCGTCATCATATTCCCGGGTGGCATCATCGTAATCCGTCTTTCTGCTCTCGGCAGCCTCGTGAGCAACGGCGATCGACTCCGTGTCGAGACGTTCGCGCAGGGAGGCTTCTATCTCCTTGGCCGAGGTGACGTCCACGTTGTCCATGACAGAGATGTAGCTCTTGAGCAAATGCCTGAAGTCGTTAGCGAAGTCCTGCTTCGCCTTGCGCAGCACCTCATACGACTCCTGCACCCTCTCGACTCGTGAGGAAGAGTCGGCGAGAATGCGGTGCGACTGCTCCTTCGCCTCACGGATGATCAGCTCTGCCTCCTTGCCCGCATTCTGGCGTAGATCTCTCGCCACCTGCTGAGCCTGTACAAGAGCCTCTCGTATCGCGCTCTCGAGGTCCTCGAACTGCTGCAAACGGTCTTTCAAGCTGGCCATCTCGTCCGTAAGGCGCTTATTCTCCGCAAAGGTGCGCTCGAATTCGTCCGCGACTTCGTCAAGGAAGTCATCCACCTCGTTCGCGTCGTAGCCGCGGAAGCCGCTCTTGAACTCCTTGCGCCTGATGTCGGTAGGTCTTATAGCCATTTGGATCACCCCGTAATTGGTTCTATGAAGTTCCCGATTATTATCAACAATAGACTACGCCCTATAGAGAGACCAATGATAGCGACCAAGGGCGAAAGGTCTAGAGCGAAACCGCCGAGCTTCAAACTCGGGATTACGTTCCTTATCGGCATAAGTATAGGGTCTACTACAGCCCTCACCGCGCTGTATACCGCCTGCAGAACGGGATTGGACGGGTAACGAGGGAAGAAGCTAAACAGGATGGAGGCGATGATGAACCCGAAGAGTATATAGTATGCATATACCACGCTGTTGGCGAGTAACTGAGCCACGCTGAACCCGAAGTAATCCTGCGCCAGCACGAGCGCCGTCCCTGCTACCATCATCCCGCCAGCCTCCGTGACTGCTCGGCTGCGGCCTCTACCCCGTCGTGGACAGCGCCGACGAATCCCGCCTTCTCCATCGCCACGAGCGCCGCCGCTGTCGTGCCGCCGGGCGTCATGACCTCGTCTCGAACCTGGTGAGCCGCCGTGTCCCTGAGCAGTATAGCTGTACCCTCGATCGTACCGTTGACGAGCCTCCTAGCCGCCTCGCGCGGTATGCCCGCTCTGACTCCCGCCTGAACCAGGGTATCGGCGAAGAGCGCCACGTACGCCGGCCCCGAACCGTGCAACGCTGTCGCCGCGTCGAAGAGCGGCTCCGGCAACTCCATCACATCGCCGACATGTTCGAACATCTTCGTCACCCTCGGAAGGTACATCTCGCCGGCCTCGTTCGACGCCACCACCGCAGACCCCATTCCAACCGACGCGCACACGTTCGGCATCACCCGCAAGACCGCCGTCCCTTCGGGTAGCTTACCGACGATTGCGGAGATCTGAACCCCCGCGGCTACGCTCACGACCGCCTTTCCCTCTACCTCCCCTGCTATTTCCTCAAGCATCTTGGCCACGTCCCAGGGCTTTATGGCAGTCACGATGACCTCGCTGGAGCGAACGACCTCAAGGTTGTCGGGCACGAACCGGATACGTTGGTGCTCTTGCGAGAAGCGCCTGGCCCGCTCCTCGTAAGCGTCACTAACGGTAAGTTCGAAATCGCCGGAGTCGGCGAGCCGGGCGGCGAGGGAGCCCCCGATCCTACCTACCCCGATAATCCCTACCCTCTCCAAAGAACTAAAGCTGATTGAAGAACGCCCTCTCGGCGAGCCGTTTACGCTCCTCTGCGGAGACCTCAACGTTGCGCGGCGTCAATAAAAAGACCCTGTTGGCGACGGTTTGTATCTGCCCGTCCAGAGCGTAGGTCAGCCCGGAGCAAAAGTCCACCATTCTACGACTGAGCTCTTGGTCCGCCTGCTGAAGATTCAGTATCACTGGCTGCTGACGTTTGAAGCGGTCGGCCAGGGCTTGCGCGTCGTTGAAGCTCGCCGGGTTAACGACGCTCACCCGCGCCGGCGCCATGCGTTGATCGGGGACGGCTCGCAAGTGACCTTGTCCGCTCTGAGCGTCATAGGGACGCTCCCGGCTGCCAGATGCTTCACTGCCGAAGAGGTCACCCAGAGAGGTGCCAAACGCCGAGGAGCGCTCCGTGCGGCCGAGACGGCGAACCGCCGGACCCGGCTCATCATCAGAACCTCCGCGGTCGGGGGAAGATCGATCCTTCGCATAAGGCGAGGATCGCCTTTCGTCCTCATCCTCGTAGTAGTCATCCTCATCGACGCCGAAGCCGAACCAAGCCGCAACGCGGTCGAGATGGTCTCTAACTCCCATCCAGCCTCCTCAAGAACGGGCCTCTCCCGTCTCCTCGATCATCGCCCGCCCGATCCTGACAATAGTGGCCCCTTCTTCCACAGCGACCCTATAGTCACTGCTCATTCCCATGGAAAGCTCCGAAAGGTCGAAGTACGGACCCCAACTTCCGAGTAGCCTATCACGAATCGATCGCAGTTTTGCGAAAACATAACGCACATCTTCCGGCTCTTCAACAATGGGCGCAAGTGTCATAAACCCCCGGACGCGCACCCTCTCGGTTCGCGCCGCCGCCTCCAACAAAGGCTCGACCTCGCCCTCCTCAACTCCATATTTGGACTCCTCCCCGCTAACGTTAACCTGGAGCAAGACCTCAACCCCTCTCTGCGGAGCGCGCTTCGCCAACTCCTCGACGAGCCGCACCGAATCGACCGAGTGGATAAGGGCGACGCGAGGAACAATCTCCTTCGCCTTGCGTCGCTGCACATGACCGATAAAGTGCCATTCGAACGCGTCCCCGAACCTCTCCTGTTTCGAGACCAGATCTTCGGCCTTGTTCTCCCCTAAAAGGTCCACCCCGGCCTTTCCGAGCAACGCCATCTGCTCCGGAGAGTAGTACTTGCTGGCGATCAAGACCCTCGCCTCGTCCGGACCACGCCCGCTCTTCTCGAGAGCATCGTCGACGTTCTCCTTAACCTCTTCCAGCCGCTCCCGGATCAGCTCCTCCATCGTTCGAACGCTACCGCTACTCAGTTCAGGGCCATCGCCGCTAGGTTGCGCCCGGTCTTCGGTCCCTCCTTGCGGTGCGAGTAAAACAGGTCCGTCCGACACGCTGTACATAGTTCTAGGTCGTAGACCTCACTTACCCCGGCCTCCTCAAGGTTCCGCCGGATCGCTCCCGGCAGTGATAGGTAGCGCCCAGAGACGACCTCCTCTCCGAACCTTCCCGCGAATCTCTCCGCTAGCTCCTCCGAGATTTCGTAGCAGCAGCGCCTAATCCCCGGCCCGATGTAAGCGCGCACTTCCCTGCCCATGCCGCTCGCAGCCCTAGCGCTAATACCGGACAGAGTTCCGCGCCAACCGGAATGCACCATGCCCACGATTCCTTCTCCCACAAGCGCCACTGGCACACAGTCCGCAACCGCGACGGCGAGCGCGAAACTACTTTCTCCAGTAACGAGCGCGTCGCCCTCGCCCGCCAACCCAGGTCTCTCTACCGCTACGACGCTATCCCCGGCGACCTGACGAACCCAGGCCGGGGACCTCTCTCCCATAACGGTTTGTATACGCGAGAGATTCTCAGTGACAGCTTCTGATGCGTCGCCGACGAGGGTCGAGACGTTGAGACTGTCGTATGGAGGTACGGAGACACCCCCCTTGCGGGTGAAGAACCATATGTCGGCGTCTTTAAGTCGAGGGAGGGGCGTAACGTAGGTCGCGCCGCCGGCCTCGCCGACGGCGTGCTCCTTCCATAGTACGGTCTGCAAGAAGCTGAGCTAGAAGCCCCGGCCCTAGCGGCGCCGGAGGAAGGCCGGGATGTCCAAAACATCACCCTCAGGCTGATGCTGGGAAGGAGGCTCCTCGCGAGGAGGAGAATCGTTAGCGACAGCCTGCTCGTCGCGTCGTCTTGTTACCAGTCGCTGATCGAAGCCCGTCGCGATCACCGTAACGCTTACACGTTCGCCGAACGTCTCGTCTACCACGGCCCCGAAGATCAGGTTCGCGTCCTGATGAGCAGCGTTGTGGACGATCTCCGCAGCCTCGTTCACCTCGAAGAGCCCTAGGTCTTGTCCACCGGTGATGTTAAGGATGATTCCGGTCGCCCCCTCGATACTCGCCTCGAGCAAGGGGCTGGAGATCGCGGTCCTGGCTGCCTCGGCACCCCTGTTCTCGCTGCTCGACTCCCCGATCCCCATCAACGCAGAGCCCGAGTTCTGCATAATCGTGCGTACGTCCGCGAAGTCCAGGTTGATGAGCCCCGGTACAGTGATGAGGTCCGTGATCCCCTGCACACCCTTGCGCAACACGTCATCAGCCATCTTGAAAGCATCCATCATGCTGGTGCGCTTCTCTGCTACCTGCAAGAGCCTGTCGTTGGGGATAATGATAAGAGCGTCTACGTTCTCCTTGAGACGCTTGATACCCTCCTCGGCGTAAGTCGAGCGCCGCCGCCCCTCGAACGCGAACGGCCGAGTTACCACCCCTACCGTGAGGGCGCCGCTCTCCCGGGCTATCTTGGCGACCACCGGCGCCGCGCCCGTACCCGTGCCGCCGCCCTTACCTGCAGTCACGAAGACCATGTCCGCGCCCTTCAGGGCTTCCTCGATCTCCGCCTTGCTCTCTTCGGCTGCCTCCATCCCGACCTTCGGGTCAGCTCCAGCTCCGAGGCCCCGAGTCAACTTCTCGCCAATGTGTATCTTTATGTCGGCGTCGGTCATCTGAAGCGCCTGCGCGTCGGTATTAACCGAGATGAACTCAACCCCCGATAACCCGGAGTTGATCATCCGGTTCACCGCGTTGGTCCCCCCACCGCCGATCCCAACCACCTTTATTACCGCTAGATAATTCGTGCCCGAATCCAACATACTCTTCTAACCCTTCGTCTTTAGCTTCTCCCGCCCGCCTCCGGCTTGCCTTTCGCTGCTCCCCCCGGACCATCCTCCCCGAAGAAACCAAACCACTCTCTGACAGCCGTCACTATGCTACCAAAACTAGTTATCCTTGCACCTTTACTCTTCGGTGCAGAGTCACCGTTTTTCGCTGCGAAGTATAGCAGACCTACAGCGGTCGAATACTGAGGCTTTCGTACAGGTACAGACTCGCCTTTTATACGGCGAGGGGTAGCGATCCTGGTCCGCACCCCCAGCACCTTCTCGGCGAGCTGGTCCATGCCATCTAACAGCGAGCCGCCCCCGGTGAGGACCACCCCTCCGGGCAAGAGATTGCGTACCCCGGCCTTCTCCATCGAGTCACGCGCCAGCTCCAAGACCTCGTAGGCACGGTACTCGAGGATCTGGCTGATGAAGCGGGCGTTGTAGTGCTTTTCTTCGAGCTTCACGGCGGCAACGTCGTCGATAGTTTGGGAGAGGACGGTACCGTACTTGAGTTTGAGGGCGTCGGCGGGCTCAAAAGGAATTTTGAGCCCGTAGGCTACGTCGGCGGAGAAGCTTTGACCGCCGAGAGGAATCACATCAGTGTGCGTGAGAGCACCACGCATAAAAGTGGCGATATCTGTTGTACCGCCGCCGATGTCTATTAGGGCGACGCCCATCGAGCGGTCCTCATCGAGGAGACAAGCCTCACTGGAGGCCAGCGGCTCCAGTACTACCTGCGAGACCTTGACGCCGCAGTCCTCGACCGCCCCGAGGAGGTTCTGGATGCCGGAGATCGCACCCGCCACCACGTGTGCGCGCATCGTCACCTTCCTTGCGGCAAGGCCCACTGGCTGCGTCACCCCCTCCGCACCATCAAGCACGAAGGAGCGTGCAACGACGTGTATGACCTTTTCGTCCTCGCCTACGTGCATCTGACGAGCCTCGGTCTCCAGCCGCTTGCGGAACCGCCCGGTAATCGTCCGGTTGCGAGCCCGGTTGAGGAGTGTAACCTCGGTATTGAAGGAGGAGATATGCCCGCCTGCGATACCGACGCTTACCGGCACGCCGCGCGGGAAACCTCCGCACTCCTCTATAGCGGCGGCCACCGACTCGGTCGTGGCCTCCCGATCCACGACCATGCCGCGCCTGAGGCCGTAGCTAGGCGTCTCTCCGAAGCTCACAACCTCAGCCCATCCCCGGCGGCCGTCAGCGCGTCCGACCATAGCCACGACCTTGGTAGTGCCGACATCTATCCCATAGACTAGCTTCGACGCCATGACGCTCGCTAACCACCCGAACTTTCGGGGCCGACCACGACTCTATCCGGCGACCGGAGATCGAAGTAGGCGGCGTCGGGATGCTCCTCTATTAGTCTCTTCAGGGCCTGAGCCTGCTCGTCTCCCACAGAGTCTGCGAAGAGCACGCGATAGCCCTCTACGGTCGTCTCGATACCCTCCGCGCCAACCACATCAATCGAGTCAAGCATAACCCCGTTCTTATCAAGCACCTCGCCAACCGCCAAGATCTCCTCCAACTGTGCCTCGTCGAGCCCAAGCCGCGTAAGAGCGGCTCCTCCGAGCCCCGGAAGCTCCGTTCCATCTGCCGCTAACACGATCCTACGGGCCCCCAAGTCTCCATCGAGTACAGCCTTGCGTTCTTCAACCTCAACCGTAACTATACCGGACTCCCAGTCTTTGAGCACCTCCACACTTTTAACCCAGGGATTAGCCTCTATCTCGCGTTCCAGGGTTGAGGAATTGAGAGAAGGGAGGCTTGCGTAGCCCGGGAGGGCCTCCCAGGCTACGCTCTCAGGGAGCATCCGGGCTCCGTGTACTTCTATCCCAGCCACGGGGTAGAGAAGATAGGAGACGGTAAGGGCGATAAGAGCGGTGAGAGTAGCGACGGCGGCAGAGATTCCAATAGCCAGGATCAGGTTGAACGGGTAGAGGCGCACTAAGTCGGTCCGTCTCTCCTAATCCAGCATGTCCAGAAGCTCGTCACCGACCCGCGAGACATCGCCGGCGCCCATCGTCAGGACCGTGTCCCTCGGCTCGGCGATGGTGTGCAAAACTCCAGGGATATCGTGTTGGTTAGGGATATAGTAGACGTCAGGGTGTGGATGGCTCTCGCAAAGAGCATCTACTATAAGCTTGCCGCTGACCCCCGGCTGAGGCATCTCACCCGCGCTATAGACGTCTGTAACCAGGACGGCATCAGCCATGGTCAACGCCTCACCGAACTCGCGATAGAGGATACGGGTGCGCGAGTAGCGGTGTGGCTGGAAGACTGCTATAACCCGGCCCTCCCGCTGCCTCGTCGCCCTGGCTACCTCAAGCGTCACCGAGAGCTCCGTAGGATGGTGTGCGTAGTCGTCGACTACCCGGATCTCACCACGCTCTCCTTTAAGTTGGAAGCGGCGCCTCACGCCGGAGAAGCTCTTCAAGCTCACGGCAGCTTCATAAGCATCATGGCCAAGCCAGCGGGCGATCGCGGCCGCTCCAAGGGAATTCAAAACGTTGTGCTTTCCAGCGACGCCTAGCTCGACGACGCCTCGCTCTTCGCCGGCCTCTGAGAGAACGTAGGAGTTGGGAGAGAGAACCCTTGCCCTGAGATGCCCGCCAGCAAGGCCGTAAGTCGTGACCGGACAAGAGGCGAGGGCGGCGAGGTGGAGACAGTTCGCATCGTCGGCGCAGGTAACGAGGTGACCGCCGGGCGGCAGGGCGGTGACGAACTTCTCAAAGGTCGAGATGACATCGTCGAGGGAGGAGTAGAAGTCTGGGTGGTCGAACTCGACGTTGGTGACGACAGCGGCCAACGGGTCGAGATAGAGGAGCGAGCGGTCACTCTCATCAGCCTCGGCTACGAAGAGATCCGACCCTCCGGCGACGACGTTGCTCCCGATGTCGTTCAGTTCGCCGCCGATAAGGGCGGTGGGGCTCTCACCCAATGACTTGAGAGCGTGGGTCGTCATGCTCGTGGTAGTAGTCTTGCCGTGGGTGCCCGCAACGGCGATGCTTCGTCCACCCGCGAGGATGCGCGAGAGGGCCGCTGCCCGGGGCACCACCGGGATCGATCGTCGGTGGGCCTCAAGTAGCTCCGGGTTCGTCGAGGGGATAGCGGTAGAGATGACCACCTGCTGCGCCTCCGCCACCTGGCTGGCGGCATGACCAACGTAGACCGTTACGCCCGCCTCCTTCAGACGCCTCGTATACGGAGACTCCTTGAGGTCCGAGCCGGTGACTTCGTGCCCGTTCTTGTGCAAGACCTCAGCTATGCCGCTCATCCCGGCGCCGCCGATCCCGATCATATGTATTTTCATCTCGTGTTCCCTCTCGTCTCTGTCGCTGCGAGCAGGTGCTTAGCGACCTCAGCGGCGGCTTCGGGGGTCGCAAGGGCGCGCATGTTGCGCGCGAACCTCTCTCGCCTCGCGTCATCTTCGAGCAAAGCCTCAACGCGAGTGCGGATGGTATCACCGGTGACCTCTTCGTCGAGCAGAAGTTCTCCAGCTTCCCTGTCCGTAAAGTATCGGGCGTTGTGGAGTTGATGATCTGCCGTAGCGTAGGGGTAGGGGACGATAACCGACGCCCTTCCAACAGCCGCCGTATCGAAGAGTGAACCGGCTCCCGCCCGCGTCACCACGACGCTCGCGGCAGCCAGCGGGTACCAGAGCTCGTTTTCATAAGCTACGATTCTATGTCGCGGGTTGTGTGTCGAGAGGCGGGCGAAGTCTCTCCTGCCAGAGATCTGGTAGATCGAATACGGCGTAGGGTCCCGAAACGCCTCGGCGGCGGCGAGGTTCAATTTCAAAGCGCCGCCGCTGCCGCCGAAGATCAGGACTACCGGCGGCTCGATTCCGAGCCGCTCCCGCGCCTCCTCTTTCGACGTCCTCGAAAACTCCTCACGAGTAGGCATCCCGACAAGAGCAGCGTGCGAGAGGCGTTCGGCGGCGTCAGGAAAGGTCACGAGGGCCTCGTGCGTGAACCGGGCCGCAAAGCGGTTGACCCTGCCGGGTACGGAGTTCTGCTCGTGGAGGAAGGTCGGGATCTTTAGCGTTTCCGCCGCAAGGACAGCTGGGGCACTCGCGTATCCGCCGACACCGAACACCGCTCCAGGGCGAAATTTTTTCAATATAGCGCGGCATCTAAGTACAGCTTTGAGGAGGAGGAGACCAGCGCGAGCGCGGGCGGGTAGACCGCCTGAGAGTCCAGCGAGGGGTAGGGCATGCAAAGGGTAGTCCGCCTCCGGCACCAGGGTCGCCTCGATACCGGCGTTCGAGCCGATGAAGCGTATGTCTGCGCCTCTAGAACGCAGCTTATCCGCCACGCACAACGCGGGGATCACGTGGCCCCCCGTTCCGCCGCCGGCGATCAAGATTCGCGGGGCTCTGCTTTGCGCGCCCGCCCGCCGTGACACGACGCGGTTTGGCCTCTCTTGCAATCTCACCGTCCTCCGATATTCGGTAAAGAATCCCCACGGCGACGAAACAGACTAGCACGCTGGAGCCGCCATAGCTCACGAAGGGAAGGGTTATCCCGGCTAAAGGTACCGCGCCCATCGCCGCCCCAATATTGAAGGTTGTCTGGACGGCGAACATGGTCGCAATCCCGGCCGCCATGCACCTGCCCAATACAGAGGGCGAGTTTAGGGCGATGGCGAACCCCCCAAGCGCGAGGAAACCGAAGGCCCCGATAACGAGCACCATCCCCAACAGACCGAGTTCCTCACCTATGAGCGCGAATACCATGTCTGTTTGCGCCTCTGGTACGACTACGCCTCCCTCTCCCGCACCTGCCCCGGCCCCGAAGATGCTACCCGCCTTTATGGCGACCATAGACTGTACGATCTGGTACCCCGATCCGTCCGATACGCTCCATGGGTCCAGAAAAGTGAGAAAGCGTGCGCGCCGGTATGGCTCAAGGAGCATCGCTCCGAAGAGCGCCGCGGCTGCGGCCGCTCCGGCTACCACCAAGTCCCTAGTTCTGAGCTCCGAGGCCCACAATACCCCGGCCGCACCCGCAGCGATCACGACTGAGGTGCCGAAATCAGGCTCGACGAGCACGAGCACGAAGAGTAGCACCACGGCTAGAACCGGCCAGAGCGGCAAACCCGAGCCTGGCCTCGCCCGGGCGACGGCACACGAGAGCAACAAGATCCCTGCTAGCTTTGCGAACTCCGCTGGCTGAACGCTCATGGGACCGAGATCGAACCACCTCCGCGCCCCGTAGACCTCCAAACCAATGCCGGGTATAAGGACGAGGATGAGGCTCGCTAGAACGGATACATAGAGGTAAGGTGCCAGCCCGCGCCAGGAGGTGTAGCGCACCTTGCTCGCGATATAGAACGCGACAATCCCGAGCGCCAGGTGGGCGAAACGCACCCCAAGATAGTGGATCCCATACTCCTTGGCGGTCGCCGAGTACACCATGACGTTCCCGAGCAGTGCGAGCGCCAACGCCACCACGAAAAGGTTGGTCCTGAGCGTCGTCATCGTCTGGCCCTACCACCTGCTCGCGCAAGCTCTGCGACAAATCCGGCAAAAGCCTCCCCTCTTAGGGCGTACCCGGAGAACTGATCGAAGCTCGCACACCCGGGTGAGAGGAGCACCACGTCCCCGGGATAGGCGACTTTTTGCGCTCTAGTCACCGCAGAGGCAAGGTCCGGTTCCAGGAAGAAGACGCCCGTACCGTCGCCCTTCTCTTCAAGGTACCTGTAGATCCCGGGACCAGCCTCGCCTTGACAGATGACCGCCCGGCAGCGCCCCATTTGCGGCAGTACCTCCATGAAGTCCGTCTCCTTCTCTGAACCCCCGAGGATAAGCACCACCGGTTCTCCGAAGCTCGCTAGCGCGGCCGCTACCGAAGCGGGATTTGTCGCCTTCGAATCGTCCACATATGTAACCCCACCGTGCCTCGCGATGACCTGCATGCGGTGCGGCTTGAGCTGGTACCCGATCAAACCTTTACGGATACCATCCAAGCTTATCCCGAGCCTCTCAGCCGTGGCCGCCGCGAAGACCGCGTTCTCGTAATTGTGCGGTCCGGAGAACGGCAGCTCCTCTACCGAGGCGATGCCACGCCCCCGCAGCACCAGGTTGCCGGCCAAGACGCCCGTCTCCTCCGCCCCAACGACGAGCGTCTCCGCGGCCAGCCCTCCTGCAGCACCCCTCCCCACGGGATCCTCGGCGCTCACGAGCGCGAGGTCCTCTGCTCTCTGGCCGTCGAAGACGCGTAACTTATCGGCAGCATACTCCTCAAACGACGCGTGCCAATTGAGGTGGTCCGGTCGCATGTTTAGAAGCGCCGCGACATTGAACCCCGGATCGTCAATGTAGTGAAGCTGAAAAGACGAAACCTCCAGAACGAGCAGGCTCGCTTCCCGAGCCTCGTGCAGGTGACCGGTCAACGCACGCCACGAATTACCCGCGACGGCGTGCGGAGTCCCAGAAGCGGCGAGGATGCCGCGCAGCATGTCCACTACGGTCGTCTTTCCGTTCGTCCCGGTGATGGCGGCGACGCGAAGATCTGGCCCAAGCAACTCTAAACCCAGGGCAACCTCGGAGAGCACGGGCACCCTCGCCTTCTCTGCTGCGGTGAGCAACGCGTCACGCGGCCGGATGCCAGGACTCGCGACGATCCGGTCGAAGTTCTCCGCTAGTATCCTCGGGTCGGCTTTTAGAAGTCTACTGACCCCTAGTTTCGAGGCAATATCTCTAGAGCTCTGCGCATCGCTCGCGTCGGCGACGACGACCTCTTCGTCTCTCTCGCGTAGGGCATGCGCGGCGGCGAGGCCGGACTCCCCGAGGCCATAAACGAGTGTCTTCACAGAAGAGCGTCGTTGTAGAGGGTAAAGTAGTAGATAACAAATCCGGCAGCGGTAAATGCAGCCTGCACAATCCAAAACCGCACCACCACCTTGTTCTCCTGCCACCCGGAGAGCTCGAAGTGGTGATGGATCGGCGCCATCTTAAAAACCCGCCGCCCGGTCAGCTTGAAGGAGCCGTACTGGATAATGACAGAGAGGCCTTCGATAACGAAGAGCCCTCCGATGATCGGCAACAACATCTCCGTCTTCGTGATTACCGCCGCCGCCGCCAATACTCCGCCGATCGCAAGGGAGCCTGTGTCTCCCATGAACATCTGCGCCGGGTGGGAGTTGTACCAGAGAAACCCAATGATCGCCCCGACCATCCCCCCGCAAATGATCGCCACGTCGTACTGCCGCTCAAGGAACGCTATGGCCGTGTAGGCGAGCAATGCTATCCCTCCCGCACCCGCTGCCAGCCCGTCGAGTCCGTCTGAGAGGTTTACGCTGTTGGTCGTGCCGACTATGACCAGCAGCATTAGGAAGCTGAAGAGCGCTACGCCGACCACCCCAGGCCCGAGCACCAGGTTCCTCTCGAAGCCTGGGATGATGACGTTCTGCGTCACGCCAACATACCGGAGCGCCATAACATCCGCGACGACGACTGCGAGGGTAAGCAGTAAAAACTTGTAGCGTACGCTCAAGCCTTCGTTGCGCCTGTTGGAGATCTTCTGCCAATCATCGTAGAGTCCGATCCCCGCGACCGCCGAAACGAGCAACAACGTAGTTAGTGTCGCCAGATTTGGACGCGCAACAACCAAGAGCGCCGAGCCGAGACCCATGAGCATGACCACACCGCCCATCGTCGGCGTACCCTGCTTGATAAGATGAGTCTGCGGACCCTCCTCCCGTACGAATTGCCCGAATTTCTTGGTTTGCAGAAACTCTATAAACTTCGAACCTAGCGTTACAGTAACCGCGAAGGCGATCGCCGCCGCCAAGATAACGCTAAACAAGAGCTAATCTCTCCTTCAACTTTCGGGTCAAACGATCTAATCCTACACCCCTCGACCCCTTGACGACTACGTAGTCGCCTCCTCTTAGCTCGCTTTGTAGACCATCAGCCGCCTCCTCGGCGCCCTCATAGAAGCGCGTCTCGCCCGAAAAAGCCTCAGCGTACCAGCGGGCCTCGGCTCCCACGCACACCAGCAGATCCACCCCAACCTCTCGCGCGAGCCGTCCGGCCTCCCGATGGTACTCTCTTGCCCCGGCACCGAGCTCGAACATCCCGCCAAGAACGGCGACGAGGCGACGGTTCTGCCGCCTAGCTCCCTCCGCCCCGTACCTCAAAACCGCCGCGACCGCCGCCGGTGAGGCGTTGTAGGAGTCGTCGTAGACAAGTATGTCGTCCCGGAGCCGGTACACCTCTCCCCTTAAGCCCGTCCGCCGCAGCCTCTGCAACCCCCGGGCACACTCCTCAGGCCGCAGGCCCAAAGCCACAGCGCCTCCAACCGCCGCCAGCAGCGGGGTTACGAGGTGAGTTCCAAAGACGGGGCTCTTGACCTCCACTTGATGTTCTTCCGACTCTTCCTTGAGGTGCAGAGTAAAGCAGAGCCCCTCTTCCAACTCCAGGATATCCGTCGCCCAGAGGTTAGCATTGTCATCAGAGCCGAAGGTGAAGCGCCGCGCCAGCTTGCGCCCGGGTCCCGCTGCCGCCTCCGGAATGCCGAGCGGGGAGACGAGGACCCCGCTCGGCGGCAGGGCCATAGCGAGCTCACCCTTAGCGGCGGCCAGCCCTTCAAGGTCTCCGAAGGAGTCGAGGTGGACCGGGGATACCGCCGTGAGAACGCCGACTTCGGGCGGCGCGATCTCGCAGAGGTGGGCAATATCTCCTTTATGAGTCGCCCCCATCTCCAAGACCAACACCTCCGTTCTCTCGTTCGAGGAGAGAACCGTGAGGGGGAGGCCTATCTCGTTGTTGAAGTTTCCGGCCGTCGCAGAGACTTTAAGACCACTGGCACGAAGTATCGCCTCTAGCGCGTCCTTTACGGTGGTCTTGCCAACGGTACCAGTGATTCCGACGACCGTCGGGACATCGTCTTGCAAGAGGCTCCACCGGGCCAACTCCTGCAACGCGACCAGCGGGTCTTCGACCACCACCGTCGGTCCCGAGAGCGGGCGGGAAGCAACCGTCACGACCGCCCCGCGGAGACGCGCCTCGGCGGCAAAGTCTGCACCGTCCACCCTCCCTTTAAGCGCGAAGAATAGATCCCCGCGGCGCACCGACCGCGAGTCTACAGACGCCCCCGTTGCTAGCTGTGACTCGTCAGCGCCGACCAGGGAGCCGCCAACCGCCTGAGCTACAGATGCTAAAGAGACGGGTTTCAACGGAATCTATCCTCTTTCTTCGCATCCGGGGCGGGAGTAGGGTCTGGCGGGGGCGGTTCGTCCTTCGTGCTCTCGCGGTCCGGGGGAACGTTGAAGTACCCGAGGGTAAAGCCCATGACGTCTTGGAACGCTGGGGCTGCAACGACTTCCCCGAAGAGATCCTTCTGCGGTTCATCCACCGCTATTAGGGTGAGATACTCGGGATTGCTGGCGGGCGCGAAACCGATAAAGGAGGTTAAGTATTCGTCGCCGTAGAGTCCGGTATCGGGGTCAACCTTTTGCGCGGTACCGGTCTTTCCGGCCACGGTATAACCCGGGATCGAGGCAAGGTGACCCGTCCCTTCGTCGACCACGCTCTGGAGCATCCCGCGTACTATAGTCGAGGTCTCCTCGCTTATCACCCGGCGTCCGGGACCTCCGGGGGCAGCACTTTGGGTCACATAGGGCGTCACCTGCAGCCCGCCGTTAGCGAGGGCTGAGTAAGCGGCGGCGAGCTGCAACGGCGTGACGGTAAGCCCCTGACCGATCGGAATGTTCCCGATAGAAGAGCCGCTCCAGTTCTCGAACGCCGGCACTACGCCCACATTCTCTCCCCAGAGGTCCACCCCAGTTTCCTCCCCGAACCCGAAGCCTCTCATGTGATCGCTCAGGCGCTCGCCGCCGAGGAGTTGGGCCACCTGAATAGTCCCGACGTTGCTCGACTCGGTGAGTATACCCTCGGTGTTTAAAACTTTTGTCTCGTGCTTCTCGGAGTCGTATATCACCCGGTCTGCAACCGCGATGGAGTCCGGTACGATAAACGTATCTTTCTGAGTAACGGCCTCTTCTTCAAGGGCCGCCGCCATCGTAAACGCCTTGAAGGTCGAGCCAGGCTCGTAGGAGTCGGTCAGTACACGGTCTCGCTTATCTTCCTCGAAGGCCTCCCCGAAGTCGTTGTTGTCGTAGCCGGGAGAGTTTGCGAGGGCTACTATAGCTCCGTCCTCGACGCGCATCACGAGCCCGAAGGCATGTTTGCCCTCGTACTTCTTCGTAGCTTTGGCGAGCGCCTCTTCCAACTCCTGCTGAACGGCGGCATCCACGGTCAGGTTCAACTGGTGCCCGCTCTTGAGAGCGTCATCGTAACGAGCCTCGACCCCTCCGTAGGCCACGTCGGTCCCCAAGTAACCTAAGAGTTGGCTCGCAAGCGGGCCGTTCGGATACACTCGGGTCTCATCAGGCTCTACCGAGATACCCGGAAGGTTTAGCTTCTGCACCTCGCGCGCCTCATCGGGCTCAACCTCCTCCGCCACGATACTGTAACCGACGAGCTCGCCGTCGTCGTTCTCTTCTGCAAGTTTTCCCTCGATCTCTTCCGCGTCACCAGCCTTAGAGCCGAGTAATCCGTCGAGGACCTCCGCGGTATCTTTGGGATCTTTGATCTGGTACGGGGTAGCGATTACCTTCGCCGCGTCCAGGCTCGTCGCGAGCGGCTGACCGTCAGCCGCGATTATGGCCCCCCTACCCTGGCCGTAGCTGGGTTGCTCGGAGGCGAGCGCATCGTTAGAAAGGGCGCGGATGCGCTCATCGTCTACGAAGCTCAACTGAACCGCCCGCACCCCTAAAGAGACGCAGACTAGCGCAACCGCCCCTGCCACAACCCGGAGCCGCCAGTGACCAACCTTCTTTACCGCCCCCTGGCGCGCCGGACCGGACCTGCGCCCCGACTTACGACCTTGTATCCGGCTTTGCGGCAGCGGTACGACCTTTGCGCCGACGCGGCCGCGGACCCGGCTGCTTTTTCGGGAGCCCTTGACGGAAGGGCGAACCACGCCCCTCGCGTTTCTCGGACCAGGGGCGTTACTCACCCGCTCCTTTTTTACTCTCCTCCCCGCCATCTACTACGTCCTCCCCTTCGCTCCCGTAAGTCCAAAGATCTTTGCCGCCTGGGTCTTTCATCCCGAGGCTTTTTCTAGCCTCCTCGCGGACGGTCGCCGATTCGGACAGTTCCGCGACCTGCACATCGATCCTCTCACCTTCAGCCTCGGCCGCCGCCTTCTCCTCCTCGAGGCGGGCAGCCTCCGCACCGGTCCCGACCGCAGCGGTATGCGCATAGACGCTCCCGAGCATAAGCGCCGCCGGAACTAGTACGAGCACTGCGAATGCCCTCCAAGACCCAGCGCCGTCTTTCCTCCCCTCCGGCCTTTTTCTCCGGACGGGACCCTGCGCCGAGCGGCGCGCCGCTACCGGCCTACTCTGTGGCGCCGCCATCAGGCGAGTTCCTCTGGCGGCAAACCGGCCTGAGGCGGCTCTTCGGCGCGCAGGGCTGCACGCAGGCGAGCAGATGCGCTGCGGGGGTTCTCCTCTATCTCCCGCTTCGAGGGCTTTCGGACTACGCCTTTACGCCAGGCCGGTCGAGCCCCGCATGCACAAATCGGCAGCTCCGGCGGGCATACGCATTCTCTGGTCCGCTCGGAGATAAAGCGCTTCACCATCCGGTCTTCCCCGGAGTGAAACGTGATCGCCACGAGCCGCCCTCCTGCCACCAGCAACCTCTCCGCTGCCTCAAGCGCCCGCCTCAAACCGCCCAACTCGTCGTTCACGTAGACCCGCACCGCCTGAAAGACCTTCTTTGCGGGGTTGCCTCCTCTCTCCTTCCAGCCGACCGCAGCCCGGACCGCCGCCGAAAGCTCGAGCGTAGTGCCGAGGGGACGCCGGCGCACGACCTCCCTAGCCACCCGCCGCGCCTCGCCAGGCGCCACGTCGCCGTAACGGACGAGCATCTCGGAGATCTCCGACGCCTCAGCCTCGTTCAAGAAATCAGCCGCCGATATTCCACGATCCGGGTCCATTCGCATATCGAGCGGCCCCTCCTGAACATAGCTAAAGCCTCTTCCGGCCTCGTCTATCTGGTAGCTAGACAGCCCGAGATCAAAGAGGATAGCGTCTACCTTCTCCCCCTCCCCAACCAGCTCCCTTAGTACCTGGTCGTAGCCCCCTCTCCTGAAGATGAAACGCGGCTCCTCCCCAACCAAGAGGCGAGCCCTCTCCGCCGCTTCAGGATCTCGGTCTATACCGATCAGCCGTCCTTCAGGCCCAAGCTCGCCGAGTATCCTTCGGGTGTGTCCTCCGCCGCCGAAGGTGGCATCCACTACCGTTTCAGCGCCCGCTATGGCGAGCGCTGAAACGGCTTCGTCGATCAGCACCGGGTAGTGTCCAGCCGCCATCAAACCCCGAACTCCCTGCCGGCGAACTCCTCGACTATCTCCGCAAACGAGTCATCAGCGCCAGAAACGTATCGCTCCCACTCAGCGGTATCCCAAACCTCCAGCCGATCATCTACACCAGTGAGTGTGACATCGCGGTTCAGGCCCGCGTACCGGGCAAGCTTGGCCGGGATCAAAACTCGCCCCTGCCTGTCCAACGCTGCCTCGAAAGCCATCGAGAAGAACATTCGACTTAGCTGGCGTCCCTTGGCGGAGAGGTCAGCGTTAGCCTTTATGTTCGCCTTAAACGTAGCCCACTCCTCGGGCGGAAACGCAAACAGACACCGGTCAACTCCCTTCGTAATAACGATACCGCCCTCGAAATAGGACCGGAGTCGGGAGGGGAGAGTCAGCCGCCCTTTCTCATCCAGGGTGTGCTCATACTCTCCGAGAAGGGCCAGGACCTCGTCCTCCCATTACGTCCCACTTTGACCCACGACGCCGAAATTGTCGCATATGCTGGAAAAACTCGCAACGCAAGCCTCTTTTTCAGGCTCTTAGAGCTCGCAGAAACTGTGTTTTCGCTCTTTAGACCCTCCCCCCAAGGGTTATGGAATCCCTATGGATCAATCTCAAAAACTATGCTAGTAGCCTTGGCTCAGGCACGGGCACAGATCCTCTGAGGGAGTATCGCTGCGGTACATATAGTAGGGTCGACGCCTTCGAACATGACATGTTGGGCTATCAAAGAACAGTTAAGAAGATCGTGTAGACAGGAAGGATACTCAGCGGTGCTCTACGCCTCGCTGGAGTCTCTAAAGGGTGGGCCCACCAGGACTCGAACCTGGGACCGTCCGATTATGAGTCGGATGCTCTGACCAACTGAGCTATGGGCCCGGAGATGGGCGGCGGCTGCCCTGGTAGGACTCGAACCTACAACCCTCCGGTTAACAGCCGGATGCTCTGCCATTGAGCTACAGGGCAAAGTGCTTCAGATCGAAAGTATAAGGCTCAAGGAGTTAGGCTTCAAGATTCGAGGGTGAGATTGCTCGCCTCTACAGCGGCCTTACGGAGGCGTTTGGTCTCTAGGTGCAGCCGGTACTTTTCGTCGAAGTCCTCGGTGAGGAGCTTCGTCCTCTCGCGGCTCAGGGAGGCGAGCCGGAACCAAGCCGCGCGCAACGAGGCCTCAGAAGGGTAGAGTCTCTCACCCTCCGCTCGGATCGCGGCGATCTCGTCGAACAAAGCCCTGGCTCTATCGTCGGAGAGGACGGTATCCAAGTCCTCCCCCGCGTGCTCGGCCAGGAGCGCGAAGATGCTGCCCTGTGACTCCTCGCCAAAGTCTTCAAAACCTAATATGACGGGAGCATCGAGGAGATCCGGAGCCTCCATACCCGAGCGCACAACATCAGCAGCCAAGTCTGGACGAGCTAGCATCAGGGCAAGGAGCTCGCGTCCGGCTTCGACAAAGGGATCCACTGGAACCTTGCGCGCCCTGCCGTGAGACGAAACGCGTTTAGTTCCGTTTGCAATTCCAGACTCCTCGCGGAGAGCCTCTGGGTCTACACCTAAGGCCTCGGCCGCGAGGCGGAAGGCTTCGCGGTTAAGAACGGGATCTTCAATTCGGCTCAGAAGGGCCTTTATCTCGGGTACAGCGCGTGCACGACTCGCGGAGCCTGCACCATGGGCGCGTCTGACGACGCGCCGTATCCCGTATTCGAGGATCGGAATCGCCTCCGAGAGGAGGTTTGTAAACTCCTCAGGAGCGTGCACGAGAAGCCAGTCAGCCGGATCTTGAGGGAGGCGCAAAACCCGGAGGTCCAGCTTGAGCTCGGTAGCCGTTAGCATGACCCTCTCGACTGCCTTCTCGCCCGCCTCGTCCGGGTCGAAGAGCAAGTAGATCTTCTCAGCGTGCCCACTCAACGTCTTTAAGTGCTGCTCCGTCATCGCAGTTCCCAGAGTAGCCACCGCATTCTTTATCCCCGCCTGAAAGAGCATCAGTACGTCCGTGTACCCCTCGACAACAAGGGCCGCCTTCTCGCGACGCATAGCTTCGGCAACCTGTGGAAATCCGTAGAGTAGAGAGCGCTTGTTAAATAGCGCGGTCTCGGGGGAGTTAAGGTACTTAGGCTTCGCGTCACCCAAGGAGCGCGCGCCGAAGCCTACGATCCTACCGCGCCGGTCTGAGATTGGAAACGTCACTCGATCCCCGAACCGCTCCCCTCCGCGTGAAGAGAGTAACCCCGCCTCCTCCAACGCCTCGCGCTCCAGCCCCACCCCCCGAGCTGCCTGAATAAACCCCGCACTCCCACGTGGCGGCGCATACCCTAAGCGAAATTCTTCTATAGTAGAATAGTTGAAGCCCCGCTGCTTGAGGTATTGGCGCGCCTCTTTAGCAGCGGGAGATTTGAGCAGATACTTATGATAATAAGCGGTTGCAGCGGCGAGGGCCTTGTAGGCCGAGCGACGGCGGGCGCTGCGTCGTTCGGCGGACCTCTCTTCCTCGGGAGAGCTGCCCTCCAGCCGGAGCTCAACCCCGAAGCGTTCCGCGAGGTGCGATACCGCCTCGGCGAAGGAGAAGGACTTCAGCTCCATCACCAGCTTTATGGCATCGCCGCCGCGTGAACAGCCAAAGCAATAGTAGAAGCTCTTGTCGGGGGATACGCTAAAGGAGGGTGTTTTCTCGTTGTGATCCGGGTAGGGGCAGAGTCCGGAGAGGCGTGCGCCTACCCGACGGAGGGCGGTGAATTCGGAAGCGACCTCAGCTATCTGTGCAGCCTCGCGCACCTCCTCGATACTCTGTGGCGTGATCCTCAAGCTCTGCCATTCCTCCTTCGTTGCGTCGTTACACGAATATTACCGGGGGCTGGCAGCGTCGAACAGAGCAGATACAGTTTGTAGACGGCTACGGTCTTTAAGTCAGTAGAGTTTACCGAGGACTGCGTCGGGCTCTGAGACCTTTAATCTGGAGAGTGCCTAAAATTGTATCGAAAGCCGAAGATATGGAACTTCCCGTACAACGAGCTCTTTCAGAGGTTGTTCGAGGTATACCAGAGCGATCCTCTGGCTTTCGCGACGCATAGCAGCTCGAGCTGACTACCTCTCTTTCGGCTCGATCCATGTTCTCGTTTCCGGCGGGACGTAGCTATCCATCAGGTCGAGCAACTGCTCTGGATGATCACCGGTGAGAACGAGAGAGCGATGGTCAGGCCGAACGAAGCCCTCGCTTACAGCCTTATCGAATAGCGAGGCGAGCGGCGCGTAGAAGCCATCCACGTCGAGCAGTGCACACGGCTTCCCATGTATGCTGAGCTGTGCCCAGGAGAGAACTTCCAGGAACTCCTCCAAAGTTCCATAGCCGCCGGGCAGCGTCAGGAATCCATCTGAGAGATCGGACATAAGCGCCTTACGCTCGTGCATAGATCCAACGACGTGTAGTTTCGTAAGGCCCGCGTGGGCGATCTCATTGGAGACGAGCGCCTCGGGGATAACGCCAACGACCTCGCCGCCTTTCTCTAGCGCCGCGTCCGCGAGGGCGCCCATGAGTCCAACACTTCCCCCGCCATAGATCACCCTAATGCCTCTCCTGGCGAGTTCGACCCCCGTTAGTCGCGCCGCCGCCGCGTAAGCTGGGCGCGTCCCCTTATTGGAACCACAAAATACACATATAGAATCCATCATAACCCTCTCTCCGTCGCGTAGCATACGCACCTCTCGACTACAAAAGCCAAAGATTATTCGAAAATGGCGTCGGTACGAGGCAAGAAGATACGTTTGTACGTTGCGAGCGCGTAACGGTCGGTCATACCAGCGACAAAATCAAGGGTTTCGACGACGGGGTCAGGGTCGCTCTTTGCTCGCTCCTTGGGCCTTTCGAGATAGTACTCGAAGAGGGCGGCGACCACGGCCCCGGCCTTGCGGCTCTCGCGCGCGAGCGGGTTATGGTAGACGTTTTTGAATAGCCAGGTTCGTAGCTGCATTAGAGCGCCGTATACCTCTTCGGAGAGGGCTACCTCTCCCCTTTCTCTAGACGTTGAGATCATGTCGCGCACCAGGGTGTTTATCCGTACGCTCGTTCGATTCCCAAGCACCTCCAAGGCCGTTCCTGGAAGATTCTCTGAGGAGATAACCTCCGCCCGCAGAGCATCGTCGACATCGTGGTTTACGTAAGCTATCCGATCCGCGAGGCGTACGATCTCACCCTCTCGCGTGCGTGGATAACCCTTTCCGGTATGGTTGAGAATGCCGTCTCTGACCTCGTGGGTGAGGTTTAGCCCTCGTCTTTCCTTTTCAAGGACATCCACAACCCTCAAGGAGTGCTCATTATGCCGGAAGCCGCGCTCGTGACCGAGGCTCGCCAGGACATGGGAGAGGGCTTCTTCCCCCGTATGCCCGAAAGGAGTGTGCCCGAGATCATGGCCTAAAGCTATAGCTTCGGTAAGGTCTTCGTTGAGACCTAGTGAACGCGCGACGGTGCGGGACACCTGCATCATCTCCAACGTGTGCGTCAGACGGGTGCGGAAATGATCGCCGTCAGGGGAGATGAAGACCTGCGTCTTGTGCATAAGTCGGCGGAAAGCTTTCGCGTGGATGATGCGATCCCGGTCGCGCTGGAACTCGTTACGAACCCCGTCTGGCGGCTCGGGCACTAGCCGTCCGGCGCTTGTCTCACAGGCCCACCCAGCCGGAGGCCTGAGTTGCTCTGAGGCTCTCTCTCTCACGCTGGACGAAGTGTTCGACGACCGGGGTCGGTCCGTGGGGGTTTGCTCGGCGCGGTATTGCCGGGGGCATGAGCGAGTACATGGGCGGAGACAGCCCGGCGGACGCTCTCCTCCTGACCGTCCTCCAAGGCTACTTCTTGGAGAGGATGCGTCACGAGGTCTTGTAGCGCGGCAAGGACTCCCTGCGGCAAAGGGAATGAGTCTCCGGCAAGTCCGGCCTCGCGACTCACAGAGCGGCATCCGGCGCAGAGCACACCGCCCAAAGGCGGTGCAAAGTAAAGGAGACCTTCGCGGGCGATCTCGGCTAGATCGCGCTCGCAGCTTACGCAAGCGTCGAGCCGGGGAGTGTACCCTGCGAGTATTGATAGCTTCAAGGCGAAGGCAGAGCCCACGGCCTCAAAGCCCGTCTCGCGCCCCTCAAGCGCGTCGAGTGCATGGTAGAGAAGGTTGAAGATGCGGCGATCCGCCTCGTCTCCCCCGGAGAGGGCTCGGACAGCCCAAACCATGCCGCCCGCCGCTTCGAGGCGCTTCAAATCCTCGCGAACGTCGTGGAAGGAGCGCAAGACTTCAACCTGCGTCACGGTATCCAGAGTGCGGCCCTCGTAGGCGAGAAAATCGACGCAAGAGAGCGGTTCGAGCCGTCCGCCGAAGCGTGACTTGGTGCGCCGGATACCTTTGGCTATCGCTGAGACGAGACCGGCATCCCGCGTGTAAAGGTCAAGGATGCGGTCGGCCTCGCCATAACGGATCGAGCGCAGCACTATACCCTTACTCTTGTAGACCGCCATCTTCGGCCTCCCGCATAATCTCTACGCTCCCGCTCGCCCCGATCCTCGACGCGCCAGCGTTGAGAAGGTCGAGTGCATCATGCAACGTTCTTATCCCCCCGGCTGCCTTTACCGCCAATCCCTCGGGGGCCTCTTGCCTGAGAAGCGCGACGTCGTCCGGGGTCGCCCCACCAGGTCCGAAACCGGTCGAGGTCTTGATGAAGTCCGCGCCGCTGGCCGCCACGATCTGCACGGCCAACCGCTTCATCTGGTCCGACAGATAAGCCGTCTCAACGATGACTTTCAAAACAGCGTCGTTGAGCCCGTTGTTCATCGCCACCGCCCCGACCTCGCCGTTGAGACTTGTCAATTCGTCGGCCACATAGCCAAAATCGCCCGAGAGAAACCTCGAGACGTTCATCACCACGTCGAGCTCGACGGCACCGCCCTGGATCGCATCACGCACCGCTACCGCTTTTACCGCCGTTGTGTCCGCGCCAAAGGGGAAGGAAATCACCGTTGCTACCTTCACGTCCGTCCCGCGCAACTCGCGTGCAGCGAGCCTTACATAGCACGGTAGTATGCACACAGCCGCGAAGTGGTGGTACGCAGCTTCCTCACACAACTGTCGCACATCAGCCTCTGCTGAGTCCGGTTTGAGGAGGGTGTGATCCACGGTCTTTGCAAACTCCCGTACCCTCATCCCCACGGGTCACGCTCCTCAAAATAAAAACGACGACAGCCTTCTTACAGACCGAATTATAACCCCAACCGCTCCAAGAACCGCGGATCATTCCTCCAGCCAGGAGTAACCTTTACCTTCAGATCCAAGTAAATGCGAGTACCGAGGAGACGTTCTACGTCGCGGCGGGCCTCGATCCCGATCTGCTTGATAGCCTTGCCATGTTTTCCTAGCACGATCATGCGCTGCGAAGCTCTCTCGACGTGGATGATGGCATAGATGACTGTCACGTGATCCTTGCGTTCGACCTCGTCAATCTCGACGGCGATAGCGTGCGGCACCTCCTCGCGCAGCACAGCAAGCGCCTTCTCCCGAACATACTCTGCGAGCACCAGCGACTCCGGGTAGTCCGTCACCGTCCCCTCTGGAAAGTAACGGGGCCCGGACGGCAACAACCTGATCACCGCCTCTACTAGAGGTTCGGCGTTGAGACCCTGCTTCGCGCTCAGGAGAAAGACGTCCTCAAACTTAGCTAGCTTGAAGATCTCTTCAAGAATTGGAAAGGCCTCTGACGTATCGCGCAAGAGGTCTACTTTGTTGAGGCAGGCTATAGCAGGCGTCCCTGCTTCGGCGACGAGCCGCGCCACGTGTCGGTCACCCGTGCCGAGTTCCTTTAGGGCCTGCGCCGCGTCGAAGAGTACGAGCACGACATCAGATTCGGAGAGACTGTCAAGTACCTGCTGCTGCATGCGGCTCCTCAGAGTATCGCGAGGCTTCTGGGAACCGGGAGTGTCCACGAAGACCGCCTGGTATCCCAGACCGTTACGTACGCCCCGGATCGGGCTGCGCGTCGTCTGGGCCCGGGGGGAGGTGATGGAGACTTTCGCCCCTACGAGCCGGTTGACTAACGTTGACTTCCCTACGTTCGGCCTTCCTACAACGGTAACGAATCCGCTCTTGAAGCCGTTTGTACCAGTCTCCATTAGAGCGCCTCTGGACCGAAGGCGTACGGGAACAACTCTTCGAACGGATACCGCCGAACTACCAAGCCTTCCTCAACCAGGACTTCCTCGCATCCGAACTCCCGCAAGACCTGGCGGCAAGCCCCGCACGGGAGGCAGGGCGCCGCATCCGGGCTGACGACCGCGACCGAACGAATCTTGCGGTCGTCTTCAGCCACGGCGTTAGCAAACATCGCGAAGACAGCCGCGCGCTCGGCGCACATGCTCAGGCCATAGGAGGCATTCTCTACGTTACAGCCGGTGCGTATCTCTCCGTTCGCCGTCAGGAGCGCTGCACCGACCCGGAAGTTGCTGTATGGAGCGTATGACCTGGCGGAGGCCGCATGCGCAGCTTCGATGAGAATAGTCGAGTACATATGTCAATTCTACCGGAGCCAGCTACAGGAGTTGGAAGACGAGCACGGAGAGGAGAATACCTATGGCGGCGCCGGCCGCCACTTGATAGGTAGTATGGATACCGGCTTCGACGCGGCTCTGGCATACCAGCAAGGCCATGAGCAAAGTTATGAGGGAGACGAGGCCTCCGTAGCGCCCCTCTATAGTGATGAAGCTCGCCGCTACCCAGCCAGCAAACGCGACGGCCGCATGCCCAGAGGGCATCCCGCCCAGGAAAGCGTTCGGGGCGCGGGTTAGCGCCTTGACGAGGAGCACGGCTATCGCCACGAGCACTATTGCGACCAGCGTCAGGTGAACCGGGGAGCGACGGACACGCTCCAGCGTCTCTAGCGAGAAGGGACCTAGATCGTCGCCCAGGATCAGATACCCAACCGCAAGCGCCGAGATGCTGGTCACGAGCACAGCTCCCGCCGAGACATCCTTGGCGAGCTTGGCGAGCGGATGATATTCGCGAGTCACGAGGTCAACCGTGAACTCCAAGGCCGTGTTAAACAACTCGGTCACGAAAACCGCCGCGATAACGAGCACGAGCAGGGCAAGCTCTATACGGCTTGCCCCGACAAGCAGGCTCAACACTAGGACTACGACCGACGCAACCACATGGAAACGCATGTTCCGCTGGGTGCGCACCGCATAAACTAATCCCTGGTACGCGTGACTGAAGGAGAGCGCGACTCTCTGCTGACCCTTCAAGGGCTTCGCGACCTTCGGGCTGACCTTCTCACCCCCCTCGGACACCGGTCTCCTTTAACACGGCCTTCTGCACCACCGCCATCTCCGTACCTTCAAACTCGTCGCCGTGATCTATCCCAGCAAGATGCAAAGCCCCGTGGACCACCAACTCCTCGACTCCGGTCCGGTCGTACCGGACATACTCGGGCGCTACCACGATCTCGCCCACCATCTCCCCGAAAGGCCCGTCTATCTCGAAGCTCAGCACGTCGGTAGGAGAGTCTACGTTTCTGTACTGCAGGTTTAGCTCATGCATTACGCTAAGCGGCACGAAAGCGACCGAGACCTCTCCCATATCGTTAGCGTTTAAGCCACAGGCGTGGAAGGCAGCGGCACAGAGCCGCGTGGCTCGTTCAGGGGCGAGCCTGTCATACCCAGCCTCGTCTACGAGGGCAACAGAGAAGGGCAATATCTTAAGGTATCGGGGAGGAAGGAGCTTTTTCGGCCGGTGCTTCCGGATACTCGATTCGGGGACCGATAAAGCCTACGAGAGCTTCAAGGATAGCCTCGCCGGTCTCCTGGATCTCGTGAATCGTCAACTCGCACTCGTCGAACTGGCCGTCTTCGAGCTTGCCCCGGATGGTGCCGCTGACAATGTCTCCGATACGTTTATGAGTCGGCTTCTCGAGTGACTTCACGGTTGCTTCGATGGAATCAGCGAGCATCAGAATGCCGGCCTCTTTGCTCTTGGGGAGGGGACCAGGATAGCGGAAGTCGGCTTCGTTGATAGTCGTAGCCGTAGCGCCGTTGGCGACGGCGTTCTGGAGGGCCATACGATAAAAGTACTCGATGCGAGTCGTCCCGTGATGCTGAGCGATCATGTCAAGCACCTCCTGGGAAAGGTTCCACTCACGCCCAAGCTCCACGCCATCCTTGACGTGACGTTTGATGATACGGGCGGAGAGGATGGGAGTAAGGGTGGTGTGCGGGTTCATACGCGAGATCTGGTTCTCTATAAAGTAGTTGGGGTGCTCGAGCTTTCCAACATCGTGATAGTAAGCGCCCACGCGAGCGAGTAGGGGGTCTGCCCCTATGCGCTCCGCAGCGTGCTCTGCCAGGTACCCAACCTGCATAGAGTGGGTAAAGGTCCCCGGCGCTCCGCGCAGGAGCTTTTGAAGCAGGGGATGCCCCGTATCTGAGAGTTCCAGGAGCTTCTGAGGCGTGAGTATGTTGAAGGTATTCTCCAGAAGTGGCAGGAGAACCATCGCGAGCATAAGGGAGAGGAGACCGTTAAGCAGACCGATACCGCCGAACTCCGCTGCTATCTTCAGGCTGTCGCCCCGGATCAGAGCGACAGCGAACATCACTATCCCGGTGACGAGGGCGATGAGCAGCCCAGCTCTCAAGAGCTCCAAACGCGGGCCGACCCGTAGGACCGTGTAGATGGAAAACCCTGACGTTAGGAGCAGCGCCGAGGTCAAGAAGAAGTCGTTACCGCCGATGATACCGATGTTCACGCTCGTAATGACGACCATAACAAACATAAGTCGAGGTCCCAACAATATGGTGCCGAGGATGCTCAGGCCAGCGAGCGGGATCAGATAGGGAGTCAGAGGCGGCGAGAAAAGTATGAATACCCTGGCGAGCGCGGTAAAGAGGATCAAGAGCGAGGCCGCGAGCAGCATTCGGATGAGAGCGTTGACCCGGAGAATCTTTTTGCCAAACCGCTCTAGAAAGTACCACGTGACCCAGACCTCGGTCGCTACCACGATCCCGACCCCCAGAAACATCGTCCAGGGATTTGGGTTAGCCCCCACGAAGGGCCGGAGGTCCACCCCGATCAGCAACGTCAACGAAGCCCAGACGGTAAGCGCGAGAGTCACATAAAGCCGCGTCCGGGGGAGCCTCTCCAGTTTGGCACGCAGCTTCTCCAGCCGCGTCGGCGGTCGGTGAAAACCCTCAGACTTCCTAGGGGACGAGCCGTTTGTGGAACCGTCCGCGTTTAGACTCGCAGGCGCACCTTCGAGCACTTCTTGGTCTGAGGTTCCGTTCTCTTCGCTCATCTCTGCTCCTAGAATTGCCCTAGTGCTCGACCCCGGAAGGCTGGCGAGACGCCGCCACGTCTTCGTCGTAGGCGTCCACGATCCGCATCACGAGGTCGCTGCGCACGATATCGTCGCGCTTGAGCCGCACGAAGGAGACGCCCTCGACACCGGTAAGCTTCCTCTGAGCATCCTCAAGGCCGCTCGAAGTTCCCTTCGGCAAGTCTACCTGGGTGGTATCCCCGGTGATGACCATCTTCGAGCCGAACCCGAGACGCGTGAGGAACATTTTCATCTGCTGCGGCGTGGTATTTTGAGCTTCATCCAGGATAACGAACGCGTCGTTCAAGGTACGGCCTCTCATAAACGCCAAAGGTGCGATCTCGATTATACCCCGCTCCAGATGCGCCTGGAACTTGGCCGGGTCGATCATCTCGTACAAAGCATCATAAAGCGGCCTGAAGTAAGGATCCACCTTCGCCATTACGTCCCCCGGTAGAAACCCGAGCGACTCACCCGCCTCGACCGCAGGTCGGGTCAGGATGATCCTGGTGACCTCTCCCCTGTTGAGCGCGTCTACCGCCAACGCCACGGCGAGGTAGGTTTTCCCGGTCCCTGCCGGCCCGCTGCCGAAAACGACCTGGTTTTTGCGAATGGCGTCAGTGTAGGCCTTCTGGTTGCGGGTCTTCGGCGCCACACGGCGGCCCCGATGAGAGACGATGACGTCCCCTAAGATTTCCTTACCATCTCCGCCCACGCCCATCCTGTAGAGCCGTTCGGCCGTCTCGGGGGTCGGATGGTTGCCGGCCTCCGCGAGGCCAACGAGCCCGTCGAAAACCGCCTCGGCTCTCTCGACCGCCGCCTCGTCGCCGTGCAAGAGGATCTCGTTCCCCCGTACGATCACCTCGCACTCCACGAGTCCCTCGACCCGTCGCAACACCGCGTCCCGGTCACCGAAGACCTCCAGCATTCGCCCCGGCGGCACGACCAGCTTAGCTTCTACCTGATTGCTAGAAGTAATGTCCGTGTTTCCTCCTCAGTCTAACCTTAGATCGCACCTGTATTTTACCCCTGCAACCGTGTTCGCACGAGCTGGGAGAGCCTCCTAGCATCTGCCCGGTTCCCAGCGATCGCGCTCGCCCGACCCATCACGGCGCCCATATCACGCATGCTCGTCGCGCCCGTCTCGTTTATCGCTTCCTCGACGACCCTCTCCATCTCCTCCTCGGAGAGCGGCGCGGGGAGGTAACCGCGAACGACCTCTGCCTCGGTCTCCTCGGCTTGAGCCTGCTCCTCGCGCCCAGCCTTGCGGAACGCCTCGGCGGACTCCTCCCGCTGCTTTAGCTGGCGCCTGAGGATCGCCGTTTCTTCTTCCTCGTCGAGCGATCTTCCTTCTTCGATCTCAGCGTTTTTGAGCGCAGAGCTGAGCATTCGCAAAGCCTCAACGTGAGCCTTGGCCCTGCTCTTCATCGCCTCTTTAGTGTCATGTGAGATATCGTCCTTTATGCTCACGGCATCTCTAGCTTCCTGCCGCCCATCACGTGCCCGTGCAGGTGAAAAACCTCCTGGCCCGAGTCAGGGCCCTTGTTGATCCTGAAAGCGTATCCTGATGCGGCGATGTCCATCTTCTTCGCCACCTCATGGGCCACCTCGAAGAGACGCTTCGCCACGCCGTCTGAGACGGATCCGATCTCCGCGAGCGACGATATATGCTGCTTGGGTATGACGAGGACATGAACCGGTGCCTGCCCTCCGACGTCCTGAAAGGCCAGCACCTCCTCCTCTTCGTGTACCACCTCCGAGTCAATCTCCCCGCGCACTATCTGGCAGAACACGCAATCGTTCTCGCTCATCGGCTCCTCCTAACAGTCTTCGTTCGCCCGAACACAGCACTCGCCCGCGCCACGGCCGCGATCCCCGCCGTCTCGCTACGCAACCTGTACGGCCCGAGCGACGCCAGGGAGAGACCGGCCGCCCGCGCCGCCTCTACTTCCCTCTCGCTAAACCCTCCTTCCGGCCCCACAAGCAGACAAACCACTCCTCGCGTGACCGTGTCCTCCAAAGGCGGCAAACCCGCCTCATTGTGCAGGAGCAATCCCCTCTCTCTCTCCTCACGCACTACCTCCAAGAAGGAGACCGCCTCCGTAACCTCCGGTATCTGGAGCCGCAAGGACTGTCGCGCCGCGGCTTCGACCACCCTCCGCCAGCGCCCTACTTTGCCGTCCTGCTCAGAGAGTTTGACCACGCTTCGCTCCGTAATAAGCGGCACGATGCGGCCGACCCCGAGCTCAGTCGCTTTCTCGACGACGAGGTCCATATGCCGTCCCTTCGGGACCGCCTGGTATAGGACGATTTCCCCCTCCAGGCAGTCGGAGACGGATCTTTCCTCCAACACTTGAGCCGCCCCGTCTCCGGCGAGCTTGGCCACAAAAAGCCTCCCCGCACTGTCCACGATTTCAATCCTGTCCCCGCCGCGACCTCGCAAAACCTTGTGGACGTGATGCTTCTCTTTATGAGGCAGGCTCAAAGACTCGCCAGACTCAAGACGTGAGTGGTAAAAGATTCGAGTGATCTCCACCTACCGGAAGACGCCCCTGAGCCGGTCGAAGAAGGACTCACCCCCCCCGCTGTTGTACGTCTCCTCGCCGCTTATCTCCTCGAAACGTCTCAACAGCTCCCGCTGCTCGCTACTAAGCCGCGAGGGCAACATTACGTCTACAACCACCTTCAGGTCCCCCCGACCTCGGCGTCTGAGACGCGGCATCCCCTCTCCGCGCAGGGTGTGAGTAGTTCCTGGCTGCGTGCCGGGCTCTAAACGCACGGGCCTGCTCCCTTCGAGCGTGGGCGCCTCTACCTCCGTCCCCAGGGCCGCCTCGACGAAGTTGATCCTCATTCGGTGGACTAGATCGTCCCCGTCTCGCAGCAACTCCGCGTCTTCTTTAACCTTTACCTTTACATATAGATCACCCGCCGGAGCTCCTCTCTCCCCAGCATGTCCGCCTCCGACAACTCTTATGCTCATCCCGTCTTCGATACCTGCGGGGATCTGGATCCGGCGGGTCACTACCTCTGCAACTCGTCCGCTCCCCCGACAATTCTCGCACTCGACAACGATAATACGCCCGCGCCCGCTGCAAGTGGGGCAAGCCTGCGTACTCACCATCTGGCCTAGAAGGCTCTGTCTGACCGTCCTCACCGCGCCAGCCCCTCCACAGGTCTCGCACTGGCGTGTCTCCGTCCCCCCAGCCCCGCTGCAAACGGAGCACCCTTTCACAATCTGCACCTTTACTTCATGTTCAGTTTCGGTCGCTGCCTCTTGTAGTGTTATCTCAATTTCTACTTCAGCGTCACTTCCCCGAGTCGGGGGGCGAGCACTAGTGCCGCCGAAGAAAGAGCCGAAACCGCTCTCGCCAAAGCGGTCGCCGAAGAAGGTCTCGAAGATATCCTGGAAGCCGCCGAACGGGTCGCCGCCAGGCGTGCCGCCCTGCCCTGAGCCTCTGGGAACCTGGTGTCCATATGTATCATATGCGCGCCGCGCCTGAGCATTAGAGAGAACCTCGTAGGCTTCGGTAAGCTCCTTGAAGCGGTCTTCAGCCCCTGGATCTCCAGGGTTAGCGTCGGGGTGATGCTCACGGGCTAGCCCGCGGTACGCTTTCTTTATCTCCATCTCCGAGGCCTCACGGGAGATTCCGAGGACCTCGTAGTAGTCACGCTTGCTCGCCAAGCTACGCTAGAACCTCGAGTCCAGGTGTTGGGTCAGGGCCTCTGCCGCCGAACGAACCGTGGAGATGGCAGCATCGTACTCCATCCTCTTCGGACCTATAAGGGTAACTACACCGTAGGGGCGCTCGTGGTAATTGTAGGCAGCAGCAACAAAGCTCGTGTTCGCCAGGTTGTAGAAGCCCGACTCCGCCCCGATCGCAACGACCACCCCGCTGCTCGAAACGGACCTTTGAAGGGCGTCACCGACCAGCCTCAAGAGCCAACGCCTGCGTTCAAAGATCTCCACCACTGCAGAGAGGCTCGCCGGATCCAGGTCGTCGAGACGGGCGAGCAAGGCCGAAGCCCCCCTGATGAATAGACCGCGCTCCGTAGCTCGTCCCAGAACCTCGACGGCCTCTAGGACCGCGCTCACCGCGAGCGCGTTATAATCGGCGAGGAAGCTGCGAACGGATGCCAGCGAGTTCGTCCCTGCCGGCTGGTCACCGAGATGAGCGTTGAGTGAGGCTAGGATCTCACGCAACTCCTCCTCCTCGACGTAGGAGGGAAGCGTGATAGTGGTACTCGTTGACAGCCCGCTCTCCGTTGAGACCACTATCAGGTGTGCCCCCTCACGCAGCGGCAGGCGATCTACGCGGGCGACCGAGTCTCCTATAGCCGAAGGCCCCGCGACTACCGCCAACAGGCGCGTCACCTCGCTCATCCCCTCGGAGACCCCCTGCAACAACTCGTCTACGTTGCCATAACCCTCTGGGGCCCGGAACTGCGGCGTCTCTCCAGGCGAAGCCCCAGACTGGTCCTCGGCCACGAGGGTGTTCACGTAGTAACGGTAGCCGGCATCGGTCGGGACGCGTCCGGCAGAGGTATGAGGATGGGTCAGGAGTCCCTCTGCTTCGAGCGTAGCCAGTTCCGAACGTATCGTTGAGCTGCTTACGCCTACCGCATCCGCGAGCGCGGCGCTGCCCACGGGCACGCCCGTCTGAATATACATCTCCAGCGTCTTAACCAGTATCTCGTGCTGTCTAGCGGAGATCATCACGCACGGAATTCTAACACGATGACCGTCGGTTCCGGCTCGAGGGAGGGTAACGCTAAAGTCCACTCAGATCCTCAGAGCAGCGAGGAACGCCTCCTGTGGTATCTCCACGCTCCCGACCTGCTTCATCCGCTTCTTGCCTTTCTTCTGCTGCTCCAGCAGCTTACGCTTACGGGAGATGTCGCCGCCATAGCACTTCGCGGTTACATCCTTACGGTAGGCGCGGACGGTCTCGCGCGCGATGACGCGTTTACCCATCGTCGCCTGCACCGGCACCTCGAACTGCTGGCGCGGGATCAACTCCTTGAGCTTCTCCGTAAGCGCCCGGCCCCGATAGTAGGCCTTGTCACGGTGCACGATGATCGAGAGCGCGTCGACCAGCTCCCCTGAGACCAGAACCTCAACTTTCACCAGATCCGAGGTCTCATACTCCTTGAACTCGTAGTCGAACGAGGCGTATCCGCGCGTACGGCTCTTCAGCGCGTCGAAGAAGTCGGTAATGATCTCTGCTAGAGGTAGATCGTAGGTGAGCTGCACTCTTCGCGTCGAGATGTACTCCATCCCCACAGAGACGCCACGCCGTTCGTGGCAGAGGCCCATTATAGCCCCGACGTACTCCTTCGGACCGATAATCGTGGCGCGGACGACGGGTTCCCGGATTTCCTCGTAGAACTCCGGCAGTTCGCTGGGGTTGGTGATCTCGCGCACCTCACCTTCTACCACAACTTCATATCGCACGCTCGGCGACGACGCTATGAGCTCGAGGTCGAACTCCCTCTCGAGCCTCTCCTGCACGATCTCCATGTGAAGAAGCCCCAGAAACCCGCACCGGAACCCGAACCCCATCCGCGAGTTCTCAGGCTCGAAGAAGAGCGAGGCGTCGTTGAGCTGCAGCTTCGACAGAGCCTCCCTAAGCCTCTCGAAGTCGTCCCCCACCGTCGGGTACAGGCCGCTGAAGACAGTCGGTAGTACCTGGGCGTAACCGGGCAGCGGGTTCTCGGCCGGGCTCTCTACCCGTGTCACCGTATCACCGACGCGCAAAGCCTCGATATCTTTCAGCCCAGCCACGACGTAGCCCACTTCGCCCGCGTATAGCCCCGGGAGCGCCGTGGGCTTCGGGGTGTAGCAGCCGACCTCCAGAAGCTCGAATCGCTCCTCGGAGCCCATCGCTCTGACCTCGTCGCCCTTCTTTAGCTCCCCGTCCACGAGGCGGACCAGAGAAACCACGCCCCGGTACGGGTCGTAGTAGGAGTCGAAGATGAGCCCTCGCGCCTCCTCCTGGGTAGTACTCGGGGTTGGAACGCGGTCCACGATCGCGTCCAGCACATCCCTTACTCCCTCGCCGGTCTTTGCGGAGATCTTGATTATGTCGTCCTCGTCAACCCCCAACAGCTCGACTAGCTCCTCGGTCACTGCGGGCACATCGGCGGCGGGCAAGTCAATCTTGTTGAGGACCGGAATGATTTCCAGGTCGTGCTCCATGGCCAAATATAAGTTAGCGAGCGTCTGGGCCTGTATCCCCTGGCTCGCATCCACGATGAGCAATGCCCCCTCGCACGCCGCGATAGCTCGCGAGACTTCGTAGGAGAAGTCCACGTGGCCTGGAGTGTCGATAAGGTTTAGGGTCCACTCCCCATCGTCTCGACGGTAGAGGACACGCACCGCCTGAGCCTTTATGGTGATGCCCCGCTCCCGCTCGATGTCCATCGTGTCCAGGATCTGGGCCATCCGGTCTCGCTCCGGGACCGCCTCCGTGATGTCCAGGAGCCGGTCGGCCAGCGTGCTCTTTCCGTGGTCTATGTGGGCTATTATGCAGAAGTTGCGCGTACGCTCGATGTTTTGCACACGCGGATTCTACCATGATTGCCCTCTTGTTCCCGATATGTTACATTCTCTCGGTTAGAGCGAAATGAGATAAGAGGAGCTTCGAGAGTGCCCGCACCATCCAAGCGCGACAAGCAGAGCATCAGGAAGCACGAGCAGAACAAACCCATGCGCACTCACCTGCGCAACATCTCCAAGAACTTCTACAAGGCCTTGTCCGCTGGCGACACCGAGCGAGCCTCCCAACTCCGTGATGAGGCTCAGAAGTCCTACGACAAGGCCGCTACAAAGGGCATCGTTCATCGCAACAAGGCTGCCCGCAAGACCAGCCGTCTCGACAAGGCGCTCGCCGGCTCCCGCACGCCCGATACGGACTAGAAGCCACCACGCAGGGCAACTGCTGCCCTCCATTCGTATTGAAGTTAAATGATGTCGTACTCTGGGGTCGCTCCGGGGCGGCATATGTCGTTGTGTTCGACCTCGCCGCCCGGGACCTTTCCAGGCGAATCCTCGGTTGCTCCGCGGGGTCCGCGAGCTTTAACGCGGAGGTGACCGCGGAAGGGCGAAGCGTCGTTTCTTGCGACCCGCGCTACTGGTTCACCGCCAGAGAGATCCGGGATCTCACCGAGGAGCCTTACGAGGTGGTGTTGGCGAGCGCGGAGGCCAACCGCGAACGCTACGTCTGGAAAGATATTGGGGCGTTGGCCCGGTTGGGCGAGGTGCGGGTGCGGGCCATGCGACGCTTCCTCGACGACTTCCCGTAAAGATTTACGGAAGGACGCTATCGTCCGGACGGTCTACCCGCGCTGGGTTTCGGTGATACCAGGTTCGACCTGGCCTTATGCTCCCGTTTCCTGTTCACCTACTCCGAGCAGCTATCAGGCGATTTTCATCTCAACACCATCGAGGAGATGTGCAGGCTGGCGAGGCGTGTCTTCCCGCTGCTGAATTACGACGGTGAGCTGTCCCCACACCTACGGCCGCTCACGAACGAGTTGAGAGCGCGCGGGTATCGGGCCGAGACGAAGCGGGCGTCTTACGATTTTCAGAACGGCGGCAACCCGGTTCTGTGCGTCGAGGCGCCCCGGGATCAGCGAGAGAGGTCGAGCACCGTCAGCTCGACCTGCAGCTCTTCACTCAGGTCGCTGCCGCCTTTGAGGCCGCGCTCCAGATCTAGCACGAGAGCGAGTGCGTTTTCAAGATCTTCCTCTTCCATACCCCGGGCCTGCTCTTCGAGCTTACGGGCGACGAAGGGCGGGACCTTGAGCGTGCTCGCCACCTCGGGGCGTGGGGCACCGGCCTCCAGAAGCGAGCGGGCGCGGGCGAGGAGGCGAAACTGACGGCGGATCATGTACAAGATCCGTAGCGGCGGCTCACCAGTACCTAACAACGCTTCGAGGAGATGCAGAGCCCGACCTCTATACCCGGCGCCCAGAGCATCTACAAACTGGAATATGTTCGACTGCAGGTCCGGCGGACACAGCGCCTCCACATCCTCCATCGTTGCCGCCCCTTCAGCATAGAGAGCGAGCTTCTCCGCCTCCCTCGATACCTTTGCCTTGTCGTCCGAGCAGCGCGCCACTAGCTCCTCGGCTACATCCTCCGGCAACTCCAAACCCTGCTTCTTCGCATACCCGATTGACCAGCGGGCGAGCGCCTTGCCGGTCGGCTGCTTTAGATCGTGTACTTCGCCCGCCTTCTTGACTGCGGCGAGCAGCTTCTCGCGCGCGCCGAGTTTAGCGCCGAGGATCACGAGGTCTGCCTCGGGTGACGGATTGTTGAGGTAGGCCAAAATCTTCGTCTTCTGAGCGGCGTTCCAGGCGTCGAGGTTCCTAACTACGACGAACGGCCCTTCTCCGAAGAGCGAGTAAGTATTCAAGGCAGAAGCGACCGTCTCAGGACTCGTCTCGGCAGCATCGTACACCTCTGCGACCCGGTTTCCACGGAGCTTCTCCACGCCGCGCGCCTTACGTTCTTCATCATCGCCGAGTAGAAGGTATACGGACACGCAGCTATTTTAACTTCAAAACCACTACCCGAGTATAAGGGAAGCAGCACCCGTGTAATGCTGCTACGGGGGTTAGGATGAAAGTACACGGAACACCACGAAGTCTATACAGCAAGATGCAACAACCCCGACCCAGGGAGCAAACGTATAACGGCCTCAAATGTAGAAGGAGCCGTCTTCACCCCAATGATCTTCTACCGGCTCGGCCCGTTCCCCTGAATATCCGAGTGCCTGCGGGCGATGCTGGCGCGGCGAGAGACGCGGTCGTTGTCGGCCACAAGCTCGGTATTGTGCCCCTCCAAAATATCCATCCTTGCGGTGGTCCGCTTTATGCCGCCCTCTACTCTACGCAATTTCTCCTCCCACTCGCGCTCCGCAGACCCGGGCGGGACCCTCCCGGCGTTCCGCATCTTGTAAAGCCCCTCGGCCAGCTCCACATAACCCCTGTAGTTCTCCAGGTACTTATCGTAGTGCTTGCGGAACATCTCTACCGGAGCGCCGCTTCGGGCGGGCGCCAATGATGAAGCCGCCAGCCCGGCGCCGTCGTCAGGATGCGGTACCAACAATCCGTGCCCTGATCTCCCGCCTCCCGACTTGACCGTCGGCGGTTTCTGTGCCGTAGTCTCGGGTATTTCAGCCGGACGAGACATAGTCTCAGTCTTTCGGGCCGACGGGTTCTCCTCCCCCGCGGGCCTACGCACCACCGTATATTCCTGCGAGGGCTCCGCTAGAACGGGTGAGGGAGTTTCCCGCCGCGTCCCTCGCAGCTGTCGGAGCTCTCGCTCTAGTTGTTCTATCCTCCGCTCCGCCTCGCGGCGTGCGGACTGCTCCCGCTTTTCCACTACATTACTTCGCTGCTCCGACGCCACCGGCCCCTGAGGTGATTCATCTAGGAGCGCTAGAAGGTGGGCCTGTCCCTGGCTGAGACGCTCTATGCGGAGCTCGGCGAGCTCCACGTACCTGCGTGCCTTGCGTAGTACAAGAGTAGCGATAATCACCGTCGCTGTGCCAAGTATGAGGAAAGACCCCGTACTAACTAAGAGCAACACCTCGATCATATGCTATGCCTCTCTGGAACAACTTCCTCATCTGGTCGTCGCCCCCCCACAATTCTTATAGCAGATACAATCAGGAACTGTTCTACGGGGTTAAGCAAAATCTCACGCGCTATGCGGTTCTCTCACCAACATCTTGGGTATCCTCACTCCATGCACCGCACCCAAGGTAGATCGTCGATTTTTCGCGCAGAGAGTACGACCCATCGCTATCAAGGTAGCAACATCGCACAATCTCTTTTCTCACGTTGAGGTTCTATCGCCTCGTCCTAAGACTGTGCTCAAAAGGGAGTAAAGGTCTCTTCACGCTAGAGTGAACGTAGATCCCTTGCCACCGCCTCATAACTATACGTTGATCATAACTATAGACCTAAAGCCTGATGAGTCTGGTAACCCAAATAGAAAGCTACGAAGCTTAAACAGTGTCGGTATATTGCTGCCAGGAAGAAGCTAGTGAGGAACTGCCTCCCATCATTGCTACGACGCTCATGCCTAGTAGTTTAGAAAACTACTAGGCATGAGCAGGACGGCCAGCAAGACGAAATGAGTTTGCTACAGGCTTTATATCAGCGCCGAACAAGCAGTGTATAGCTGGAGTTAGAGACGTTGGCATTCGACGCTGGCGTAGAGGACCACGAGAAGGCGTAGCGTGCGTTCGTAAATCGCGGTTATGCTACAAGCCATGAGATTGATGATGGGGATGTGTATCTCCAAATCACCATTAAGGGCATCGAGAAAATGCGGGCGAACTAGTGTCGTTCTAATTTCGGCTTAGACTAACATCCCCCATCGCGCGTGACCTCTGCGCACATTCAACGAACGATTCTTTGAAGATTTCCGACTTCTACGCTTGCGTCAAGATTGCCTGCAAGAAAACCGAGTCGCGTATCCGGGGTCTATGGTTGCGCAAGAAGTCAAACGAGAGCTACCAAGGGCTCTCCCGGCGTCCCTTCGCAGTCTCGAAGTGCTTTCCCAGCAAGATGAAGGCTACCCAAAAGCCTGTAGTAGTGGAGCCGAGGGGGATCGAACCCCTGACCTCCACGCTGCCAGCGTGGCGCTCTCCCAGCTGAGCTACGGCCCCGAAACGCCTTCAGAGTATAGGCATCCTACGGATGAGTGTCAACGTGTAACACAACTGCGCGCTATGGCACGTTATTCCTCCCAGTGCTCCTGAGGAGCGGCGCGCCAAAGAGATTCCAGACGATAGTAGTCGCGGGCCTCGTCAGTGAAGACGTGAACGACCACGTCGAGAAAGTCGAGGCTGATCCAGGCGGAGCCCTCATCCACGCGCCGTGTGCGAGGTCTGTACCCTTCCTCTCTCATCTTGTCGAGGATCTCCTCCACGATTCGCCGCGTCTGCCGGTCGGTCTCGGCGCTAGCGACGACGAAGTAGTCTGTGTATGAGACGGATTCTCGCAGATCTATTATCACCACGTCCTTGGCGAACATATCGAGAGCGGCTCGTGCCGCCGTCTCTGCCATGTGGCGGGTGAGGTTCAGCCCCTCGTTCTGGGTCTCTTCGACCTGCTGCCTGGCCGTAGAATCGTCGCGTTTCACGCTTCCTTGCTCCCGCTCAAGTTCTCCTCCGATCTCCGAACTTCCCGTGCTTCGTTGGCGCCGTATAGCCCCCTGTCGTGAATTATCTCGAACACTCCGTCCGGCACCAGGTATCTCACGCTCTTACCCTCTGCGAGCATCCTCCTGATCCTGGTCGCCGAGACATCCACCCGCGTACACTCGACGGGCACTATCTGCTCGAAGTTCTCCAACGCCTCAGCGAGGTGGTCTAGGTTTGATATGTCGTAACCGGGGCGTGTCGCCGCTACCATCGCTGTCTGTGCGAGCAGGTCGTCAGGCTCCCTCCAAGAGAGGAGGTTCGATACCTCGTCTGCGCCCGTAATGAAGTACCACTCGTCTCCCTCGTACCGCTCCTTGACGAGCGGCACCGTCTCGACGCTGTACATCGGCCTCCCGGCATCTATCTCCACACGATCCACGAGGAACTCCTCGTTGTCCGCGATCGCCGCCTCGACCATGCTCAAACGGTCCTCAGCCGAAGCCTTGACGCTCGTCGGCGGCTTATGAGGGGGGACGCCACCGGGTACAAAGATTACGCACCTCAATCCGAGAGTGTCTGCGACCTGCTCTGCAATCACCATATGCCCTTGGTGTATCGGGTCAAAGGTCCCCCCGAAGATACCTACTTTCCTCACCCCGTCGGCCTCACTGATAGTCAAACTCCACTTCGCCGATCCTTACCACATGACCGCTCTCCGCCCCGGCCTTCTTGAGCGCCGCCACGACACCTTTCTTCTCGAGCTCCCGCTGGAAGTTCTCGACCCCCTCCGGGCTCTCCCAATCGGTGCGTAGCGCGAGCCGCTCGATACCCTCTCCGGTGACCTCGTAAGTCCCGTTTTCTACCTTCTCGACGCGCAGGCCTTTCCAGGTCGGTCGAAAGACGCGATGCTCGTCGGGGCCTGTCTCGTTTGCCGCCACACGCTCCCGCTCGCTCAAAGCCCTGATCCTCTCTTCGAGGAGGTCTCTCAACTCTCCGACAGCCTCTCCGGTGAGCGCAGAGACCTGCATAGCCCCGGGGAACGCCTGCCGCAGGTACTCCCGAAGCTCATCGTCAAGGATGTCGATCTTATTCAGAACTACGAACGTCGGCTTCTCCGAGAGACCCGCCCGATAGAGCTCGGCCCGCAAGGCGCCCTCCGCGCCCTCCGGATCCTCGGAAGCGTCGAGGACGAGCATGAGGAGCCGCGTCCTGGCGACGTGCCTCAAGAAGCGGTTCCCGAGGCCTCGCCCCTCGCTCGCCCCAGAGATCAGACCGGGTATGTCTGCCACAACAAAGGGCTCCCGGTAAGTCTTCTCGTCGACGACGCCCAACTGAGGGGTGAGGGTCGTGAACGGATAATCGCCGACCTTCGGGCGGGCGGCGCTCAGGGCCCTTAGCAGCGACGACTTGCCGGCGTTCGGGAGCCCCACGAGACCCGCGTCAGAGAGCACTCTTAGCTCCAAGCGGATCTCTCGCTCCTCACCGGGGAGGCCCTTCTCCCTGAAAGCTGGCGCTCTTCTAGTCGAGGTAGCAAAGGAGGCGTTACCGCGTCCGGCGCTACCGCCCCGAGCTACGACGAACTCCTGCCCCGGCTCGAAGAGGTCGACGAGAAGACCGTCTTCGTCGTGGACGAGCGTTCCTACAGGTACGTCTATGACCACGTCCGCCCCCCTCTCGCCGGAGCGGTTGTTGCCCGATCCGTGGCGGCCGCGTTCGGCCTTTATGAGCTTGCGGTAGGCGTAGGGTTCGAGGGTCTGGAGGTCTTCGGTAGCACGCAATATCACCGATCCGCCATCCCCACCGCGACCGCCGTCCGGGCCGCCGCGCGGCTTGTACTTCTCGCGGTTGAAAGAGACGCTGCCATCGCCCCCGCGACCCGCACGAACGATGAACCTGGCTTCATCTACAAACTGCAACGGAGTTAGAAACCGCTGAGCGTGACGTTCAGGCCGTGGCCTCCAGCGCCTCGTCGACGGGCGCCTCGACGACGTTGACCACGCTCTTGCCACGGCTCTTGGCGAACTTCACCTGACCGGAGATCCTGGCGAAGAGCGTATCGTCGGAGCCCTTGCCCACGTTAAGGCCCGGATGGACTTTCGTGCCGCGCTGCCGAACGATAATGCTGCCGGCGGACACTACCTGTCCGCCGTAGGTCTTAACGCCGAGCCTCTTACCCTCGGTATTGCGTCCGTTCCTCGACGAGCCGCCGCCTTTTTTGTGAGCCATTGCCTATACCTCCACAACCTTGATCCGGGTTCGCGACTGACGATGCCCGGTCTTCTTCCTGTACGTCTTCTTGGGCTTGTACTTGTAGATGTGTACCTTATCGCCCTTAAAGTGTTCGAGGATCTCGACCCGGGCCGTCCCGCCCGAGAGGTCGAAGTCCTCCCCGTCGGCCGTAAACGCGACCGGGAGCTCCATGGAGTCCCCGACATCGCCCGCGAGGCGGTCCACGATCAGCTCTTCATCCCTGCCGGCCCGATACTGCTTGCCGCCGACTTTCAAAACCGCAAACATACAATCTCTCCTGTTGCCTGGTAAACCGAACGAGTACGCGAGGTATCTGATCTCCGCGCGAACTCCGAGCGCTTAGTATACCGTCCGGCGTCCAGTGTGACCAATGCCTCAGGTGTCCATCCCCTTGTAACCCTCTTTCGAGCGCATCGCGATGCTCTGCAGTAAGCCCAGGGAGATCACGCTGACTACCAGACTACTCCGCCCATAACTGATAAAAGGTAGCGGAATACCAGTAACCGGCATTATCCCCATCGTCATACCGATGTTAACGAAGACGTGAAACAAGAAGATAGTAGCGACACCCACGGCGATCAAGACGCCGAAGCGGTCTCTGGCGACGGTCGCCACGTGGAGCATCCGCCACACGAGGACGAAGAAGAGCCCCAGAATCAGAACCCCCCCGATGAAGCCGGTCCTCTCGGCGAGGTTCGAGAAGATGAAGTCAGTGTGATCTTCGGGCAGAAAGCCCAGGTTTGCGAGCGTCATGCCGTCGAGGCCTTTTCCGCTAATGCCGCCCGAACCGATCGCGGTCATAGACTGGGAGACTTGGTAGCTCTCGGTGGTAGCGCCGGTCGGATCGAGGAAAGCCGTAAGGCGCGCAACCTGATACTCCTGAAGAATCCCCAATTTCAGCGCGAGCGCGAAGAGGACTATACCGGAGACTACAAGCAGGCCAAGCTGCTGCAGCCTCGCCCCCCCGATAAACGCCATCGCAAAGAACACCGCACCGAAGACGAGCGCGGTCCCAAGGTCTGGTTGGGCGAACACGAGCAGAGCCGGCACCCCGAGGATGCCCAAGGATTTGAGAAAGGTCTTAGTGTCAGCGGCGCGATGCTCGGAGAAGTACCCGGCGAGTACCACTACGACGAGGAGCTTCGCGAACTCCGAGGGCTGGACCTGCACGGGTCCTATGTCGATCCACCGCTGGGCGCCCTTGGCACTGATGCCGCTGACCGTCACGGCGAGGAGCATCAGAAGAATCAGACCGTAAATTGCGGGCAAATACTTCTTGAGACGCCGGTAGTCGATCAGGGCGAGGGGTACTGCCCCCAAGAGGCCCACGACTAGCCCCAGAGTTTGGTTGAGCGCGAAGCTCGCGCCTCCCTCGGAGCCTGCAATATACACTGCGAATATTCCGAAGCCTGTGAGCGCGAGCGAGGCTAGGAGCAGTATCGGGTCCAACGCCCGGAGCCGCTCGGAGAGGTTAACCTCGGTATCTACCCTGCTCCTGCTTAGTTCCATATCTCTTCTCTCTTAGTTATGACCCTCAGTATATGACCGCCTACGAAATATGCGAGCACAGCGTTGAGCATCACATCAGGTGCGACGCCGGTAATGAGGTAGTCGGCGAAGCCGGAGAGGTAGCCCGACGCGGACGGGCCGCCCCTACCGACAAGGGAGACGGCGAACAAATTCAGAAGGTCGTACATAGCCACCGAGACCGCAACGGCCTGAGCCATGAGGGCTCCCTCGCTGCCCTTCCGTCGCAAGACATCGGCCCGCACACCAACAGCCGCCGCGAGCACGCCGCCCAGGGTCCCGGCCCCGAAGATGCCGCCGCTCAGGGCGTCCGTCAAAACCCCGCCAAAGAACCCGAGTAGCAACCCCTGAAGCTCTCGCATGCCCGTGACCGCCACTACGAGGCCGAGGATGAGGAAGTGCGGCGCCACCCAGCCCAGACCTAGCAACGGCGAGAGGGTGGCTTCAAGGATCGCGGCGACGGCCACTAGCAACGCTGCCCTTACTGTGGAGACTTGCATCCCTAACAATCCCTTATCCGCATGCGGTTACCAATCGGTGATCACCCGCACCTCTTCGAGCTCGGCAGCCTTGATGGCGGGCGACACGACTATATTCTTGTACTGGTTTATGTCCTGCGAGCTGACCGACTCGACCGTGCCCAAGAGTAACCCGGGCGGGAAGAGAAGCTCTCGATCGCCCGCGCGCCCGCTGGTAACCACGAAGTCTCCCTGCTCGGCCTCGGCATCGAGATCCACGTAGTCCACCCCAAGGTAGTCGTCCCAACCGGTCTTCAACAACCCCTCTCCGTGCGACTCCTCAACTGGCGACGCCCCATCAGCCGGAGTAGTCTCCTCTCCTGATTGATGGTCAGTCCCCTCGGGGGCCAGTAGCCTAACGCCCGCGGCGAAATTCTGGTCGGTAACGAGGATCACCTCGGCCGTGTTCGCCGTCACCTTGTCCGTAGTGCGTCCAACGAGGGTGTTGTTGCCTACGACCACCGGCTGCTCGGGCTTCACGCCATCGTCTGTCCCGACGTTTATCTGTATTCTGTTGGAGAGTTGTCCGCCCACGGGCGCGACGACCCGCGCGAGGGAACTGTATCTAAAAGATGGCTGCTGACCTTCCAAAAGCCGGCGCAGCCGCTCATTCTCCTGCCTCAAACGCGCAGCCTCCGCCGCGCCTTCCTCGTTCTTCCGCGCCTTCTCTTCAAGCTCCTCCTTCTCGCTCGCGTCAAAGGCCCCCTCGACCCTTTGTCCCGCCGTCTCAAGCGGTGAAGCAGCGATGCCGAACAGTCCGCGGACCGGTCTCAAGACCTCGGCAGCTCCCAGCTGAACGGTGTGCAAAGGCCCGGACTCGCCCTCCTTAACGTAGATCGTAAAGAGGGCCAGACTCGTAACGCAGAGGATGGCTAGGGCCGCGAGGCCGGTCGCGGCATTGGGCTTACGTCGTCCCAAAACTACCCTCAGGAAGAAGAGAGCGCGCTGCGATAGTACTCAATCTCCTCTAAGGATCGACCGCTCCCGATCGCCACGCACATCAGCGCCTCATCCGATACGTGTACAGGGACGCCCGTCTCCCTCCTCAGACGCTCGTCGAGGAGCCTGAGAAGCGCGCCGCCCCCGGCGAGCACCATGCCGCGGTCCATGATATCCGAGGCAAGCTCCGGCGGGGTGCGGTCCAGCGTGTCGCGGACCGCCGCGACGATCGCATCTACGGGGACGCTGATCGCCTCCCGTATCTCCTCGCTGGTAATAACTATAGTCTTCGGCAACCCCGTGACGAGATCCCGCCCCCTTATCTCCGCAGACTCCTCTTCGTCAAGCCTGAAGGCGCTCCCGAGCTCTATCTTCAGCTGCTCGGCCGTCTGCGTCCCTATGGCGAGCTTATACTCCTTCTGGATGTATGAGGAGATCGCATCGTCGATATCGTCGCCGGCGATCCGGATAGACGACTTCGTCACAATGCCCCCTAAAGAGATCACCGCGACCTCGCTCGTTCCGCCGCCGATGTCCAGGATCATAGATCCCTGCGCCTCGGTGACCGGCAGCCCCGCCCCTATAGCCGCCGCCAGCGGCTCCTCGATGGTATAAGCCTGCCGCGCCCCCGCCGACTCGGTTGCCTCCTTGACCGCCCGAAGCTCCACGCCCGTAACTCCCGAAGGCACGCAAACCACGACCCTCGGTCCTACAAACGACCGGAAGAACTTGCGCCTGGGTTGGGCCTTGCGGATGAAGTAGGAGAGCATTTTCTCCGTTACCTCGAAATCCGCTATAACCCCGTCTTTCAAGGGGCGCATAGCGACGATGTTACCGGGCGTGCGTCCGAGCATCCTCTTCGCCGCGCTCCCAACCGCGACGACTTTGTCGGTCTTGGTGTCTATGGCAACAACCGAAGGCTCAGAGAGCACGATCCCCTGGCCCTTTACAAACACCAGCGTGTTTGCGGTACCAAGATCTATCGCAACGTCTCTCCCGAAGAACCCTCCAAACATCTCTATCCCCTCGCTTGTCTGGAACCCTGGCCCTCTCGCTGGAGCTAGAGCTTCCCGTGTTCTTTCATACTATAAAATCCGTCGCCCAGGATCACGTGGTCCAGCACCTCGATCCCCAAGATTTCCGCGGACTCGACGAGGCGCCCCGTGACCTCCCGGTCCTCCCTGCTCGGCTCGACCTTCCCGCTAGGATGGTTGTGAGCCAGAATCACGCTCGCAGCACTCGCCCGGATGGCCGGCTTGAAGACCTCCCGGGGGTGGACGAGCGCCGCAGAGAGCGTACCTACGCTGACCAGCGGAGACTCGATGACCTCGTTCTTGGTGTTAAGAAGCACCACGACAAAGTTCTCCCGGTCGAGGTTGGCTATGCGCCCCCTCAGTAGTCTATCCACGTCCGCGGGCGATGATATCATGGGGCGCCCGGGGTTACGAACCTGCCCGATCCTCCGGCCCAACTCCATCGCCGCCATTATTATGCACGCCTTCGCCTCTCCTATACCATTGACCCTCACCAACTCATGTACGGATACGTCGTAGAGCCCGTGCAAACCACCGGCCTCGCTTATCACCTCGCCCGCGAGCTCGACGGCGGTCTTCTCCCTGTTCCCAATCCCAAAGAGCAAGCCCAGAAGCTCTCCGTCGGAGAGCGCGGAGGGGCCGGCTGTGAGCAACCTCTCTCGTGGCCTTAACTCCGGCGGGAGCTGCTTTATAGTGTACCGGCGAGGTGAGGAGATCTCCATCAATACCACCGCACCCCATACTCCTCTAACATCCCGCTCGTTAACGCGAGCGGGAGCCCTACCACGTTGGTGTAGTCACCCTCTATACTCTCCACGAAGAGGGCGGCCCTCCCCTGGATGGCATACCCTCCCGCCTTCCCGATACCCTCGCCGAGTCCAACGTAGGCGGAGATCTCAGCCTTGGAGAGCCGGCGCATACGCACTCGCGTAACGGCGCTGCGGGTGGAGATGCTCTCGTCGCGCGCCACCACGACCCCAGAGTAGACCTCGTGAATGCGTCCGGCGATGAGATCGAGCATCCGGCGCACGTCGTCGCCGCTCTTGGCTTGAGTGAGGATCGCTTCTCTAGCCGGTAGCTCCGGCAAATGTACTATCGTGTCGGCCGCGAGGACGACCTCGCCGGGCAACTCGGCGGCGACAGTTAGGGCCTTGCCGCGCGCGTTGGTCTCAACGGTCGCTTTGGGGTCTCCCTCGACGACCTCCGGGAAGCCGCTTTTGCGGATGGCGAAGTCGTAGCCGGCCAGGCGCAAGAGGTCTACGCGCCGGGGGGACTCGGAGGCGAGGACGAACCGCATCGCAGAGCTAGGGGAGACTCTAGCCGCCGAAGAAGAGCTTTAGCTCTCTTTGAGCGCTCTCTGGAGAGTCAGAGCCGTGAACCAGGTTATCGGGGAGGCTGAGGGCATGGTCGCCGCGGATGGTGCCGGGCGCGGCCTCGGCGGGGTTCGTCGAGCCCATGAGACGGCGCATCACCGCTATCGCGTTATCGCCCTCGATACGCATCGCGACGACTGGCGTTGCGGTGATGAACTCGACTAGCTCGCCAAAGAAGGGCTTCTCGCGGTGCTCGGCGTAGTGCTCCTCGGCGAGCTCCGGGCTTACGTCCATGAGTTGCATAGTACGGATATCGAGGCCCTTCGCCTCGATGCGGCGTATGATCTCCCCGATGAGGCGCCGTCTCACGCCGTCACCTTTTATCAGTATTAGCGTCTGCTCCATCGTTGTCTTCTCCTATCGGTTGACGTTTTTGTTGCTCTGTATCGTGGCGCAGTACGGGCAGGTGCCCCAGCTCAATTCGAGCGGCTTCTGGCAGCCCTCACAGAGTTTCTTCAGGTCCCAGTCACACTCCGGGCAGAGTAAGTACTCCTTCTCCACGATCGAGCGGCAGTTCGGGCACAAAGCTACCCTATGCTTTAGCTCCCTTTCTAACACGGCGAGATCCAACTCGCGCTCCCGGGAGTCCAGAAGATACTCAGGCGGTCGGACTATCAAGTAGATCAGCGCACCAACGAACGGGAACACGAGGGCTACGCCCCCCCATAAGAATCGTAACGCTCCTCGCCGATCCGCGTCTACGAACGTCCAGTACGTAAGCGCGAGCCACAAGAGCACAAAGAACGAGGCCACGACCCAGAACCCGATCCTTACGTACGGGCTGTTTAAGACATCGCTGACCGCCTGAAACGGGTCCGGTCCCGACTGAAAGACGTACGCAGCCCTCACGTTATCGCGTTCAGAACGAGGAGATAACCGAGAATGAAGGAGACTATCGCTATCACAATGAGCACCCCCACGAGCTTCCAGGTCCGGCTAGGCAAGTCCACCGCCGCGCAGCCGTCCCAAAACTCCAACCCCTGTAGAGAGAGACCCGGTAACCAACACCACCCCGCTAGCTCCTCTCATCTCCTCTACGGCGGCGCATAGGGCCTCTTCAGCGTCTCGAATCACCCGCGCTCTCCTCCCTGCAGCGTCCCGCGGCCCGTACGCTCTCTCAACCCGCTCCGGGTCCAACGCCCGCCCGTCGCCGCTCTCAGGGCGGGTGAGGACGAGAAGTTGAGCCTCGTTCTCAAGGGCTCTAAGCATACTTGCGACATCCTTCCCCTTCAAGACGCCGAAGACTACTCCTAAAGGTCGCGCTCCGTATCTAGTCCTCAATTCCCCGAGCGCGGCCCGTAGCCCCTCCGGGTTGTGTCCTCCATCGACGACCACCGGCACCCCGTGAGCCTCGTGCTCCTCAAAGCGAGCAGGCGGGCGCGCTGCCCGCGCCACCCACCGGGCTTCTTCCCGCTCCTCCTGTCCAAGAGCTCTCCCCAACAACAGCTCCGCCGCCCGCAGCCCGAGCCGCTCGTTTCGCTCCAAGTACGAGGCTCTTCTACCTTCTCGCTCCCCCGTCTCCTCATGCTCCATGAGCCGCGCTCCTACCCGCTCCGCTGCCTCCCGTGCGGCCTCGACGACGCGTGGGTCGTCCGTCCCGAGGACGAGCACCGCGCCGGGCTTCAAAGAGGCCAGCTTCTCCTCCGCGATCTCTTCTACCGTCTCGCCGAGATACTCCGTATGGTCGAGGCCTACGTTCGTTAGCACCACCGCCTCCGGATCCGCCGCGGAGGTCGCGTCGTGGCGCGCACCGAGTCCCGCCTCAAGAACGGCCCATTCGATTCCCGCCTCTCGGAACAGTGCTAGAGCCCCAGCAGTAAGTAACTCGAACTGCGTGGCGGGGATACCGCTCTCGTCCGCGATCTGTATAGTCCTCCCCATCGCACCGGCAAATTCATCCTCAGTCGAGTACCGTCCGCACAGCATCGCCCGCTCGGTGTAAGAGAGGACGTGCGGCGAGAGATAAGCGCCGGAGGAACGGCCTGCCGCGCGGAGGGCGCCCGCGAGGGCGATGGCGGTCGTGCCCTTGCCGTTAGTGCCGACTACCTGGGTTACTCGCAGAAAGTGTTGGGGGTTACCGAAGGCTTCAAGGAGAGCGTCGATGCGCTCGAAGCCTAAAGCTACGCGCCGACGACGGTCGAGCTCGGCGCAGACGGCTTTGTAGGAGTGCTGAGCGGTCCCAGCGTCCACCGGATACGCTACAGATACTCGTCGAGACGTGTTTTAAGGGTGGTCAGGAGGCTGGCGTTCCGGTCTAGCTTATCCCGCTCGGCGGCGACGACCTCGCCGGGGGCGCGTTCGACGAACTTCTGGTTTGCGAGCTTGCCCTCGGACCGCTTTACCTCGCCCTCGATGCGGCCTATCTCCTTGCGCAGACGCACTATCTCCTCGCGTCTCATCTCTTCGGAGAGAGCCAACTCTACCACCACATTGCCGGCCGACAACGTAGCTTTCGCCGAGCCTTCAAGGCTCTGTAGTTGCCGCACCCTCGCGAGCGCGGAGAACACTTTGAGGTCCACGCCTTCCGGCGTTCTCCCTTCCAGGTCTCCATCAACCCTCGATTCGGACCTGAAGGAGCGGACCGCCGAGACCGCGAGCCGTGTCCGCTCTAATATCCGGCTCGCTTCGACGTCCGCTAGCGAGGGATCGAAGCTCGGGAACTCCTGCCGGACTAGGAGGCCTTCGCCCCCGATCACCCGGTACATCTCCTCGGTGGCGAACGGCATGACCGGGTGCAGGAGACGTAGCACCCCCTCAAAGACCTCCCGCAAGATGCGCGGAGTTTGCCTGGTCGGTGCGGCTTTGGAGATCTCTACATACCAGTCAGCGAGGTCGTGCCAGGCGAAGTCGTAGACCAGGCGCATCGCCTCGGAGAACTCACACTCCTCTAACAGCCGGTCGTAATCGCGCGCGGTCTCGTTGAAGGAGGAGAGAATCCAGCGATCCGAGGCCGCTTCCTCCTCCGACCCCTCGGCCCGCGCTGGATATCCCGAGACGAAGCGTGCCATGTTCCAGAGCTTGATGACGAAGCCGCGCCCCAACGCCGCCCGCTCGTAGGAGTAAGAGAAGTCCTGAGTCGAGGACTGGTAGAGGAGCCCGAAGCGAACCGCATCTGTACCGTACTCCTCAAAAAGGTCGAGGGGGTTTATGGTGTTCCCCTTGGACTTGCTCATCTTCGTCCCATCCTCAGCGAGAACTATCGAGTGGACGTTGACCTTCTTAAACGGGACTTCGCCCCGGAAACGCAGGCCGGTCATGATCATGCGCGCCACCCACAGGTACATGATCTCACGAGCCGTAGAGAGCAGGCTCGTCGGGTAGAAGTACGGCAGATCCTCGGTCTCCTCCGGCCATCCCAGAGTGGCAAAGGGCCATAGGGCCGAAGAAAACCACGTGTCAAGGACGTCCTTGTCCTGCTCATAGCCGTTCCCCGGAGACTCCTTCGCCGCTACGACCTCGCCTCCCGGGCCGTACCACACCGGAATGCGGTGCCCCCACCACAACTGCCGACTCACGTTCCAGTCCTGCAAGTTCTCGAGCCAGCGGATCGTCTCGCGCCGCCAGGAGTCGGGGTAGACGATGATCTCCCCGTTCTTCAACGCTTCAATGGCAGGCTCCGCCAACTCCCTCATGGACATCCACCACTGCTCCGAGAGCCACGGCTCGATCACAGCCCCGCACCGGTCGCAGTGCCCGACCCGGTGCGTATGTTCCTTTACCTCGCCTAGAAGTCCCTTCTCCTCTAACCGCTCTACGATGGCCTTCCTGGCCTCTTCACGCGTCATCCCGGCAAACTCGGCGCCTCTATCGTTGATCGTGCCGTCCGGGTTCAGCACATTCACCGCTTCGAGCCCGTGCCGCCGCCCAATCTCAAAGTCGTTGGGGTCATGGGCTGGCGTAACCTTGAGGATGCCCGTTCCGAAGGCCGGATCCACGTAGCCGTCCGCCAGCACCTCGACCTCGCGCTCCACGAACGGCACCGTCACCCGCCGCCCCACCAGCTCCTCGTACCTCTCATCCTCCGGGTTTGTGACGAGCGCCACGTCCCCGAGTAATGTCTCCGGGCGCGTGGTGAAGACCTGTACATAGCCTTCTCCATCTGGGTTGAGGCCTTTGCCGTCGGCGAACGGGTAGCGGACGCCGTAGAGCTTGCCCTCTACCTCCTTGTAATCAACCTCTAAGTCGCTGATAGCGGAGCGGTCGCGAGGACACCAGTTGGTGATGCGGTTGCCCCGATAGATCAGGCCCGCTTGATATAACTCGACGAACGCGGTAAGAACAGAGTCGACGTACTGCTCGTCCATCGTGTACCGCAGCCGCCGCCAGTCTACCGAGGCTCCGAGCCGCTTGAGCTGCGAGAGGATCTGGGAACGGGCCTCCTGGGCGAACTCCCGGCAACGCTCGACGAACTCCTCGCGCCCGACCTCCCACTTGGTCCTACCCTCCTCGCGCATCAGCTTTCGCTCGACGACGTTCTGGAGGGCTATCGAAGCGTGGTCAATCCCCGGTAGCCACAGAGCCTCGTAGCCCTTCATCCTCGCCCTGCGCGTGAGGGTATCCTGTATCGTCCCGTTGAGGGCGTGGCCCATATGTAGCGCGCCCGTCACGTTCGGCGGGGGCAGAACGATACTGTAGGGCTCTTTCTCGGAGTTCGGGTCGGCCTCGAAGGCGCCCGAGCTTTCCCACTCCTCGTAGATGCGGGCCTCGACGGCCTTCGGATCGTAGGTTTTGGGAATCTCTGCCTGGCTCAAAGGGGACTGGCTTCTAGGCTGTCTCTTCGTCGTAGGCGTACTTTGAGTCGCCACCGGAAGCGGTAACGAGGGTGGGTTGCACCCCTTCGCGCACGGTGTCGGCGTCTACCACGCACTTGGCGACGTCGGAGCGGCTCGGCAACTCGTACATCGTCGGCAACAATGCGGTCTCTAGAATACTCCTCAAGCCGCGCGCTCCGGTTCCACGCTCTAGGGCAAGCTCGGCGACCGATTTCATCGCCTCCTCGGTAAAGGTAAGGTCCACCTTGTCGTAGCGGAAGAACTGTCGGTACTGTCGCACCAGGGCGTTCTTCGGCTCGGTGAGGATCCGTATTAGATCCCCCTCCCCGAGGCTGCGCAAGGTCGAGATGATCGGCAAACGTCCCACGAACTCGGGGATAAGGCCGTACTTCAACAGGTCCTCGGGCTGGACGTGCTGCAATATCTCGTCCGGCTCGTCCTTCAAGCGCGAGTCGGCATCGCCCCCGAAACCTATGGTCTTCTTGCCAACCCGGTGCCGAATAACGTCCTCTAGCCCCGCGAACGCCCCGCCGCAGATGAACAGTACATTCTTAGTGTTTATCTGCAGAAAGTCCTGGTGCGGGTGCTTGCGCCCGCCCTGCGGCGGTACTGAAGCGACCGTACCTTCAAGGATCTTCAACAGCGCTTGCTGTACGCCCTCGCCCGAAACGTCGCGGGTTATCGAGGGATTGTCCGACTTGCGTGCGATCTTATCGATCTCGTCTATGTAGATGATCCCCGTCTCCGCCTTCTTCACGTCGAAGTCGGCGGCCTGTATGAGCTTTAGCAGGATGTTCTCGACGTCCTCCCCGACGTAGCCGGCCTCGGTGAGCGCCGTAGCGTCTGCTATCGCAAAGGGTACGTTGAGAATCCTGGCGAGCGTCTGCGCGAGCAGGGTCTTTCCCGATCCGGTTGGCCCCAGAAGGAGGATGTTCGACTTCTGGAGCTCAGTGCCTTCGTTTGCTTCGGGGCCCATGCTGATGCGTTTGTAGTGATTGTAGACCGCGACCGCGAGGACCTTTTTCGCATCCTCCTGACCTATCACATACTCATTGAGGATGCGGTTGATCTCACGGGGCTTGGGAAGGTCGTCGTCCTTCAGAACCTCGGGGCCGGAGAACTCTTCGTCGATGATCTCGTTGCACAGCTCTATACACTCATCACAGATGTACACACCCGGGCCTGCTATGAGCTTTCTGACCTGGCGCTGGCTCTTTCCACAGAAAGAACACTGCAACTGGTCCGACGGGTCCCTCATTCTCCTAGACGCCTCCCCTTAGCTACCATTTCCAATACCGCTCTAGCCGTCCGCTAGTGCTGCTGGACGATATTGTCGATCACGCCGTACTCGATGGCCTCCTCGGCTCCGAGTATGTAGTCGCGGTCAGTGTCCAACTCGATCTTCTCGTACGGCTGCCCGGTGTTCTCGGCCAGGATCTCGTTTAGCCTCCGCTTGGTCCTGATGAGCTCCTCAGCGTGGATCTGTACGTCCGACGCCTGTCCCGCTAAACCACCGACGCTCGGCTGGTGCAACAACACTCGCGTGTTCGGCAGCGCGTTTCTCTTGCCCTTCGTCCCCGCCGCGAGCAGGAACGCCCCCATTGAAGCGGCCATGCCCAAAGCCGTCGTCACAATGTCGGGCTTCACGAACCTCATCGTGTCGTAGATAGCGAGGCCGGCCGTAACGCTCCCGCCGGGGGAGTTGATGTAGATGTTGATGTCCTGGTCTGGGTCCTCGCTCTCGAGGTGCAAGAGCTGCGCCATGATGGCATTCGCCACCTGGTCATCTACCGGGGTGCCGAGGAAGATGATTCTATCCTTCAGCAATCGCGAGTAGATGTCCATAGCCCGCTCGCCGCGTGGGCTCTGCTCTATTACGTAAGGGATTACGGCCTGTGGATCGTAGTTCATAGTCTGTTATTCCTTTCCTGCGTTCTTCTCTGTATCGGTCGAACTCTCGCCGATCTGAACCGACGCCTCGACCCTCGACTCTCCGGCTTCGGGCGCGGGCTCTCCGGCTCCCCGAACTTCCTCTACCTCGCCTCTATCGGCCCTCGACGCCTCGACGACCTCGACGTCGCCGGTTTCTTCGGTCGTCCCTGCCGCCAGTTCTTCGATCTCCTCGTCGCTCTCTGCCTCTTCGGGGGGCATCGGGACCGGGACCGCGTTCTCGGCGAGGAACTCGAGCGCCTGGTTCCGGGCCAACTCCTCCTGCAGAAGCGCGTAGGTCCCGTTGCGGCGCATAAGCTCTGCAACTTCGCTCGGCGAGCGTTCCGAGTCCTCGGCGAGGTGCTCGATCTGGTGCATCATCTCGTGTTCGTCGGCCTGTATCTGCTCCGCCGCCACGATCGCGTCTAAAACGAGCTCCTTCTTGACCGTATCGGCCGCATCCTCCCGCACCCGCTCCCTGACGTCCTCGCGGCTCGACCCGGCGAGCTGATAGTACTGCTCCGGTTCGATCCCCTGCGCACGGATGCTCCGCTCGAATGAGGAGACCATCTCATCGGCTTTCTCGTCTACCATCACGCCCGGCACTTCCACCTCGGTCTCTTCGGCGAGCGCATCAAGCACGCGCCCCCTAAACTCGGCTTCGACCCGCTGCCTCTCGGTCGTCTCTAGCTGCCCACGCACCGCGCCCCGCAGCTCATCCAACGTCTCGAACTCGCTCGCCTCCTTGGCGAACTCATCGTCTAAGGGCGGCAGCTCACGCTCCTTGATGTCCTTGAGATGCACCCGGAACAGTACAGACTGCCCGCGCAGCGACTCCTCGGCGTAGTCCATCGGAAACGTTACCGCGAACTGTTTGCGCTCTCCGGCCGTCATCCCTACGAGGTTCTGCTCGAAGTCTTCCAGAAGCTCGCCGCGGCCGACCTCCAGCATGTAGTCCTCGGCGTCGGCACCCTCCAGAGGGCCACCGGTCATCCTCTCGCCCTTGAAGTCTATAACCGCGAAGTCGCCCCTCTGCACGGGCCTGTCTTCGACCGCCGCAAGCGTAGCAAACTGCCCGCGCATCTCCTCGATCTGCGCCTCGACCTGCTCGTCAGCGACCTCGACCTCGCGCTTTGGAGCCTCCACACCCTTATAGAAGCTGAGCTTAGCCTCAGGGCGCACCTCAACGGTAGCGGAGAACTTGAATCCTTCCTCCTCGTCCATAGACTCGTCAAAGTGGATCTCCGGGCGGTCTATCGGTCTCAGGTCGGTCTCGACTACCGCTTCAGAGTACCAGTTCGGCAGGCTGTCCTGGAGGGCTTCCATGTAGAGATAGTCCCGACCGACTTGATTCTCAATCATACGCCGGGGCGCCTTGCCGGGACGGAATCCCGGTACCCTGATCTGCTTTCTCAACTCGCGGACCTTCGCCTCGACACCCTTTTTGACCGCCTCGGCAGACACCTCGACGTCGATGCGAACCTTGTTGTCCTCGATCTTCGTAACGTTAGCCGACATACGCCCCTATCTTCTACTCGACCGACCTCATCAGCCGCCGCGCCTCCGCGAGAGCTGTGCGAGAGGCGGGACTTGAACCCGCACGCCCGAGGGCACTAGATCCTAAATCTAGCGTGTCTACCATTCCACCACTCTCGCTTACTTAGTTAAAGCTGAAGGAATTATAACAGCCGTATAACAGCCGCCCGCCCCCGTGCGCTAAGGGCGCAAGCTATGCGCTAGAGAGAATATAGGGCGTTCGGAGATCGGGAAAAGATTGAACCTGGTTCTCTAGATCCGCTCGGCCTGAACCACCAGCCGACCAGACTCTGGGCCTCCCCCATAGAGGCCGGGTCCCATAGTCCACCAGTCTGTAAGGCTCTCGGTGCAGGTCTGCAGCGAGACGATGTCCTTCCCCGCGATGGGCAGAGTAATCTCGCTCTGGTAAGGACTGACGGCGAAGATATCGAAGACCCTGTATTGGTAGGCTCTACCGTTGGTGTCCGCTAGGTAGACCACGTCGCCCTCACGCATCAACGGCAACTCATATAGCTGATAGTAACTCTCTGTACCCGGCCAGCCGACACGATGACCCGCTATATACGTGTTGGTGTCCTCTTCCTCCCAGGGGAACCCCGTCGAAGGCACCTTGATCGCCCCTGCGTCCAGAGCCAATTCGGAGTCGTCATTTCTGACCGTGTGACCGTAAACTCCTAAACGGGGCACAGTCAGAAAGAGCGTGGGGTCCTCCGGAGCCGGTATCGCTGGCTCTGCCACTTCTTCCTCAGCCGCAGCCGAAGAGCTGGTCTCCTCAGGCGACTCCTCCTCGGAGGCAGCCTCCTCAACGGGGCTCGGCTCCTCCGCTTCTTCTACAACGGGAGCGTTGGCCTGTTCCACCGGCTCCTCCGCCGTATCCTCGGAGCCGCCCGAGAGGAGATACGAAACACCACCAAGGAATATTGCCAACAGGAGAACGAAGGCAAGGAGCCCGACCCTACGCCTCTTTCTGAAGACGGTGTAGTCAGGGCGCCTCGTATCTATTGCCCGGCGTTGCTTATCTAAGAGTGGCATTGAGTTGCATTCTACCCCGTTTTCTACACAATGGCATAGCTAGCTTCGAATTTATTTCCGGTCTCATGCTCCGTTTAAGATTCAGAAGCCAGGCCTCATCGTTCAACGACGCCCGCCTCGCAAATTGCAGCCCCCCTACTCTTCGCAAGGGTCGCTAGCAGGGCTACGAATAGGGCTAAAATCTGCGGTCTTCGACACTACAATTCGCAGCAACATGTTCAGTAGATTGCAGGCAGTTGTAAATCCTGCATACCTAAGCCGTTTTACACCTTACCCCGTGCTGCGAGGTGCTGCAATCCTAATGATATCGTGGCTGATCGCCGATGATCGATGTGGTCGCAGGCGTGACCAGGGCCTCGCCTTCCAAAACGAAGCGTCCGGATCGATCAAGGATATGCTATAGAAAACACTGCCAGATTGCGCCTAGACGCTGTGGTTCGGGAAGGAACCTCACACCTTCGTCTCCAGACAGTCCCTGTTTACCGAATTGCCGCAAAGGTGTCTCTAGAAAGCTCTAGGGCTTCTAGGGCACAAAAATAGAGCGGGGCATAGTCGCCCCACCCTTCTGGTGCGTGCAGCGTTCGACTCCTGCTTAAGATTGCGGCGTCAAACGGGTATTCCGGCCCCCACCTTCGGCTGCCAGTACCGCCAAGGGTGGGTGACGTCATCCTCGATTGGCACCTCTCGGAGCAGTTGTTCGCGGATGTCTGCTGTGCTTCTCGCCTTACATTCGCAAGCGATGATTGAAGTTGTGAGGTTCGACCGTTTGTGGGTCGTCCTCGTACCGCAGGCATTACACTCGAGCACGACCTGCTCCGGATACCACCTGTAGCTCCGGCCAAAGTCCTCAACTTCTTCGACTTCGTAGTGCGCCGGTATGCGCTCGACGATCCTCATACCATCACCTCCTCGCTCCTGTTTTTCTAGCTCCTTGCTGATGCGGAGCCGACCACCAACACGCACCAACATTTTAGGACGGTGTTTTGTTACAAATCAACTTACAAACTAAGCGGCGCGCTGAAGAGGTTGTCGCCTTCCTCAACGACTTTCGTTGCCTCTGTCCACCGGATTAGCCGCCAGGAATTTTTGTCGGAAACCTAGCTTCCGGTATATAGCTTCTCGGAAACCCGTCAGATACGAGCGCGCAATGCTGGAGCCTTCTTCGGATCGTTTTGCGCCGCGTCTGGAGCTCTCCTTCTAAAAGCGGCCGAGGAACTTGCCGACGAGCGTGAACCTATCGCCTTCCCTCCACTCCCCTGGCGCAGTTTGTTGTAGGTCGTGTACATCTACGACCGGGCCTGCCCACTCCGGCTGGTTCGCCGGGTTGGATACGTAACCAAAGACTTTCTCTACAGGCTGGTTAATTACTACGCTTTCTTCTACATGCATTGTGCATCTCCTCCTTTCCCCGCTTTCCCCGGCAGGCTAGCTAATTCTTTGATTAATGCCCGCAAATAATAAAGGTGTCAAGAGATGCAGGGATGTACCGTCGCCTCTATTCACCCAACTGCCGAGAAGAGGTGTTCTCGGAAACCGGTGATCATCAAACGCACCTTACTACGCAACCAGTTCTCCCTGAACTATTAAGCGCTCCTCGAAGTTTGGGAAGGTGCACGTCTGCAAAGAAATGATGCTCTTGCCCCCTCCTGCAGCAGGATTCAATACCTCAACATTCTCTGGTGGCACCACAAAC
>DASQMR010000354.1:0-2019 GCA_035645375.1 Rubrobacteraceae bacterium
TGGCTTGCTCTACGCCTTCCTTGGCCCGTCGTCCTCTGCTGCGACCCCCGGATGGGCCGCTTGGTCTACGGGAAGGACCAGAAGGACCACCAGAAGGTCCGCTAATCTTCCCGGACGGTCCGCTTGGCCTGCGGGAAGGACCTTCTGGCCCCCCTCCTCGGCGAGGGGCTTCTTCTTCATCATCTTCTTCATCGGAAGGTTGTGTCGATTCCTCGCTGGTCGCCACCTGCTGGCCCTGCTGCTCCGCTCCGCACTTCGCACAGAAGTTAACAGCTTCATCGGGAAGCTCCTCGCCACAGTTCGAACAGAACTGGGCGGTTTCTTCGGGCAGCTCCGCACCGCACTCCGGGCAGAAGTTGGCAGCTTCATCGGACAGTTGCGCGCCGCAGTTCGGGCAAGATAGCTTCTCATGTTCTTGGGTATGCTCCTCGGTCACTGCGCTCTTCTCCCTTGCTCCTGGTGGTACCTTTCCCAGAGGGTATATACCCATGAGGGCGGGGGCCAAGGCACAACTCCTAATTATTGAGTTTCCGGGAACGTATAGCGGCAATTCGTGCATGGCCCCGGTCCGCTGCGTATAGAGTTACCCTACAGGACCGGGGCTATGCCTCGAGTTTCCGAGAAGACCTCCTCTGGGCAATCTAGTGAATAGGGGCTTTCCTTTTAGAACCTTTAAACTTAGTCGATTACCCACTCGGGAGGGACTCCGGGAAGAAGCTCGTGAGGACGGCTTTTAGAACCTCGCCGGTGTGACTATCCATCTCCTCATCGGACCTGTTGACACTGATCACGATGGTTGCGTCCTGCTCCGGTATGTACCACATCTCGGTGCTAAAGCCGGAGATAGTACCGCCGTGACCCCAAATGCCCCCATTTCCTCCGATCCCCTCGCCATACCCCGCTCCCCCCGGAGGTGCCCCTTCCAGGGGTTGTGTCTCAAGGCGCGCTTGTTGGGTCTCGGGGTTTAGCAGAGCGCCGTTGTACAGTGCCCTAGCCCAAACTCCCAAGTCCGAGACGTCGGAGATCATAGCCCCCGCTCCGTCCGCGGGAGCGGGGTTGAGGACGGTCTTGTCTTCGAATTCCTCGCTCTGCGAATTCAAGCCGTATCCACGCAGCCCGCCGGGCAACTCGTCGTCGGTCGGGTAGAAGGCGTTGTTCAACCCCAGCGGGATGAGGATGTTCTCGGTGAGTTGGGTGGCGATGTCGTTGCCAGAAACTTTCTCTAGTATCGCTCCGAGAATGTTGTAGTTTGTGTCCGTGTACTTGGTTTCCTGGTCGGGCGGTTCGAACTGATCCGCCTTGGCCGCCGCCTCCTCGATGATGTCTTCGTTCGTCACGTTTTCAAAGGGGTTGTCGTAGTATTGCTTTATCGTCTCCTCATCCCAATAGTCGGCGATCCCGCTGCGCATACTCAAAAGGTCGTCTACGGTGATCTCGTCGGCGTTAGGGAAGTCGGGGTACCAGTTGGACAACGTATCCGATTTGCTCAGCTGCCCTTGATCAACCAACTGCAAAATAGCCGTAGCCACGAACGTCTTGGTGACGCTGCCCATACGGAACTGATCGGTTGTCTGTGGCTCTGATCCGGTGTCTAAGTTCGCCGTACCCTGGGCGCTAACGTATTCACCTTCCCTGGGTACCGATACGGCAACCAAAACCCCTGGAAGGTCTTTGTCCTCGATTACTTGTGCGATGGTACTATCCAACTCTTGTAGGTTGTCGGCAGAGAAGCGATCCTCCTCGCTGGTCGTTTCTTGGACCGTAGACTGTGCAGATTGGGACGTATCCACCCGGAACAAGGCGCTCTTGGTCTGCTGTGTCTCCTCAGAGGAGGATTGCTCTTCGCCGCTGCCACCTCCACCGCTACCACCTCCACCGCTATCACCACAGCTACTCACTAGCAGAGCCGCCAAGGCGGTCACGATAAGCTCCATCAGCCGCCTCTGATGCACACCATACGCGACGAACATTTTCCACCTCTTCCGGTAGACCTACGGTATGGTGACACCGGGCGACATC
>DASQMR010000355.1:0-4994 GCA_035645375.1 Rubrobacteraceae bacterium
CCATTCTCTAGAACACACCCGGGGGCCACGGAGACCGGCGGCAGAACCTTTACGCCCTTGCCCACCTTTACGGAGGGGGCAACCTGTAGGAAATCGAAGTTCTCACCCGCGCCAACGTGACCGGAGAGAACGTCCTGGGAAGCGGCCAGGTAGCTCCTCGGGGTGCCAATGTCCTTCCAATAAGAGCTGGAAACATACGCTCGCAGACGCCCCTCGGTCTGTAGGTATGGAAAGATTTCACGCTCTATAGACGACTCCTGTCCGGCGGGTATCATGGTTAATACCTCCGGCTCCAGCACATAAATGCCAGCGTTGATGAGGTTCGTCGTCACCTCGTCGGCGGCGGGTTTTTCAAGAAAGCGGCGCACCATCATATCGTGGTCCACCTCGACGAGGCCGTACGCCGTCGGGTCCTCGACGCTGGTCAGCGTGATCGTCGCCAGGGCATCCGACTCTTTGTGCTTGGCGATGGCCTCGCCGAGTCGCACCCCGGAGAGCACGTCCCCGTTGACCACCACGATCGGCCCGCCGTCCAGGTACTCCTCTGCGTTCTTGATGCCACCGGCCGTCCCCAGCGCCCGGTCCTCCACGGCGTAATCTATCGAGAACCCGTGCAGATCACGCCCATCAAAGTACTCCTGGATGGGATCGGGTAGATAGCCCAGAGACAACACCGCCCCGTTGAGCCCGCCCCCTTTCAAGAACTCGACCATAAAGTCCATGAAGGGACGGTTCCTCAAGGGAACCATAGCCTTCGGGACGTCGTAGGTGATCGGCCGTAGCCGGCTCCCCTGTCCCCCTACCAGAACGACAGCCTTCATAGCAGCGGGAAGATTACACCAAGTAGCGCTCTCCGGCTAGAGCAAATAGATAGAAATTCCTTGCGTCTCGTGGTGGCAGTTCGCCGCGAGAGGCGATGCCCGAAGCTCGACAGTCGCTCGTAACTAGGCGTACCGGCGAGCACTGGAGCCGCACAGCGACGCTCTTACAGAAGCCCGGAGTTTCCCGCCAGCGTCGCCAGCGGACCGACAACGATGAAGAAGAGGGCCGTAGCGATAGCGAGGACGTAGACAGAGAGCTTGACCGCTCCCATACCTTTCGGCTCGCCGCCATCCGTAACCGGCTCCTCGAAAGCCATGTTGCGGATGATGCCAAAGTAGTAGGGCACGGAGATAACGCTGTTTATCACGAGCGCACCGACGGCAAGGTAGGCGGCGGTTGAACCGGACTGAACGCCGGCCAGTATGACCCAGGCCTTACCCCAGAACCCGCTCAACGGCGGTATTCCAACTAGAGCGGCCATAAAGACCGCCATCGAGAGCGCCACGCCCGGCCTGGTCCTGAAGAGGCCGTTGTAGTTCTTGGTTTCTTCGCCGACAAGGTCTATGACGAGGAACGCGCCCATGTTCATCAGCAAGTAGGCAGCAGAATAGATCAGTACGGCCTGTACTGCCGTCTCCGCCCCCGCCCCGCGTAGCGATGCAAACGCCACGAGGATGTAACCGGAGTGGGCCACGGAGCTGTACGCCAGCATGCGTCGGAGGTTGCGCTGTCTCAAAGCGAAGAGGTTGCCGACGAACATCGTCACGATCGCGAGCACCGCCGCGAGCACCGCCCACGTCGAGGCGGCGCCTGGCATTCCTTCGAGGAAGACGCGCAGGAGTACCGCGAAGATCGCCGCTTTCGGGGCGACGGAGAGGAACGCCGCAGCGCTAGTCGGGGCGCCCTGGTAGGCATCCGGAGTCCAAAAGTGGAACGGGGCCGCCGATATCTTGAAAGCGAATCCCGATACAAGCAGCACGAGGCCGAGCAGGGCTACAGGCGAGAGCCGTCCGGTGAAGGTATCCGCGATATCCGCGAGCTGGGCGGAGCCTGCGGCGCCGTAGATCAAGACGATACCGTAGAGAAGTATGGAGGCCGCTACCATACCGGTTAACAGATACTTCATCCCGCCCTCGGAGCTCTCGCGACGTGACCGGTCGAATGCTACGAGCGCGTACGAGGGTATAGTCGCCAGCTCTATCGCTACAAAGACGCCGAAGAGGTCGCGCATCGATACGAGCAACATTGCTCCCAAAGCCACCGAGAGGATCAGGGTGAAGTACTCCGGCGCGTCGCCGGTCTCACCGGACCAGCGGGCGGCCGCGAGCACCGCGAAGAACGCAGATAGTGCCACGATCAGCTTGAAGTACAACGCGAAGTCGTCCACTACGTACCCGCCGCCGAAGAAGTTCCCTTCGAAACGGGCGACCAGAAGTACAGCCGTTCCGACAAGCGCCGCCAGAGCGGTCGTAGCCGCGAGTCCGGCGACGAGGCCGGTGGCCCGAGGGACAAAGACCCCGATCATCAGAACCAGCACGGAGAGTACGAACACCAGAAGCTCGGGTATTAGTCCGACGAAGGTCTGCGCCGTAACCACTAGCTACCCCCTATCACAGCCGCGACAAGCTCCACGGCAGGCTGTTGGACGTTTATTAGCAGGCTCGGGAAGATGCCCAATATCAGGAGCAACAAGGCGAGCGGCACTATAGCGGCCATCTCTATCGGTCCCGCGTCTTTGGCTTCCGCCAAGGCCGGCCTTTCTATCGGACCAAAGATCACGCGCCGCAGCATGTACAAGAGGTACATCGCCCCGAGCAGGATGCCCACGGCGGCGAGTGTTCCTTGCACCGGGAACGTCATAAACCCGCCCATGATGCTCATAAACTCCGAGACGAAGACCGCAAGACCAGGCACCCCCATCGCCGCGAGCGCCCCCAGCGCGAGAAGGCTACCGGCCCACGGCATGCGTGCGGCCAGGCCTCCAAGCTCGGAGATACGGCGCGTCCCGGTTCGGGCTGCGATTATGCCGACGATGATAAACAGGAGCGCCGAGTAGAGGCCGTGCGTCACCTGCTGCATCACGGCACCGTTGATCCCGAGCACGTTGCCGGAGGCTATACCGAGCAGGATGAAACCAAGTGTCCCGATCGAGGAGTAGGCGACGAGCGCCTTCAGGTCAGTCTGCATAAACGCAACGAACGCGCCGTAGATAATATTAACCGCCCCCAGGGCCGCGATTACCGGCAGGAACGGCTCCACCCCCTGCGGCAGCAGGGGGAGGGCTATCTTGATCAGACCGTAAGTCCCGAGCTTCGGCAGTATCCCCGAGAGCATCACGTTCGTGCTCGTCGGGCTGGAGACGTACACGTCCAGGAGCCAACTATGCAACGGCACCGCCGGCACCTTTATTAATAGCCCTAAGAGTATGGGAACAGCGACGGCGATCTGGGCAGTCCGCGAGAGCGGGCCGCTGCCGTTCAACACCTCTATCGAGAAGTTCGGCCCCGAGAGGATCCCGAGGGCTAGAAAGCCCGCGAGCATCACCGTGCTCCCGAAGAAAGTGTAGATGAAGAACTTGATCGCCGCCGGTCGCCGGTTCTCGTCTCCCCAGATCCCGACGAGCAAGTACATCGGGATGAGCGTAACCTCGAAGAATACGTAGAACAGGATCAAGTCCTGCGCCGCGAAGACCCCGAGCATTCCGAGCTCCGCCACGAAGAGTATCGCGTAGTACTGCCTCAAGTTCTCCTGTATGTCCCACGAGGCGAGCACCGCGATGAGCGTAAGCAGCGCCGAGAGGAAGAACATCCCGAAACCAAGCCCGTCGAGCCCCACCCGGTAACCGATGCCTAACGACGAGACCCAGTCGAAGCTTTGGGTCAGCGACGAAGCGCTAAGATCGTCTCCACGACGGAGGTAGATGTACGTGGCGAGCAGCAACGGCACCGCCGCTACGCCTAAAGCGCTGTAGCGCACCGCCCTCTCGTCGGCGCTCTTCAGGAGGAGCATGAGGATGAGACCGACCAGCGGGAAGAAGATGGTTATTGTAGTGATCACAGGCGCCCCCCTACCGCGACGGCGATCAGTGAGATACCGGCGATTAAGGCAACCGTCAGGAAGGCGTATTGCGCCCCTACGATCACGGCGAGCATCAGCACGCTCGCCAGGATGAACAACGCGTAGTTCTGCGCCCCGCCGCTCTGCAACGGCCGCAGCCTCTCTCCGAGTCCCGAGACGCCCCTACCGATGCCTGTAACCAGCCCGCCGAGAGCGCGCCGGTCGAACTGCCTTACGAAGCGACCGATAGCTATCGCGGGACGCACGAAGAGGACGCGGTAGAGATCGTCGAAGTACCAGCCATTGTCGAGGAAGGCATAGACGCCCGGGAACCTGCGCGCGAGCGACGCCGCCCGCTCGGGCTTGGGCACGTAGAGCAAGTAGGCGAGCGCGATCCCTGTTAGCGCAACTATCACCGACAACGCGGCCATAATGAAGCTGAACGAGTGAGGCTCCAGGGCGAGCGTTCCCTGCACGAACTCGCCCGGTTCGACGAACTCCGCAAAGTAATCGCGTATACCCAAACCGAATCCTTCCGGGATGCCGATCCAGCCGCTCGCGACAGCGAGGAAGGCCAGTATCATCATCGGACCCGTCATGATGCCCGGCGGGTCAACAGCCTCCCGCGCCCCTTCGGTCCTCGGTTCGCCCGTGAACGCCACAAAGATCGCCCGGAAGATGTAGAAGGCCGTGAGAAATACGGTCAAGAGCGCCATCCCGAAGAGCACGTAATAGTGGTCCACGAACGTTGCCGCCACTATGGCGTCCTTCGACCAGAAGCCTGCAAGCGGGAAGATCCCCGCGAGCGAGAGGCCCGCTATCACCATGGTCCAGAAAGTAATAGGCATCCTGCGCCGCAGGCCGCCCATCTCGAACATGTTGTAGCTATTCATCGCGTAGATAATGCTCCCCGCTCCGAGGAAGAGGAGCGCCTTAAAGAAGGCGTGGTTGTAGAGGTGGAAGAAACCCTCCGTGAACGCCCCGATCCCGAGAGCGAGCATCATGTACCCCAGCTGCGAGACCGTCGAGTACGCGATCACGCGCTTTATGTCCTTCTTTGTGAGCGCCATCGTTGCCGCCATCAGGGCCGTGAAGCCGCCGATATACGCGACCAC
>DASQMR010000356.1:0-11274 GCA_035645375.1 Rubrobacteraceae bacterium
AGAGATACAAGCGGACCGGGAGGAGAAAGCCCAGTGGTTATCTACGGCCGTCTTGGCGTCGTATGCTCCAGAGCAGCCTGCCCAAGATCCTAACCCTTTCGGCCTCCACCACGATGTCCTCGTGGTCTCCATTCTCCGGACGCAGCCTGACGAGGCGGCCTTCGCGGTAGAGCTTCTTCACCGTGGCCTCCGAGTCGCCGCCGCCTAAGGCGAAGATCATGGCCGCGACCCGTGCTCCGTTTGGCGGCGATGGATCCTCTTCGACCACCAGGATGTCTCCTGAGCCTATACCAGCATCGCGCATCGAATCTCCGGTCGCCCTGAGATAGATGCGCCTTTTGCCCGAGCCGGTACCCAGGATCTCCGTCACGAGCGAGAAGGGCTCCTCGTCCGCTATAGCCTCGAGACCGCGCCCCGCGGCGATTCGCCCCATAAGCGGCCTGGTGGAGACGGCCCCCCAACCCTTTTCCGTCAGCCTTATCGGACGGTGGCTGCGGGTCCTCCTGGCCTCCCCGCGCTCCACGTAGCCGTCCGCCTCCAGCCTCGTGAGGTGGTGGTGAGCCGTTTGCGTGCTCTTCAAGCCAACCGCCCTGCCGATGTCCCGCTCCGTAGGGGAGACGCCCTCAGATGCTGTGCGCGCGAGGAACCGGAGTATATCGGCCCTCCGGGGATGCAGATCTTCGCCGCCCATCGTGGGGACTACTGTAGCGGATAACGCCGAGTATATCAAGCAGCTGCTTGACCAAGGCTGCGCAGTTGATGTAGATTGATGCTGGAGAAATAGAAAAAAGAGGAGCGCCCCGCCCGGGCCCTCCGAGAGACCGAGCCGCCAGTCGCCAAACCGAGGTCGGTCTTTCGGGGTTTTGGGGAGGACGGGAACGCTCGCCCTTGACCGGTATTTTACCGGACGCGGGTGGGTTTCTCGACCCCGCAATGGGTCAGGCCGCGGCGCCCCGAGCGAGAGGAGGACGCTCATGGAGGTGACGGTCTCGGAGATCCACGACTACCCGCTGCGACCGCCTGGCTTTGCGCAACCGCTGTTTCCTACCCCCGAGTCGAGGCGAGAGGTGGCGAAGCATCTGGTTTGCGCGCCCTGGCTATCACGGGCCTCGGAGCTGCCGGGGTTGGCCAAGGGGCCGGTAGGGAGCACCGGGCGTTTGCGTGCGGAACGGGTGGAGTTGAGGCGCCGGCCGGGGTCGGGGGTCACGGAGGTGGTGCGACCTCTGGCGGGCCGGTGCTCTTGGCGCAGGCGGCCGGTGGTGGAGGTGGTAGCGCGCTGGCGGGAGGTCCGCCTCTGGTGGGATGAAGATGCTTCGGTGGACCGGCTGCTCTTCCGCGTGGTCGTCTCTGGCGGCGGGGTCGTGGACCTCGCCCTGGAGAGGGCCGGAGGATGGTTTCTGGTCGGGGTGGTGGACTAGGATGGGCTCTAGCCCGGGCTTTGTCTCTAGTTTCGTCCACCTCCAAGTTAGGAGCGGCTTCTCCTATGGTTCGGGCACCGCCAAGCCCGAGGAGCTCGTGGAAGTCGCGGCGGGCATAGGCTACGGGACGCTCGCCCTAACGGACCGGGACGGCCTGTACGGTGCGCCGCGCTTCCTGACGGCGTGCGAGGAGGTCGGGATCTCTCCCGTGATCGGAGCCGAGGTTTCGATGGAAGGCGGCGGGCACGTGGTCTTGCTGGCCGAGAGTATGGAGGGCTACAGCTCGCTGTGTCGCCTCATAACCTCGTACCGGATGCGCTCCGGGCCTTCAGCGGCCGAGCGGCGCAACCCGCGCTGTTCCCTGGACGAATTGATGGAGTACGCGGGGGGTCTGGTGTGCCTGACCGGGGCCGTTCCTTTCGGCTTCCTCCCTCAACGCGTGCTGAATTATAGGCCTCGGGGAGACGCCTGCCGGGCACTCTCCTCGTTGCGGGAGGCTTTCGGACCGGGCGGTCTCTACGCTGAACTGACGCACGACGGTACGGCGCATTCCAGCCGGAACGTGCGGGCGGTAGAGGTCTTCGCCCGTGAGCTCGGGGTGCCGACCCTGGCCGCTCACGAGGTTGCCTACGTGCGCCCCGCGGACCACCGCCTTCACGAGGTACTCGTGGCTGCCTCGAACCTAACGATGTTGCCCGGTCCCGAATACCGTCCTACGGATCGTCTGTATATGGTTTCGCCGGAGAGGATGAACGGTATCTTCGCGGACCGACCCGAGGCTCTGAGAAACACAGCGGAGGTCGCGCAGCGGTGCGCGGGGGTGGTGAGGCTCGCGGGGAAGGTCCACGTGCCGGACGTCGTTATGCCAGGCGGGGAGGACCCGGCCCGGAAGCTCGCGGCGCTGGCCGTCGCCGGCGCCAAGAGGAAGTACAAGGGGAAGAGCGGCGTGACGTGGGGGGAGATCCGGACACGCCTGAAGCGGGAGCTCTCTTGCATCGCGGAGCTGGGGTTCACCTCTTACTTCCTGATCGCCCACGAGGCGGCCGGGATTGCCAAGGAAAAGGGTATACCTGTGACGGGCCGGGGTAGCGCCGCGAACAGCCTGGTCGCCTACTGCTTGGGCTTGACCACCCCCGAGCCGTTCTCCAACCGCCTGCTCTTCGAGCGCTTCATGCACGAGGGGCGGCGTGATCCCCCGGACATAGACTTAGACTTCTGCTCGAAGCGCCGTGACGAGGTGCGCTTTGAGATGGTTCGGCGCTACGAGAAGTACGGGGTCGCCGAGGCCGCTACGGTTCAGACCATGAGCCTGCGCGGCGCGGTGAGGGTCGCAGCCCGCGCCCTGGGGCACCCTCCCTCGGAGATAGACGCACTCTCGAGGAAAGTCCCGACCCGATTCAGGGACCGAGACCGTGTCTACGCCGGCCTGGAAGGGTGGGAGGAGGCGCTCCGGGAGCCGCAGATGCGCGCTCACCCTCTGCAGGACCGGCGGAAGTACTGGCTGCTCTTGGAGCTTTCTGCAGGCCTGGAGGGACGCAATCGGGAGGCCGGTACCCACAGCGGCGGGATGGTCTTCGGTACGGTCGTGCGCCACCTCTCCGAGCTCGTGCCTCTGGAGCCGAGCGGAACGGAGGGCTTGCCGCGCTGCCAGTACGATAAAGATGGTCTGGAGTACATCGGGCTCCCCAAGCTCGACCTGCTCGGCCTGCGCATTCACACGGCGCTCTCCGAGGCGGGCGGGCTAGCTTCAGAGCGCCTCGGGCGCAAGGTTGATCCCTACGACCTCCCCCCCGGCGATAGAGAGACTTACGCCCTGATCCGTACCGGCAGGAACGCCGGCATGTTCCAGTTGGAGTCGCCAGGCCAGATGCACCTCTCCAGGAGGCTCAAGCCTCGTCGCTTCCAGGACATCGTCGCGTCGATATCCCTGTTCAGACCCGGACCTGTCCGCGGCGATCTGCTCACCCCCTACGTGCAGCGGCGTAACGGCAAGGAGGCGTATTCGGTGCCACTACCGAGCCTCGACCCTGTGCTCCGCCCAACCTATGGGGTGCTCGTGTTCCAGGAGCAGGTCCTGGAGGTAGCGCACATCGTGGCTGGCTTCTCCCTTGCCGAGGGCGATCAGATCCGCCGGGCCATGACCCGCGACCGCGGTCCCGGTGCGATGGCGAGGATGAGAGACGAGTTCGTCTCCCGCGCCGTCGCCCGCGGCGTCCCGGAAGAAACCGCTTGGGAGGTTTTCCGGTGGACCGAGGGATTCGCCGCCTACGGCTTCTCCGCCGCTCACGCGGCGAGCTTCGCGCAGTTGAGCTACGCCTCAGCTTACATGAAGCGTCATTATCCGGCAGAGTTCTTCTGCGGCCTCCTGAACTCGCAGCCGATAGGCTTCTACAGCCCCCGCACGCTAGTGAACGAGGCGCGCAGGGAGGGAGTCTCGATTCTCCCACCCGACGTCCACCGCTCCGGAGAGGGCTTCACCGTGGAAGAGGACGGTGCCGCGATACGAGTTGGTCTCGCCTACGCTAAGGGCCTTTCCCGAAAGGTCGTAGACTCTATCCTCGAAGAGAGGGAGCACAATCCGTTCGACTGCGCCCACGACCTCTACAGGAGGACCGTCGTGCCGAAGAACGCCCTGAAGAGTCTGGTCCAGGGTGGGTTCCTCGACGCGCTCTCTCCGAGTGGCGACGCAGGCGGACGTAGTGCGTTGCTCTCGGAGATAAGAACTCTCCCGAGAAGACCTTCCGGCCAGCGGAAACGGTACCAAGAAGAGCTATCGCTGTCCCATCCGGCACGCCCGAAGGCGCGGGAGAGGTTTCACGAGATACGAGGTCCCGGCTTCTTACCGCTCACGGTCGGACAGAGGGAGAAGATGGAGTGGGAGGCGCTCTCCCTAAACATATCCTGTCACCCGCTAGCTCCTTACCGCAACGCTCTTCGTAGGCTGGACGTAGTCTCAAGCGCGGAGATCCTGGAACTTACACATGGTCATACGAAGGCGGCGGGGCTCCTAGAATCTCTGCAGCGCCCCCCGACCAAGAGTGGCCAGCCGGTCTATTTCCTCCTGATCGAGGACGAGGCCGGGCTGCTTCAGGCGACCATCTTCGAGAATGTGTACGAGCGTTACGGACACGTCTTGCACCGAAGCGGCGCGTTTCTGTTGGAGGGAAAGGTCGAGGTGGACCAGCGGCGGGGGCACTCCTACCTGGTCGAGCGGATCTCCAACCTGGCGGCAGTCCTATCGAAGGTGAGGATACCGGAGCCTAAGGCAGTATTTTCTAGCGGAGCGTTCGTGCGCGCCAGATGAGGCGCGCGGAGCGCACAAAGTCGGAGCCGAGCGGGGTCTGAAGCTACTTGCTAGACGCGAGCTCTCCTCGCCCTAGATGCTAGCCAGCTTCACTTTTATCATCTTGATTAATGCCCGCATATAACGAAGTCGTCAAGGGGAGAGAGGGCTGTGTTGGGGTCGGTACTTCCTAGATTCAGAGCAATTACTGCTCCAGTGCTATTCCAGAAGAGTCCTTAGTATTGTTCGGGGCAGTAGTAGATCTTTATGAGCAAGGGGCAAGCTTTCAAGCTGCCTTGAAGAGCACCTACAGCGAGTATCACGCGTTCGTATAGGTGAAAGCGTCAACTAAAAACACGGTAACCAAGTTGCGAGCATCCTATACCCAATTTAAGAATTCTACGCTGGTCAAGTATCGGAGGCCCTCGAGGACCTCGTTCCCGAAGAATGCCACCGCGTCTACCGGCTGCTGAGCCTACGGATCAACGCCCACATAGGGGACGCGCTGGAGGTGAGGGGCACGCTAAACCCCGGCTCGAGACTGGGTGTTTTTGAAGACAACATCGACGTTATAGCTCCGCCATCGGACAGGCTCTTCTCGGAGACGAACGACAACTCCGTGGGCATTCTTCTATCTCACGGCTCGGAACGCGTACTGCTCGCCGGCGACGCTGAGAGAAGTCAGAGGAGTACATGAGCAACGGCTCGTACACCGTTCGCTCGCCGTCCTGAAAGTCACGCATCACGGGTCGAAGAACTCCTCGACTCCGCGTTTTTGAACAGCTTCAAGCCGGAGATAGCGATTATACAGGTGGGCCGACAACTCCTACGGCTATCCTACTCCACAGACCCTCGAGCGCTCCTGTAAGGCGTACGCGAAGGTTTTCCGCAACGACGAGCATGGAGATGTGATCGTCACTATCAAAGACGGCAACGCTGATGTCGCCTCACTGAGGGCGGCTGAAATCTCCCTCTATGCCGGGGCCTGCTCCTCCGGGTTTCCGGAGAGCTCTCCCCGCTTCCATAACCACCGCTCTATCGTACTCCTGCGCCATCCGTAGAAGCGCCGCCCTATAACCGCATCCGGCTCCGGGATGCGTCCGAGATCCCAGGCGCGGATCGAAACGTAGCTCGGGAACGTCCGCGTGCTCATCACCCCGCGCTCCTCCAGTATCCTCGCTACATCTCCGCTCGAAAGAAACTCTTCCATATAATAGAAGGTAACACCGTCCGAAAAATTCGACAACTTTTTACGATTTATGTACTTGAGAAGCTGCGACGTTTCGGTAGACTGACGTTCAGTAGCCTAGAGAAGGAGGAGACGCAATGGTTAGCTTCAACCGGGTGGTGCTCGCAGGTAACCTTACTAGAGACCCCGAGCTCAGGTTCACGGGCAACGGTATCCCCGTTTGCGACTTCGGGGTTGCGGTGAACCGGGTGCGCTCCAAGAACGAAGAGGTGGACTTCTTCGACATTACGGCGTGGCGCGAGCTCGGTGAGACCATCGCCAACTACAAGAAGAAGGGCGACCCTATCCTGATCGAGGGCAAGCTTCAGTACCGTACCTGGGAGGCCCAGGACGGATCGAAGCGCAGCAAGGTCGACGTAGTTGCTGACAATGTGCAGTTTCTCGGCCGCGGCGGCGACGCCGAAGGTGGCGCAACCTCCGGCGGTGGCGAAGGACGCGGACGTGGCGGCAACCGACAGTCACCACGCAACGACGTAGACCTTAACGAAGAAGATTTTGACGATATTCCTTTCTAAGCACCTTGAGAGTCCCCGCTTCCGAGACCGTTTGGAAGCGGGAGCAGAATGTTTACAAAGGAAATCACGAGAACTTTTAAAAATCGCAACACTTGCTACGCATAAGGCGCACTAATACCGGATATTGTGCGGATTGGAGCTAAATTCTGGACGGAATCGAGGAAAGTCCCTCGGTTTCTGTTCCAAAGCCTTTACAAAGTGTGGCGAGCGCGGTATATTTTTGTAGTCGGTTGGTGCGAACCAAATCGACATACAATTAAAGAGCCTGGGGCGTTACTCCTCCTTTCCCTTTCCCCACCTATCACCCCTAGGTACGTTCCAGGCTCTTCCTTTCTTATTCTTTAATTACTAGCGATTATGTAGAGGTATGTCAGGCAGTGTTCCCGCGCTAGTTTGGACTCTTAGCCTCGAAAAAAGTGCGGCCCTCCAGTACCTACTGGATACTGGAGGGCCGCAAGTTGGCGACTAACTACTACTTATGAAGCGGCTTCTCCGCCGACCTGGGTAAGGTAGTAGAGGGTATGCATCAGTTGGGCGGTTGGATCTATTCGATGTACGTCGACATCGTAGGGAACATGAAGAAGGACATCCGTATAGTTGAGGACGACCCGTATTCCAGATTCGACCATCAGTTCGGCTACGGCCTGGGCAGAGGACGAAGGGGTAGCGATGATACCGATGATCTCGTCCGCCTCCGCGACGCTCTTCTTGAGCTCGTCTATGTGCTTGACGACGATATTGCCGACGGTTCGCCCGATTTTCTGCGGGTCGTTGTCGAAGACGTCGTGGATGACGAACCCTCGCTTGGGCAGGATAGTGCTGCTCGCGATGGCGCTTCCCAGGTTGCCCGCGCCGACGAGCGCGATGTTGTAGGTCTGCCTCAGGCCCAGGATACTGCGCACCGCCTCGACCAAGTCATAGGCCTGATAACCTACACCGCGGGTACCTGAAAACCCGATCGCGTTCAAGTCTCGCCGGACCTGCACCGGGTTGATCCCTGTGAAGTCCCCGAGCTCTTTGCTCGAGACTGCGTCTCGCCCCTCCTCAATGAGCTGCTGTGTGGTTCTCAAATACTTGGTTAACCTGTTCGTCAAACCCGGTTGTAGCGTGGCTCGCACCTTGCCTTTAGCTCCTTGTGTAGATCAGCTTGCTGGTTAGCTGTGCGGTATTGTAACAAAAAGGGATGTTCTTGCCATAAAAATGTCCTTAACACGTAAAAAACCTCTAGCAAGTCAGATTACAGCGGCATACCCTTTGAGATCGAGTATATGGTGGTTTTGATGAGGAGCTTCCATACGGTTGGCCCGTGTTGTAAGGTAGATGGTGTGTATCGAGATCACATAGGATCTATCCAGACTCCTTTAAAGGGGCGTCTTCCTCGACCGCCCCTGCCCCGCTCGGCTCTCTAGGGAGGCGACTGGGGCGTTGACTCCCGCCGAGCCTCTCCGGCGGCGATACTGGAGTTTCTCTTAGTCACGCAGCTACTTGATTAGTCTGGATAACTACTTTGCTAGCCTTCAACAAAAAAGAAGAACCGGAGTTAGATCCGCCCGTACGCGCATCCGGCGCGCAGGGTTCCGGGGTACGCGTGCGGCCGATGTGGGAGATGGACCTCGACAGGATACGGGAGTTGAGGGAGATCGTGCGTTGGTCGGCAGACCCGAACGCGTTCGGGTTACTGCGCGGCATGAGGGACGCCCGCTGGGCTATCGCCGAGGCCCCTGACGGACGCCTTATCGGCATGGTCGGCGCTGTGCCGCTTGGAGAGATCGGAATACTCTGTCACCTGGCCATCCACCATGACTTTCGCAAGGCCGGTCTCGGCGCGACTCTCTCCTCCTGGGCCGTCTCTTACTTACTCTCCCAGCGGTGTAGGACCGTTCGACTCGACTCCACGTATCAAGCCGAGAAGCTCTACCGGTCTCTCGGGTTCGCACTCGTAGGTCACCGCACTTCGTATCGTCTCGAAAAGGCTTCTTTTGCAGACACCATCCAGGGCGTTCGTCCGCGGGAGGCGTGGCTGCGGCAAGATGAGGTCAAGGTCGCTCCGCTGCTGTTCGGGGACTTGCCCGAGCTCTACGGAGTAGATCGCTGGTCCTTCGGAGGAGACCGGTCCGCCTTGATCCTAGCTACCCTCAAGCGCCACCCTGGCTGGGGATTAATTGCTCGCGACGAATCCGGCAGTATAAGGGGCTATCTCGTTCGCAGCGTCTCGGAAACGGGTACTCGCATCGGCCCCTTCTTGGCCTCGGAGCCAGAGGTCGCCCGCGCCCTGCTCGTCCGTGCCCTGCACGCGAACGGCGACATCTCTATTGAGATCTCCGTCCCTAACGGCGGTCAGGCTCGCGCTCTGCTCGAAGAGTTTGGCTTCGTCGGAAGGGTAGACCGCCTGCGCATGGAGTTGGGCGAAGAACCTAGCGCAGAGGGCCTGCAGATATACGGTACCAGCCCGTACCTGGCTACCTGAGGTAGACAAAACGAACGGCGAGCTGCCGAGCCGAGAATGCCGAGGCACTCTCAGGCACCCGGGCTACGCTGGCGCACGAGATGGCGCGAGAACGTGCGCCGGGTACGAGCAGGAGATCACGAAGCTCGCCGACTTGCGCCTAGCTCCGGCAGACCAGCGGTTTGAATTCGCTGCGAATGCTCAGTTTCGGGGACCGACAAAGCTCTGGACGGAGTGGACCCCCGCGCGTGCGAAGGCCGAGGCAGCCCGCTGAGCGCGAGGGGGTAGGTATAGGCGCTTAGTAGCAGGCGCCACTCTGATATTCGGAAGAGGAAGAGCTCTAGCCCAGCACTCGTCCCAAAGCTTTTTACTGAAGGCGCGTAGGGTCGTCTCGGAATCGTTTGTGAGAGGATCGACTAAGCATGATCACTCGGGGGTGCCGGTTCAGCCCTCTTAGGGGCACGACCTGCCGACTGCGGGTATGATGCGCCAAGGCCCAAATACTGAGGAAGGAAGGTCGACCTTGACTCGCAACAAGCCGCCGTTCCGCGCCGATCATGTCGGGAGCCTCTTGCGCCCGCCTGAATTGCTCAGGGCCCGCGAGGACTTCGCGGCCGGCCGCATCTCCTCTGAGGAGCTGCGCGGCATCGAAGATGACGCGATCCGTGAGGTCGTGCGGATGCAGGAGGAGGTAGGTCTCCAGGCCGCGACCGACGGCGAGTTCCGCCGCGCCTCCTGGCACATGGACTTCATCTACCAGCTCGGCGGTATCGAAAAGGCCCAGGACGACATGAAGGTGGAGTTCCGCAACGAGGCGGGGAAGATCGAGTTCACGCCGGCCGCGCTGCGCGTGCAGGACCGCGTCGGTCTGCAAGATCCCATCTTCGCCGAGGATTTCCGGTTTTTGGCCGAGCAAGTCACAGCCGGTGTCACGCCGAAGCTGACCATCCCGTCACCAAGCATGGTCCACTATCGCGGCGGACGCGCGGCGATCGACGAGTCGGTCTACCCGGATCTCGAAGGGTTCTGGGAGGACCTCGCAGAGGCCTACGCCGGGGAGGTCCGTGCCGTGGGCGATCTGGGCTGCACTTACCTGCAGTTCGACGATACCAGCCTCGCGTACCTGAACGACCCACGTCAACGCGAGCGCGTAGCAAATGATCTGGGCGGCGACGCCGAGCACCAGCACGAGATCTACATCCGCACCATCAACCGGGCGCTCGCGAATAAGCCGGAGGACATGTCGATTACCACCCATATGTGCCGCGGTAACTACCGCTCCTCTTGGGCGGCCGAGGGCGGATACGACTTCGTAGCCGAAGCTCTCTTCGGGGGGCTTGAGGTCGACGGCTTCTTCCTCGAGTACGATGACGCGCGCTCTGGCGGCTTCGAACCCCTGCGCTTCGTGCCCCGAAACAAGATGGTCGTACTAGGTCTCGTCACGAGTAAGCGGGGCGAGCTCGAGGATAAGGATCAACTCAAGCGCCGCATCGAGGAGGCCTCCCGCTTCGTAGATATAGACCAGCTCTGCCTTTCGCCGCAGTGCGGTTTCTCATCCACCTTTGAGGGCAACGACCTTACGCGTGAGCAGCAGTTCGACAAGCTGCGCCTGATCGTCGAGACCACGCAAGAGGTATGGGGCTAACACCTCTGCCAACACGCGCCGTCCCGACTACCTGTTCGGCTCTTCTAGAAGCTAAAAACCATCGGGGCGGCCATGAGGCAGCCGCTCCTCCGCCTAGACAGCCACAAAGCACCTTTTGCGAGAGGTTTGCGGCTTCCTGCCAGGTTACTTTGGTGGCCAGGCTGCGGTAGCCCGCCCGTGCTATACATTCTGAAGGTCTCCTGCCTTGGCGGAAGTCAGGCGGCTACGCGCTCTGGCGCACGCTTTTATCGCGTTCGGGTATAAGGGTGGTGAAGCTGCCGGATATTAGGGAACGAGTCTTTAGGCCAACCGCGCCTAAAGCAGCATATCTACGAAGTACGCGGGGTTTAGTCGCTCTCCGGTAGCCCGAAGTACGGTCATGCGCCAGTCGTCGTGAGCTCCGGGGCCGAAGAAGTCCTCCTGAAGGTAACGACCGGAGAGCTCATGCTCGTAGAGCGGTCCCTCGACTACGTTCTTCTCGATGTGGCGGCGCAGTTGGGCTGCGGTTAGGTGCCCCAGGACGTAGTTGTGGTAGTAGACGGGGGCGAGGGCGACGTGCAGCTTGGCGGCCCAGTCGGCCCATCATGAGCGCGATGGCCTCGGTAGAGCTGGTGTGCGCCACGGAGCGCAGCAGGTATGGCAAGGATGGATTAATGTACTTGTCGTAGACGGCATGGCCGAACTCGTGGAGCATCGTATCCATCCAATAAGAGTCCGG
>DASQMR010000357.1:0-10016 GCA_035645375.1 Rubrobacteraceae bacterium
CTCGGCGAAGGACGTAAAGTTCACCGGCCCGTCATCCTTCAGCTTCGGGATGGAGTGGAGGAGGTCGTGGTAGGAGGGCTTTAGCTGCTCTTCGTTCTGGTGTTCGTAGCCCTTGAAGAGGAGAAAGCGTGTCTTCGGGACGGCGAACGCCTTCTCGCGGATACCGCCCTTTCGCACCACGAGCGCCGTCTCGCCGCGTTCCAACGCTTCTACGGCGACCGCCCACTCCTTCAGCGCGTGGTTTAGAGACTCCAAAACATCACCTCTCGTATAATGCTCGTCCATTAGGGGAATTATATGACGCGACCGCAGACGCTTTCGATAGGAGGCTCACACATGACCCAGCAAGAGACGGCCCACCGCAAAGAGCGCGACTCGATGGGCGAGGTCGAGGTCCCACGCGACGCCCTCTTCGGCGCCCAGACGAGAAGGGCCCTGGATAACTTCCCGATAAGCGACCTGCGCAAGCCGCGCCGCTTTGTGCAGGCCGTCGGCGCTATAAAGCTTGAGGCCGCTAACGCGAACCACGAGCTCGGCCTTCTCGACGAGGAGATAAGGAACGGTATCGTCGAGGCCGCGGAAGAGGTCGTGGACGGTGAGCTAGACAAGCACTTCGTCCTCGACGTCTTCCAGACCGGGAGCGGCACCTCGACGAACATGAACGCCAACGAGGTCATCTCGAACCGGGCAATACAGATCATGGGCGGCGAGCTCGGCTCGAAGTCTCCCGTGCACCCCAACGACCACGTCAACATGGGCCAGTCCTCGAACGACGTGATCCCAACCGCCATCCATCTCTCCGCGCTCATCTCAATCAAGGAAGACCTGCTGCCGGCCCTTGAGAAGCTCCAGACGGCGCTCGAAGAGAAGGCCAGCCAGTTCGACGACGTCGTCAAGACCGGCCGAACGCACCTTCAGGACGCCACCCCGATCCGTCTCGGCCAGGAGTTCAAGGGCTACGCCGGACAGATACAGCGCGGCATAGAGCGCGTGCAAAAGGCCCGGGAAGACCTCGCCGAGGTAGCTCTCGGCGGTACGGCCGTCGGCACCGGCGTCAACACTCATCCCGAGTTTGCGAGCAAGGTGTGCGAGCGGATCTCCGAGCGCTTCGGGGTCGAGATCAGGGAGACCGAGAACCACTTCCAGGCCCAGAGCGCGATGGACGGGGCCGTCTTTACGAGCGGGGCTCTTAGGACCGTCGCGGTCTCGCTCATGAAGATAGCGAACGACATCCGCTGGCTTGGAGCCGGTCCGCGCGCGAACCTAGCGGAGCTAGCTCTCCCCGAGGTCCAGCCCGGCTCCTCCATAATGCCCGGCAAGGTCAACCCCGTGATCGCCGAGAGCGCGATGATGGTCTCGGCGCAGGTCATCGGCAACGACGCGACGATAGCCCTCGCCGGCCAGGGCGGCAACTTCGAGCTCAACACCATGCTCCCGCTCATCGCCTACAACCTCCTGCAGTCCATCGAGATCCTGGGCAGCGCCGCCGCCAACCTCGCCAAGCAGACCGTCACCGGCCTGGAGGCGACCGAGCGCGGTCCCGAGCTCGTCGAGAAGGGCCTCATGCTCGCCACCGCCCTCGCCCCCGAGGTCGGCTACGACAAGGCCACGGATATCGCCAAGGAAGCCTTCAAGACCGACAAGACCATCCGCGAGGTAGCCCGCGAGCAGACCGACCTCTCCGAGGAAGAGCTCGACGAGGCGCTCGACGCCAAAAAGATGACGGGGCGTTAGGGGTCGCTGGCAGCATCGGCCTCTCTCCGGCCATTACAATAGAATACGAGAAGGGGCACCAGGAACGCTGCGAGGGTAGGTCGGAGAATGCCCGTCTTATGGTAGGGTGATCGCATGATCGCTTTGATCGAAGACAAGAGGGCGGGAGTCGTCCAGGTTTGTCGGCGCCACGGCGTCGAGCGGATCGACCTCTTCGGATCGGCGGCGGGCGAGGGATTCGATGTCGGACGCAGCGACCTGGATTTCATCGTGTCTTTCGAGCGGACGGACCCGCTAGATCTCCTCGACCGCTACTTCGGTTTGAAAGAGGATCTGGAGAGTCTCTTCGGCCGAGGGGTGTACCTGGTAACGGAGGGGGCGCTCCGCAAGGATCGGCGTTTCGCCGAGGACGTACAGAAGAGACGCATCCCCCTGTATGCGGCCTGAGCGGACACCGAGAACCCTCGAACAGATAAAGGACTCGGTCTCCTTCGTCATGACCGTCACGGAGGGAAAGGCGCCGGCGAATTACTCTGGCGACCGTCTCCTGCGACAGGCGATGGAGCGGAGCCTGGAGATCGTAGGCGAAGCGGTCGGGCGCTTGAGGAGGGACGACCCGGACACTGCGTTCCACCTGAGTGCGTTGGTGAGCTACGTAGTCTGTGAGCTACGTAGTCTGTCACTGAGACCGGCGAAAGCGTAGGGAGGAGATGTATGGACGCAGGTCCTTCATTCTCTCGCACGTTGCTGGGGTTGATCTTCATCGTAGCGGGCGCTTTGCATTTCCGCGCCCCCGATGCCTACGAACAAATCGTGCCCCCGTACCTGCCGCTGCATCGCGAGTTGGTATATCTGAGCGGTGCGCTGGAGATCGCGGGCGGGCTAGGACTTCTCGCGGAGCGAACTCGTCGGGGTGCGGGGATCGGCCTTATTCTGCTGCTCGTCGCGGTCTGGCCGGCCAACGCGCAGATGCTGCTCGATGCGCGCGCCGCCGAGAAACCCGTGTGGTGGGTGGCACTTCTTTGGGCGCGCCTGCCGCTGCAACTCGTGCTGATCGCCTGGGTCTGGCGTGTCTCTCGCCCTCGCTCCTGAATCTAGGTCCCAATCGGCGCTGCGATCCTGACAAGCGGAGATGGTGAAGCCCCAGTTGTCGCGCTATCCTTCTTCGCGTTCGAGGGCTCCGAGCATCTCTGCCACGAGGGTGGGGGAGGGCTCTTTTTCGAGGTAGCCGCCCTGGGCGAGGTCGCGGGAGACTTCTTCGGGCGAACGTCCTCGCAGGCTGGGGTCTTCGCGGGTCGCTCTCTTGAGGGCTTCGAGGATGTCGTCAGGGTCTGGCTCACCGGATGGGGGTATGTAGCCGCTGGTCATGGGTCTCCTTACGGTAGTTGTCCGGCGGGTAGCTTAACATCGTGGTTGGAGAAGGGCCGGGTACGGGTAGACTCGCCGGTATGCAGACTGAAGTGAGAGGGAGGTTCTAGGTGCCGCGACGCTGGGTGATCTGGCTGATCGTGCTCTGCACGCTCCTCAACGGGGCGGGATTTCTGTGGGACATCTTCGAGCCGATACCGCTCTACGACGAGATCGCGCACGTTATCACGCCGTTTACGCTCGTGGCGATCACGGCGGAGATCGTCTACCGGATGGGCGGTGACGACGAGTTCTTCAATACGCCTCGCCATGCGATGATGACGGGGGCTGCGATCGGGCTCGTAGGCGCTGTGGCTTGGGAGGGCGTTGAGATAGTGCTCGACCTCCTCTTCCCGAACGCCAGCATAGACCACGCCCTCCCCGACACCATCTTCGATATCGTGCTCGGCGTCATCGGGGGCATCGCCGGCGCTTACGTGGCCGACCACTACCTCGACCGCCTCTTCCAGCGCTCGCGCATCAATCCACACCGACGCCGGGTCCGCTAAACCGCCCGTCCCTCATGGCTCCCGTAGCTGCGTTTGGAGGCGGGGGGTGGTCCCGTTCAGTACGATGAACCAGGTTGTGTAACGGGAGACTGCGGAGGCAAGAGATGGCGCGGTTCAACGAGTTGAAGAGTGCTACCGAGCAGTATGCGGCATCCTTCGGTAAGGGAGACTTGCTGGCGCCGCCGGCCCGCAACGTGGCGGTGGTGACGTGTATGGACGCGAGGCTGCACCCAGAGATGTTTCTCGGGCTGGACGTAGGCGACGCGAACGTTATTCGCAACGCCGGCGGGCGCGTGAGCGAGGATGCTATCTGCTCTCTTGTCATCTCCGAGCGTCTGCTCGGGACGGACGAAGTCGTGGTGATCCACCATACCGACCCGTGATATTCAGAGTTACAACCGCCTGAAGCTTGCCTTCTCTACGTCCGTAGGAGACGAGGCGGGGATCCAGGTGGAAGTGCTGTAGGGGCCGCCGCGCCTTCTACCCTTACCCCCCGACGAGAGCTTCACGGCTCGGCCGAGGAAGGCCAGCCAACGTCCCTCCTATGTGACCCTACGTGACCTCTCGCAGTCGGCCCGTCTCGACCTCGTAGACGAAGCCGCGTACGGAGTCCTTATTAGGGATGAACGGGCTGGCCTTGATGCGAGCGATGGACTGGCGCACGTCCTCCTCCAGGTCCGAGAACGCCTCCATAGAGAAATGCGGTTTCACTCCGACCTCGTCCTGGATCTGGCTTTTCAACTCGTCGTCGGTAAAGGTCAACATCCCACAATCGGTATGATGAACAAGGACAATCTCGCGCGTGCCGAGGAGACGCTGAGAGATGGCCAGGGACCTTATCTCATCGTCCGTGATCACCCCGCCGGCGTTGCGAATAACGTGCGCATCGCCCTCCTGTAGGCCGAGCATCCCGTAGACGTTCAGGCGGGCATCCATGCACGCCACCACGGCCACGCCCTTGGCCGGGGGAATCGGCAGATCCGCCTTGTCGAAGGACTCGGCATAGGCCTCGTTGTTCTGTAGCAGCTCGTCAGTAACACCCACGCCTTATACTCCTCATTGGTAGTAGGTTCAAAGGCAGTATCCCACATCGATCGTGGGTTGCGCATCTACCTGAGGCAGGACGAGCCAGTGCTCCCCCGTCAACCGTACGAAGTGACAACACCTTAAAGGTCCGCTTCTCCGCTACACTGGGCGAGAAGCCGGAGATCGAGCTGTCCTTCCCCTGATATAGGGCTCCCAAGTACGTTCTAAGATGCCCGTACATCCACTCGGTTCCCTAGAGGCCGCAGCGGCTCCAGAACCTTCAACCTGCCCCGGCTTACGTTGCCGAGGCCGTCAAGCCCCACGCGAGCGGCACCCAATTCGTCAACTTCCTGGATCTCGACGGAGCGAGTCCGGAGAGGGTATGCGCCTCCTACTCTCCCAAAGACTGGGAGAGGTTGGTTGCACTCAAGGATCGCCGCGACTCGGAGAACCTCTTTCGCTTCGACCGCAACATACCACCGTCATTGGCAGGAGATATAGCGACTACGAAGAACAATGAGGGTTGAGAACGAATATCAGCAAATTAAAGGAGGAGCCAGCAACGAAAATCCTTGTCCTGGGCGGTACGGGAACGGTAGGCTCTCACTCGGCATATGAACTACTCGCGCGTAACTAGATAGATGTCCGGATACTCACGCGAACCGCCGAAAATGCTGAGATACTACCCAAAGGGACCGAGGGGATGGTGGGTGACCTGCTCGAGCCCTTAACAGAAGGCCGGAGCATACAGGCCTCGGCCTACTTCTTCTCACAGAAAGGGCTATCTCCATTCACCGGGTTGCCGCTAAGAGGTCTTCCAGGAAACTCAAGAAGCATGAAGGAATAAGGACAAGGAACAGGATGCCTCTATACCTCTCATCCATAAGAGGCTTTGGCTCTAAGATCAATCCTCAAGTACTCGCAGGCCGATTTCGCCCACGCCAAGCAATGATAAGCCGTTTGAGCAGCACAACGAACGCAACAAAGAAGATCATCGCGGGCAAGGCATAAAAGATCCAGTGAACCTCTGGAAGGGACAAGTTGACGTGTGCGGGAGCGTCCGTATTGACTTCTAACGTCAAGTCCCATGACATAGCAATAACGAGAGCCAGCACGCCCAGGCTCAGGCTGAGGAGGAGCAGTAGCATAAGTACAAGGGTTAGAAACAAAAGGTCCCACTGGCCCTCCTTTGGGCGTCGCAGACCAATTTCATCAAAAACGCGATCTTCCAGGGCGTAGAGACCTTCGATGCTGAAGGCATGGTCCCTAGCTGCGGTGGAAGCAATGCGCTCCTTAGTAGGTGGGTGAAGGTTAAAGAGCAGGCGTTTCAACCCGAACGGGGAGGTCAGCAAGGATGCTACGACGAAAAGCGTCAACAGCATGACGAGCGTGGCTCGCACCGTGTCATCAAACTCGCTGCCTGTAAATGCCCTGGCCATATAAGTTACATCGACTCTTATCAATGCTCCGACCAGGGGAAGCACGTCGAGCACGTTGCCGAAGTCTCGCAGTGGCAGCGCCAATAGCACCGCTGCAATGACAGCTGCGAAGACCAATTTTTTATACGGCGGCGGCGGTAGAGATTGTAGATAAAGCTTCACGGTTTCGCGATCCGCTTTATTGACCTCAGGGTCGCTGGCTAACGCGGCAATGGCGTGGAGCCGTCGGTTGAGGGCGCTCAAACTCTTGTTTATGTGATGGGTTAGGAAATACCGAAGGAACCACCGTAAATAGGGGACCTTCAGGAAGCGCCCAAGCCCCTTGTCGCTCCACCGTACCCAAACAACTGCAGGCAAGTCTTCAGCTACCTCAAGCGTTTCTTGGTACGCCGCAAGGAGTTTCTTGGTGCGCTCCTCGGACTCGCGGTGCGCCCCCGATTCTGGCGTCACGGCTGCAGGCGTGGTGTGTTCTTGGAGCACCACCGAGTGATCCGAGGGTTCTGCAGTTTGGTCCGGCGGCGACGAACGCTGCTCAGGCGTTTCTGCCTTACGCTGCTGATCCTTCGGCTCCTCATTGCCTGCTACCAATTTTTCTCTATCCAAGCTATCCTTTTTCTCCTGCAATGCGCAGCACACCCCTCACCCTTACCTAACTATGAACTTAACCAATAGGCATAGACAAGGCAAGTCCTTCTGCAAAAAAGATGCTGCTGTCTCTTCTATACGGAGTCCTTCAGTAAGGCTACAATACTCAGTTATTCACCCAATTTCCGATAAGAAGTCTTTTCCGAAACCGAGATTCCGGTGTGTCTTATTGCGCCCCTTTGGGTTCGCCGGCGTTCTCCAGCGCCCCGATCTGGGCGTCGACCCCCATGATGATAGTGTCCAGCGTGACCTCCAGATCGTACGGTTCCTCTGGAGTGCCTAGCCTTCGAGAGAGTGTGCGAGCCTCGTCGAGATTCAATCGTATCTGCTGCAGTGTGTACAGAGTTTCGTGCTGCTTTTCCACTTCGGCCCCCGTTCTATTCCTCTACTTGCACCTTATGAATATGCCCAACCTGCTTGCGCAGCGTTACTATTCCTACTACCCACCCAGTGCTAAACGCACACGAGAAAGAGCCGGAGTCCCGACGAGGTACCCGGCCTTTCCTCTTGCCTCTATGCGCTGTATTGTCGCTAGAAACTGCCCGATAAATAGTGAATGAAACAGTGACCTACGCTCCGCCTTACGAGACGGAACGAATACCCTACCGACCTGTCGGACGCGGAATGGTTCTGCCTCGAGCCTTACCTTACTGCTCCAAAGAAGCGAAGACGAGGGCGCCCAAAGGTACACAGCCCCCGCGAGATCAGGCCAAGGCTCACAGCGTCGAGGTCCCCGAGCAGGATGGCATCAAGCTGCTGCTAAAGGCCGCCCGCCAGCGCCTTCCGCGCCTCTCTTACCTGCGAGTGGACGCAGGATACCATGGCAGAGGCAAGGAGTGGACAGAGCAGGAGCTCGGCTTAAGAGTTGAGGTTGTGCGACGCACGCCGAGACCGATACCCGAGAAGATCGCGATGAAGTGGGCACAGGAGTGGGCGAAGGAAGGTAACGAGATCGACTGGAATAGACTGCTTCCACATCGAGGCTTTGAGGCGTTACCGCGGCGCTAGGTAGTGGAGCGTATCTTCGCTTGGCTAAGCCAGAACCGCCGCATAAGCAAGGACACGAGAGGTTGTGCGCCACTACTGAAGCGTTTGTTTACGCCGCGATGAGTCGGCTGATGGTAAGGCGCTTAGCACGTGCTTAGGTTTTATTAGATAGTCTCTAAGACCTTTTTTGGAAACTCACCCCACACGCGCTACCCCGCCGCCGGTTTCTACGCCAGGCTCAACCGATCTGGGTAGCAATAAACCAAGTATTGCCTGCCGGGTCCTTCACCCCAGCGCGGCGGTCAGGATCACCTTCCCTTTGTTTCGGCTCATCGATATGGAGTCCACCAGCGTCCAGGGCCCGCCGGTACGACGCGTCCACGTCAGGCACGTAGACGTGGAGCCAAACTGGGAAGGGCGGGTTATCGTCTCCGCCATCGGCGATCATCACGACCGCGTCATCGATCTGTACCTCGGCATGCATGATGGAGCCGTCGGGCATGTCGTAGCGGCGTGTCTGCCTAGCATCGAACGCATCGGTCAGAAAATCGATGACGCGCTGCGCGCCATTAGCGACGACGTATGCCGAGACGCTTGAATATCCTTGCGGCTTATACGATTGATCCATCTATGCTTCCTTCTAGTAAAGTGCCAGCGCTCTTCTTAGTAGCTGCATCATAAGCCTACTTATCGAATCCAGGTTCACAACCGCTAATAATTAGCTAGCCTGCTCGAAAGAGAGCTTGCATCTATCCTTTTTTGGGAGCTGCCCCGCTGCCTCTATTCACCAGGTTGCCGACACGAGGACTTCTCGGAAACCCGAAGCATCAGTGTACGTTCTCGCAACTCCAACTACGCTCACAAAAGCGCGGTCAGGAATGCTTGTAGAAGGAGATCAGGAGAAGTTGGTACTCCTTCACCTCCACCGCCTCGTCGATGTGCGTCTGCGGCTCGCCGCGCAGGGCTGGCGCTGACTCCCGTGATGACAAAAGGGCTACTGAGTCATCCCAAAAACAGGTAATCCCAGGAGTTGTCCGAGATCAACGGTATCGTGGCAACGAACAACCCGACCCCCAGCATAAGCCCGACTACCAGCTGCACCAGTGCGCTACGCCTACCGTCTTCTCCTCTTGAGTTAGTGGACGCTTCGACGGTAAGCAGAACGATGACCAGGAGCTCGGCGGCTTTTGCAACCAATCCCACGCGGTCAAACGATATCTGCAATATCACCAGGTAGACATAGAGAAACGATACGATTGAGGCGGTCGCCTGTGCGACCAGCGCCGTGCGTATGACGCGCCGGAACCGCTCCACTAAAGGTATGGACGAGTACAGGGCGGCGGGCATAATCACAAAGCCGATCACGTTCCCAAGGAACAGCCAGAATCCCGGTCGGGCTGGGTCTTCGATGTAGATGTCATAGTATAGGTGGATGCCGGCTGTTATCAGGGCCATGAGGATGACCCCGGCCTGCACGAGACCGATGCGCGGGCGGACTTCCGCTATAGCGTTCATTGGTAACCTCCTATAGGCGACGAGCCGCGACGGCCAACAACCCCGCCAGGAGCGCAGCGGACGCTACCACCCCTCCGCCGAGGACAACTCGCGCCGTCACGGGCAGCGGGTCTGCGCGCAGCGCGAGCGGCCCGAGCAATGGCTTGGCCTTGTTCCCGAGGAAGCTCATGCTACCGGCTCCCATACCGCCAAGGTCGTACTCCAAGACCGCCCGCCTGCCTCCACGCCTCGGGCCGCGCCAACCGTCTACGAACGAGGCCAGGAGATGAGGAACGCGGTCGAGTCCCCCGTTGGCTACCCCCCGTCCATCGCGTGCTAGAAGCTCGTCGATAGCCTTCTTCAGGGTGGGAGCATGCGTCCACATGCCGTAGAAAGACACACGCCCCTCAGAGTCGAGCAAGACGACTGGATCGGCCATCTCGCCGCTGTAGGCCTTGTGCACCGTTCCCTCGTAATCGTCGACCAGGAGAGGCCAGGGGAGCTCTTCCTGGCGCTTGTACTCTCGCGCCCCCTCCAGCTTCTCCTCGTAACTGTGGTAGGCGCTTCTAAGCTCCCCGGGGTGAGCTTGTCGCACGGCTACATCAAAGAACCGCACCCTCTCACCGTACGATTTGTAGAGTTGTTTCATCGGTTCGACCGAACCGGTGGTGATCGGTCAGGTGGCGCTGCCAAAATGTAAAAGCACCGGCTGACCACGCAACTCGCTCAGGCGCATCCTCTCGCCCTCGGTAGACTCCATCTCAAAGTCCGGAGCCTCGGAGCCAGGCTGCACCCC
>DASQMR010000358.1:0-2275 GCA_035645375.1 Rubrobacteraceae bacterium
ACCAAGGCGATGGCGGACCGTGACGACGGACTTATCTTTGAGGGGGAGAATCGGACGCTTTCGGCGTTCTTGGACGCCTGGCTCGAAGGTACGGTCAAAGGTTCCGTCAAGGCCACGACGTACGAGAGCTATGAGCGTATAATCCGCTGCCACATCAAGCCTGACCTTGGGCGCCAAAAGCTCAAGACGCTGGCTCCTGATCACGCCCAGGCTCTCTACCAACGAAAGCTGGACTCCGGGCTCGCTCCCGGTACGGTTCGTCAAGTCCACGCCGTCCTCAGCCGCGCTCTGGATCAAGCCGTGAAGTGGGGAACCATCCCACGCAACGTCTGCAGGGCCACGACGCCGCCCAGGGCGCACTCCGAAGAGATTAAGCCCCTGGACTCCGAACAGGCCCGCCGTCTCCTAAAGGAAGCCAGAGGGGAGTGCCTGGAGGCCCTATACGTGATCGCCGTCACCGCCGGCCTTCGGATCGGCGAACTGCTCGGGCTCCGCTGGCAGGACGTGGACCTTGAAAGCGCCATGCTTCGCGTCCGACGCACCAAGTCAACGGCCAAGACCGGCCCCAGGTTCACGGCACCGAAGAACGGCAAGGGACGTTCCATAAGGCTCACCCGCCACGCTGTGGATGCGCTCTCCGCTCATAAGGCGGCCCAGAACGCCGAACGCCTGAAGGCCGGGAGCCTTTGGGAAGATCACGGGCTCGTCTTCGCTATCCACGCGGGACGGCCGCTCGACTCCCACAACGTGGCCCGGACCTCGTTCAAGCCGCTCCTCAAGAGGGCCGGGCTGCCGGATATTCGCTTCCACGACCTCCGGCATACCTGCGCCACGCTGCTACTCTCTCGCGGACACCACCCCAAGCTTGTGCAGGAGCTCCTGGGCCACGCGTCGGTAGCCATGACGTTGGACCGCTACTCGCACGTGCTGCCCGGCATGGGGGACCAGACGGCGAAGGCTATGGAGGCTGCACTGTCCTGAGGGTAGGCGTACTGCGAAGCTCTACTACAGGGGTGTTCTCGGAAGTTCCCTCACCGCTCGTCTTTGTCCCGGCATCCGTAATGATTCGGAGACGGTAGTGCTGTAGTGTGGTGTTGTGACAGAAGAGGCAAGTAAACAGAGTACAGGAGTCGATAAGGTGAGTGCCCGTGGCGCGCCTCCCACTACCCTGCGGGGTCGCTGGCTCCTCATTGCCCGCGTGGCGTGGGTTGTGGTTGCACTCCTGTATGTCGGCGTCTTCATCTCCGGCATCCCGAGCGAGTTCGCAAGGCTCCAGACTCCCTGCACCGACGCCGTCTCGTGCAATTTGATCCCACACCTCACCGTGCAGAAGGTGCAGGAACTGAAGAATCTGGGCCTCTCTGCCGAGTTCTTTGCCGCTTACTTCGTCGCGATTGAGGCCGCCTTCACGGCACTCTCAGCTGCGATCGGAGCGCTCATCTTCTGGCGCAGGCCAGATGATCGGATGGCGCTCTTGGTCTCGCTCACGCTTCTGACGCTTGGGGCAGCGATTCCTATCCCCTTGTTCACGTTGGATCTTTCTCTCGCCTGGACGGCATCGGCAAGAGCGTTGTCTTTTGTCGGCGCTGCATCGGCGATCCTCTTTTTCTACGTCTTCCCCGACGGGCACTTCGTGCCCCGCTGGTCGCGCTGGCTTGGGCTGGCGTCGATAGGAGTGTTGGCGCCCACTCTCCTCTTGCCCCACTCGTTCTTGAGTCTGTGGCGGCATCCCTTGCTTAACGCCCTGTTGAGCGCGAGCATCGTCGGAGCCCTACTATTGGCGCAGGCCTACCGCTACAAGCGGGTGTCGACCCTGGCCCAACGCCAGCAGACCAAGTGGGTGGTCTTTGGCACGGTGGCGGCTTTGGGAGGCTACGGCGCGTTTACCGCGCTCGATCTTCTCCTTCAGAGCGCGTTGCTTGCTAGCCTCCTAGGCAACACCGCTTTCTTCGTTCTCATGCTCCTTATCCCGATATCTATCGCCGTGGCCGTCCTGCGCTACCGCCTCTACGACATAGACGTAGTCATAAACCGCACTCTCGTATACGGGGCGCTTACCGCCTCGGTCGCCGGGATCTACATACTAGCGGTGGGGAGCTTGGGGTTGCTCTTGAAATCGAGCGGCACCCTGCTCAACTCGTTCGTGGGCACAGCCGTAGTCGCCATCGTGTTCGCGCCCTTGAGAGACCGCCTCCAGCGAGGGGTGAATAGGCTGATGTACGGCGAACGCGACGACCCTTACGCGGTGATCTCACGCCTAGGGGAGCGTCTAGAG
>DASQMR010000359.1:0-1942 GCA_035645375.1 Rubrobacteraceae bacterium
CTCCTGCTTCGCTTGAGGAACTCCCCGGTATCGATGAAGGAACTGGCTGGTACTGTTACCGCCATGAGCACCCCGGCTATGGTCGCGTGCACGCCGGACTTCAAGAAACAAAGCCACAGCCCGATGCCAAGCAGAGCATAGGGCAGTGGCTTGCCTACTCCCGCCAGGTTTGCTGTGACGAGCGCTACAAGGAACACGGCTCCTATGGCCAGTGCGTTCCAGGAGACGTCGGAGGTGTAGAAAAAGGCGATCACCATAACGGCCACTATGTCATCCACTATTGCGAGGGCCGTTAGGAAGACCTTGAGGCCTAGGGGTGCCCGCTCGCCGAGCAGGGCCAAGACGCCAAGGGCAAACGCTATGTCGGTGGCCATGGGGATACCCCACCCGGATACGCCCTCGGTCCCGAAATTGATGGCCACGTAGATTATGGCCGGTAGCACAGCTCCGCCTATGGCGGCAGCGATTGGAAGTGCCGCTCGTCTCGGAGAAGAGAGTTCCCCCACCAGGATCTCACGCTTTATCTCAAGGCCTACAACCAGGAAGAAGACCGCCATAAGCCCGTCATTGATCCAGTGAGCCAGGTCCTCCTCAATCGAGAAGGTTCCTAAGCTGACGGAGAATCTCGTTGCCCACAGATTATAGTAGCTGTCCCCCCAGGGGGAGTTGGCCCATACGAGGGCTACGATGGCGGCCGCGATCAACAGGATGCCGCCCGAGGCTGCCTTGTCGGCGAACTCCTGGAAGGGACGCACGATCTTCTCCACCGGCCGCACTCGCTTTACACCCATGCATCAACCTATACCCCGAAGGACTCCTTTGGAACAGTGCACTGCGTATTCACATAATTGCCGCTAAGGGGTCTTTTCGGAAAACGAGCTTCCGATGTGATGTTTTTATCGGGAAACTGAGGCATGAAAAGGGCAGGGGCTAACAACCCCGGCCCCGATAGCGTCTGTCGCTAGTGATTAAACTCTGCTAAGCACTGAGTGCCTAAGGTTGTTGCGGACCGACGTTCCTCTCGCAGTTATAAGCTTCCGGCGAACTTAATTCTCGGAAACCTAGCTTCCGATGTTTACGATTCTCGGAAACCCAGGATAGCCCCAGTCACATAGGCCTATACGACCGGGGCGAAGAGCCTGTTTTGTAAGGTTCATACTGCTGTTGCACGGGACGTGTCAACCACTTAACCTACGCCTGATGCAACTTCAGGTGAGGCAAAGCCGGCTTCAATCACGGGCACGGCACGCCTTGGGAGGGCCGAGATGATCATTCGGAAAGGTCAGCCGCCGGCAGATCGTGGAGCCGAAGGACGAGCGGAACAGTACGGCGCCTTCGAGCGGCTGCGCTATTCCGACGCGGGCGGGCTGACCCAGTTCGGCGCCCATGTCGAGACACTGCACCCGGGATCGCGTTCTTCCGAGAGGCACTGGCACGAAGAGGAAGACGAGTTCCTCTTCGTGCTCTCGGGCGAGGCGACCGTGATCGAGGAGGACGGCGCTCATCCGCTCGGTCCCGGCGACGCGGCCTGCTGGCCGGCGGGCGTGGCGAACGCCCACCAGGTCGTGAACCGTTCGGACGCGCCCTGCACCTACCTCATATTCGGAACCCGGATGGCGCACGAAGTCATTCGTTATCCCGACGTGGAGAAGGTCGGGTACATCCAAGGTGAGGCATGGCGGCTGCACCGCTCAGACGACGGAGCCCTGATCATGGAAGGAAAAACTGAGCAGGTCCGTCCCCTTACATGGTGGGGAGCCAAGGATAACCGGGTGCCATAGCACTAACTATCTTATGCTCGATACCACGGCGATCCGCGCGGTACGTCGGCCATCCCAAACCTCCACTGTGCAAGACAGGAATGAAAAATGTTCCGGTCGTACCAGGCAGCAACGGAGACGGCAACGGGGTAGCCTGCGAGAGTTAGTCGTAGTGGAATGCC
>DASQMR010000360.1:0-14981 GCA_035645375.1 Rubrobacteraceae bacterium
CGGCGACCACCGAGACGGCTATCGCCAGAGGTCCGCCGTTGCGTCCCCCGGCCCGGTTGACCAGCGTTCCCGCCGCGTAGCCGGCGGCGGCGGAGATCAGCCACTGAAACGGCAGGCTGAAGATAACGTACACGATGGGGATGCCAAGGAGCGCAACCCCGAGCCCGGCGAGGAGGGTAAGAGTGATCTGCTTCGGCTTCATCACGCCCGCCCTAGCTCCCCGTGGTAGACGGGCATCGTCGGGACACTTGATCCCTACGTCTGTCTGCACCATGCATTCCGTGCAGATAGGCCGCTCGCACGTCGCACACGAGACGCGCGTCTCCCTCTTGGGGTGACGGTAGCAGTGCTTGATCTCGGCCACTTAGAGTCCTCTCCGTCTTACGCTCTGCACGATCTCCCCGCGAGGCAGCAACATTATCTCTCGCTTATAGCTGCGATGTACCTCTTCGACGGACTTACCGTGCTCGACACTTTGTACCTCTAGCTTCTCGTGCAGACGCCGATTCTCGGCCTCTACCCTCTCGATCCTTCTCTCCAGATCCAGAACCTTCTTGACCCCAGCGAGGTTCATCCCCATCTCCTGGGTGAGCTTCTGTATATACCTCCCGAGCTCTACGTCTTCCTGAGAGTAAAGCCGCGTGTTCTTAACGCTTTTGCGTGGACACAGGAGCCCCTTCTGCTCGTACATCCGCAGGGTCTGCGGGTGTACGCCGATTAGCTCCGCCGCTATCCCTATCATGAAAAGCGGTCTCTTCCGCATTTCGGCCCCTTATCCCGATCCCTACCGCTGTTCGGCCTCACGCGACGCCCGCAGGAGCCCTTCCCGCACGTCCTCGTCACGCTCGTCTGCGAGAGCCTCCAGAATCTCCTTCTCCCGCCGGGTTAGCTTCGCGGGCACTACGAGACGAGCCCGCACCACGAGGTCTCCAGGCTCTCCGCCTCCCCGTGCCCGCGGCGCGCCCGCCCCACGCACCTTGAACCGCCTGCCATCCTGTGTCCCGGCCGGCAGCTTGAGCTTTACAATCCCCCCATCAGGCCGCGGGACCTCGATCTCCGCCCCCAACGCCGCCTCGACGAAGCTAACCGGCACGTCGACCGTAAAATCGTCCCCTTGCGGCTTGAAGACCGGATGCTCTTCTACCCGCGTTACCACGAATAGATCCCCTGGCGGGCCACCCTTCCTCCCGTCGCTTCCCCTGCCTGGCACCCGGATCTTCATCCCGTCCTTCGCGCCAGCAGGTATCTTGACAGTAACCTGCCGAGCTTTGCGCAGTCTCCCGCTTCCCGCGCACCTCGGGCAGGGCTTCTCTACGACCGTGCCCTCCCCGCCACACTTCCCGCACGGCTCCGAAAGCGCAAAAAACCCCTGGTCACGACCTCTCACCCCGCGCCCTGAGCACTCAGGGCACATCCGTGGCGCCGTACCCGGAGCCGCCCCTGTACCCCGGCAAGGCACGCATGCCTCCTCGACCGGCGCTGAGATTCGCGTCGTAACTCCCTCTAATGCATCTCTAAACTTGAGGGTTATGTTTGTGTTAACGTCTTCACCCCGGATGGCCTGGGGTTGTCCACCTCGTCCGCCGAGGATGTCACCGAAATTGCCGAACAGGTCAGAGAGGTCAGATACGTTGCTCATCCGCCCGCCCGCGCCACCCTGCGCCCCGGGGCCGCCGAAATATGCCCGGGGGCCTTCGTCGTAATCGCGCCTCTTCTCAGGATTGGAGAGGATCTCGTAGGCGTGCTGGACCTCCTTGAAGCGCTCCTCGGCCTCTGCATCATCCCGGTTGGCGTCTGGATGGTACTTACGGGCAAGCCTTTTGTAGGCGCGGCGGATCTCCTCCTGCGACGCCCCCTTGCTCACCCCGAGCACTTTGTACAAGTCCCTGGTCTTCATCTCTAAACCTGCTTGGAAACTATAACCTTCGCCGGACGTATGGTTCTATCGTTCAGGGTGTAACCGGGTTCTAGGGTCTGGACCACGGTATCCTCCTCGTGTTCGTCGGAGGGCATGCTCATGACAGCCTCGTGGACCGCCGGGTCAAAGCTCTCACCGTCCGAGCGGATCTGGGCGAGCCCTTCAAGCACGAGCACGCCAAAGAGTTGGTCACGCGTAGCCCTCACTCCCTCCCGAACATCCCCCTGAGCCTCGAGAGCCCGCTCCAGGTTGTCAAGCACGGGCAGAAGCTCTGCTACCAGCCTCTCCGAGGCAGCCTGCGCGTAGCGGGTACGCTCTCTATCTAGACGCTTGCGCGAGTTCTCCATCTCAGCCTTCATTCGCCGCATGTCGTCCAGGTACTCGTCTCGCTCCCGCCGAGCTGCCTCCAACTCGTCCGCGAGCATCGAGACCTCCTCCGGTGTGACCTTCAAAGCCTCTTCGGAGAGTTCCTCGTCGGGAGATAGCTCTTCGTCCCAGGCCTCTCCGAGGTCCTCCTCTTTGGGAGGCTCTGAAGCTACGCCCGGATCCTCAGACCCTCCCATCTCCACCGACCCGGAGGTGGGATCGGACCTGTGTTGCTCCTCCACGGTCTCTTCACCCGGGGAATCCTCCTCCCGGCCGTGACGCTCGTCACTGCTCAAAGCTTCTCTAACCTCCCACAAATATCGATCGTCGACCGGCGAGGAGCTAACGGAGCCTCTCCGGTCACTCTTACGAGGTTGCTACCTCTTGTTATTGTCGTCGTTCTCCTCGTCGATGATCTCGGCGTCTTCGACCACGTCGTCGGGGTTGTCGCTGCCTGAAGCATGATCCTGCTGCTGCTGGGCCTGCTGGTAAAGCGCTTCAGAAAGGACGTGAGACGCCGCGAGGAGTGCCTCACGCTGGCGCTTTATCTCTTCGACATCGTCGCCGGCGAGCGCTTCCTTAGCGTTTTTGAGCGCCTCCTCGACGCTGGCCCTGCTTTCAGCATCCACCTTACCGTCTACGTCTTTCAGGGAACGCTCGACGGAGTAGACCAGGGTATCGGTGTTGTTCCGCTCGTCGGCCTCCATGCGTCGGCGCTGGTCCTCCTCGGCGTGCGCCTCCGCGTCCCGGACCATCTGGTCGATGTCCGTGTCAGAGAGGCCGCCTGAGGCGGTGATCGTGATTCGCTGCTCCTTGCCCGTCCCAAGATCCTTAGCCCCGACGTTCACGATGCCGTTCGCATCTATATCGAACGTAACCTCAATCTGAGGTACTCCCCTCGGCGCAGGCGGCAGTCCCACGAGCTGGAAGTTACCGATCAGCTTATTGTAAGCTGCCATCTCTCGCTCGCCCTGGTACACCTTGATCTCTACAGAAGACTGGTTGTCGTCTGCGGTCGTGAACACCTCACTCTTACGTGTAGGTATAGTCGTATTCCGCTCGATCAGCTTTGTCATGACCCCACCCTTGGTCTCGATACCAAGACTAAGCGGCGTAACGTCGAGCAACAGCACGTCCTTGACTTCGCCTGCGAGTACACCAGCCTGAATCGCGGCACCGATGGCTACCACTTCGTCCGGGTTGATGGAGCGGTTCGGATCCTTGCCGGTTATCTCCTTGACCTTCTCCTGAATCGCTGGGATGCGGATAGATCCGCCGACTAGGATGACCTGATCTATATCGCCCTGACCGAGCCCCGCATCCTGCATCGCCTGCCGAACCGGGCCTGCCGTCGCCTCCACGAGGTCTGCGGTTAGCTGGTTGAACTGCGCCCGCGAGAGGGTCAGGTCCAGGTGCTTTGGGCCGTTTGCGTCGGCAGTGATGAAAGGCAGGTTTATCGCCGTACTGGTCGTAGACGACAGCTCTCTCTTGGCCTTCTCAGCGGCCTCAATAAGACGCTGGGTCGCCATCTTGTCCTTCGAGAGATCTATCCCCTCGGTCCGCTTGAACTCCGCGGCGAGCCACTCGACTATCTTGGCGTCGAAGTCGTCACCACCGAGGTGATTGTTGCCGCTCGTCGCCTTAACCTCGAAGACCCCGTCTCCGAGCTCGAGGATAGAGACGTCGAACGTGCCGCCGCCGAGGTCGAAGACGAGGACGGTCTGCTCGTGCTCTTTGTCGAGACCGTAGGCAAGAGCCGCAGCCGTCGGCTCATTGATAATGCGCTTGACGTTGAGGCCGGCGATCTTGCCGGCGTCCTTTGTCGCCTGGCGCTGGGCGTCCTCGAAGTACGCCGGGACCGTGATGACGGCCTCTGTGACCTCCTCGCCGAGGTACTCCTCCGCGTCCCTCTTGAGCTTCTGTAGGGTCATCGCGGAGATCTCCGGCGGCGAGTAGTCTTTGTCGCCGACGCGTACCTGCACTTCGCCTCCAGTGCCGCTTACGACCCCGTAACCTACGCGGCTAGCCTCGCTCTCGACATCCCTATAGCGGCGCCCCATAAAGCGCTTTACCGAGTAAACCGTCCCCTCAGGGTTCGTTACCGCCTGCCTGCGAGCGAGCTGCCCGACAAGCCGCTCCCCGCTCCTCTTATCGAACGCGACCACCGAGGGTGTCGTCCGCTCTCCTTCAGAATTGGTGATCACAGCCGGCTCGCCACCCTCCAGTACCGCCACGCAACTGTTCGTTGTGCCAAGGTCTATTCCTATGCTCTTGCCCATCTTATTTCCTCCTATTGGAGCAGCGCTGATCTAAATCAAATCGATTATAAAATCTGAGTGTATCAGCTTCAAGATTCCCTACATCTCAGAGGAGTATAATAAGCGTATGCGGCGGAGACACCGGTAGGCTGGTGTCTTCCAACGGAGGTTAAGTATTTTGGAAGAGACGATTTTGCTAGTGGACGACGACGCGGCACTCTTGGAGGTCGTATCTATCGTGCTGTCGTCCGAGGGGTACAAGGTTGTTACGGCTGCCGACGGCGCGGAGGCGTTGCGAGAAGTCGGTCAGGAGGCTTTGGACCTCGTGATCCTGGACGTCATGCTACCCAGGATAAGCGGCTTCGAGGTCTTGAGGCAGATCCGAGAGAAGAGCGACGTTCCGGTGGTGATGCTTACGGCGAAAGGTCAGTCGGTGGATAAGGTAGTAGGCCTGGAGCTTGGCGCGGACGATTATATAACCAAGCCCTTCGATACAAAGGAGCTGTTGGCGCGCATCCGGGCGATCTTGCGGAGGTTCGGGCGTCAGGAGGGCAAAAGTCAGGAGGGCACTCTCAGGCTCGGCCCGCTTGAGTTGGACCCGGAAGGTTATACGGTGGCGAGGGAAGGCGAACCGTTGGAGCTCACGCCTACCGAGTTCAAGATATTGGCGCTCCTCATGAAACGCCCAGGACGGGCGTTCTCACGAACCCAAATCTCCGAGGCTGTCTCTACGGGTTCTCACTACCTTGCGAGCCGTTATATAGACGTACACATCTCGCGGCTGCGCGGTAAGGTGGAGCAGGATCCCAGGGAGCCGCGCATTATTCAGACTGTGCCGAGCGTCGGTTACCGGGTGGCTCGACCATCTGCGACCGCGACCCGCAGCGCCTGAGAATAGTTGGCTAAGAGGCACGGGAAGTATGCCCTTCCGTCGCCCTCCTTCAGGGCGCGCGTCTTCGCGGCACTCGTGGGGATCTCGGCCACCACGAGCCTGGTGGTCGGGCTCGTCCTCTACTACTTCGCCGAGGACAGGCTGGTCAACGAGGAACGCAACTCTCTGATCCGGCGCTCCCAGACGGCGAACGCGAGCGCGGGGGTCTTTCTGGAGGGCCTGCGCGACCCCGAGAGCGGAGCCCTCCCCTCCTCGGATGCTTATACCGAAGAGCTGGTCCGTTCAGTCGCAGACTCTACGGGGCTCGAGGTACTCTACACGGGACCAGATGCAGAGCCTTTGGCTGCCAGGAACGGTCTGTCGGGGACGCCAGTCTCTCCCGGCGAGGCATACGAGCGGTTCGGCCTTAACGAGAAGATCTTGGAGGAGGCGAGGGTAAGTTCTTTGGGAGGCGAAGGCCGTCTCGTGTCGCCGAGCGGCGGCACCTCTAACTCCCCGCGTTTCGTAGCGGTCTGGCCGCTCTCAGGAGCGGACGGGAGCGTGCAAGGGGTTCTTGTCTACAACTCGCCGGGAGAGGGTTTGGAGGAGTCACTCGCCTTCTTGAGATACGGTATCCTCGGGGCTATAGGAACGAGCGTGCTCCTAGCAGGGCTCGGTAGCATCGTGCTGGCGCGTCAGATCTCACGGCCTCTCACCGAAACCCGTGACGCAGCCATCCGGGTGGCCTCCGGCGACTACAGGTCTGTGCCCGTAAAGAGCAACGATGAACTCGGCGAGGTAGCCCGGTCTTTCAACTATATGGCCGAGGAGATCCGTCATTACGTGGACGAGATACAGCATCAAAAGTCACGTCTGGAGGCGGTTCTCGAAGCTTCGCCCGAAGCAGTCGTCGCCACGAATGCCGAGGAGCGCGTGACGATGGCCAACCCGGCCGCCTTTCGGATGCTCGGTTTAGAGCCGTCCTCCTTCGGTCGTGGGATCTCGGAGCTAGACGTCCCCGCCGACATCCTGGCCTGCCTGCGCGAGGCTTCAGTGGCCGGCGCTGCCGTTCGGGAGATTGAGATGGGAGGCGATAAGACCTACTGGGCCTACGCCGCCCGTATGAAAGATCAGAACGAAGGCAAGAGTGCTTACGGCTCTGACGGCAACGGTTCGGGCGGCGGTACCATACTTGCCGTGCGGGACATAACCGAGCATCGGTCACTGGAAAGAGCAAAAACGGCCTTCGTCTCTGACGTCTCGCACGAGTTGCGCACGCCGCTCACGACCATCCAGAGCGCGGTGGACCTTCTGGAGCGAGCCGGGGAGAGGCTGGATCCCTTGGAGCACCGGGCTCTGGAGCTTGCGGACCAGGAGCTCAAGCGCATAAGGTCGATGGTCGAGGAGTTGCTAACCCTCGCCCAGATGGACTCTTGGCAGTACTCTCTAGAGATGACACCGACGGACCTCAATGAGGTCATTCAAAATGCCTTAGATAGCATAGAAGCGAAGGCCAAGAGGTTTGGTATCGAGATCTCCTGCGTCAGTGACGATCTCCGAGACGGCCAAGGTCCCGTCGAGCAGCATCTGTGTCTCTGCGACGCGCGGAAGATCTACCAGGTCCTTATCAACCTTCTGGACAACGCGATCAAGTACTCGGACCCGGGCGCGAGGGTAGAGGTCCGGTCGTTTGAAGACCCGAGCTCCGTAACGGCACGGGTAACGGACACAGGGGTGGGCATCCCCGAAGAGGATCTCCCTAACCTCTTCGATAGGTTCTACCGAGTTAATAAGGACCGCTCGCGAACGACGGGCGGCAGCGGGCTCGGGCTCGCTATCAGCAAGCAAATCGTCGAGTTGCACGGCGGTAGTCTCTCTGTACAAAGTGAGGTGGGCGTAGGCTCCACCTTCGAGCTCCGCCTGCCCAAGTCTCCCCTACCCCGCTCCACTCCCTCCTCGTCGTATGCGCTATAGAAGAGCTTCGAGGCTCACAGCGACATTGGCCGCCCTCGCGGCACTCGTGTCGCTCTCCGGCTGCGCGCTCCTTCCAGGAGAGACACGGGAGACTATCTCCATACCGCCCGCGTCGGCGGGCTCGTCCTCGGATTCCGGTTTCGGGCCCGGAGTGCAAGCCTTGAGCTTCGGCCCGGGTGACAAGGGCTCGCCGCGAATGAGCCCCTCCGGTGAAAGGATCTCGTTCGTTATCGATGGTCGCGTAGCTGAGAAACCTCTGTACTCCCAAGATCCGAGCCTCAGGACCAGGGAAGACCTCTACGCCGAGCACGCCGAATGGCTCCCCGACGATACTCTGGCAACTCTAGGCGCAAAGGAGAGAGACCGAGACGTAAAGACGGTTGTTTCGAGCTCCCTCTTCGCTCGTGGGGAAGATGTCTCAACAGATGACCAGGAGCTCGTCAAAAGGGTCGAGGCGGTAGGGGCCGTCCCCGACGGCGGGATAGTGGCCGCCTCGGAGGTTCCGTCAGCAAGCGGATCCTCGGAAGAGCAAATCACGAGTCGTCTTGTGCTTCTCAAAGGCCCAGAGGAACCGATGAAGTTCTACCTGGAAGGCATAGAAGGCCGTGTCAGCGGTCTCTCGATCTCGCCGGACGGAAACCTGGCGATGCTTGCGGTGTTGCGTAACGGTAACGGAAGAGGAGGCGCTAAACGGTTCGAGGTGCAAACCTACCGTTTTTCGGATGGCAGGGTTAGCCTCGCTGCGCGCCTACCGGAGGGTGTAGAGATTCTCGGCGCGCCCCAGTGGACGTCACAAGGAGCTTACTTCGTGGCCGGAGACGCGGGGAGTGACGCCGAGGCTGGCCCCTACGCCCTGTACCGGACGGTTTCCGGGTCGGAGGAGCCCGAGCCCGTGAGCGCAGTCGGCGAGGAATTCGTAGCCGCGAGCGCGAACATATCCCCAGAGGGGGACCGCCTCGCGGTGATCGGGCGCAGAAACCTCGGTTCCCCGACGAACCTCTACGTGCTAAATCTAGACTCCGACACCTTGGACACCGCTACTACCAACGAGGACATGGAGATTAAAACCAACCCTCGCGACCTTTCATGGTCTTCCGACGGCCAGTCGGTAATCCTGGTAGCCCGAGTGGCGCTTACCGGTCCAACAATCTACGACACCCCGGCCGAGGAGCTCTCGTCGGCCTTCTACAACCTCTATCAGGTACCGGTTGGCAAGCCAGAGAACACGCAATGAAGGGCTTCCTTGTCTGGTCGTTAGGGGGGATAGTGGCATTTTTGGCGACGGCCGGCGCTTTCCTGCTGCTCGCCAGCCTGGGGAGTCCTTCCGAAACGAGCTCCCCGATCCCTCCGGCCGGGCGATCCGACACTAAGGCTTCGTTGCCAACCCTCGTGCTCGACCTTTCAGAGGAGCGTCTAGCAGGACTTGAGAGAGCCCCCGAACAAAGCATCTCCCTAGATATCATCAACGGGGGAGACGAAGACCTTGCCACCATAGAACTCGAATTAGAGATATTGCCGCCTGATACCGCCCCAGACCGTGAACGTAACTACCGAAAGACGTTAGAGAAGCTCGGGTCCGGGGAGACGGCCGCCGTAGAGTTCGAGGTCGATCTCTCCCCGTCGCTCTCTGCAAGGACCAGTCCGTCAGACGCTAACGCACGAGCCAGAGAGGCTCTACAATTCAACGCGACCGCCCCAGGGGTTGACCCGGCCGTTAAGACCGCCATTCTTGCACCCTGACGCGCACGAGCGCCGGCGCGCTCGGCGCTTTTAGAACCGGCAGCTTCACCTTGCCCATCAGACCGCGAGCAAGCTCCCCAACCTCCACGACGCTCCCGAAGTCTGCCCGCATGAGCGTGTAGGGGTGACCGGCGCTACGCCTCACCGGCTTCCAGCCGCTCTCTGAGAGGAACCGAGTCGAGACATGTCGTGGTAGACCGAGGTCGCTGGCTATCGCCTCGACCCCGCCAAAGCCGCGGAGCCTGAGATCCCGCATCAAGCGAACCAGGAGGCGGCGGCGCGTGCGCGCGTCGCCCTCTACATAAGTCAGTAGCGCGGCGTCCTCTCCCAGAGGTCCCACAGGGTAGCGTTCAGCGCAGGGAAGAAACGCCTGCGGCCCATAGACGACGAACCCCAGGGTCTCCTCTCCCCGACGCACCACGAATCCTGCGGTTCCCCAGGACTCCGTTACCTCGCCGAACCACTCCCTAGCCCCGCAGGCGCCACCAGTCCAGTAAGAGACAATCTGCTCAAGCCCTGCTATCTCGCCGGCCTCACCCGCACGAATCTCCTCGACAGAAGGGACGAACGGTATAGGTCGCATCCTTATACCGCCGTCCTACTCATCCGTCTTCCTTGTGGGATCTTCCAGCCGGGCCCGCAGACGTGAGCGAGTATCCTGAATCCTGCGCCTCATCTCATCGGTACTCTCTGCGGGCGAGGAAGCCGATCGCTTCGCGTCATGCGAGACGTCGCGCAAGGGTGACGGATCAGCCGGCGCTTCGGAGAGCGGCGGCTCATACAACGGCGGGTCGATAAGCGACTCTAATTCAGGCTCCGGCATGGCCGGTCCGAGCTTCGGCCAAGCATCTACGGCCTTGTTGTTGCCCCCAACGTCCGGTCCGGTAGTCCCGGGAGGCCGCTCGCGGGCCTCTGCGACGCGCTCTTGCACACGCTCCTGCGCATCGAAGTAAGTCTCGCGGCCTCGCTCTCGGGCCTCCCCCGCCCGGGAACTGATATTCCCCCTAAGCTCTCTACCAGATTTCGGTGCGAATAAGATGCCCGCAAGGACACCAGTCAGCCCGCCTAGCACGAAAGTACCGAGCTTCCGTTTGTCCAGCATACCGCTACCACCTGTCTCCTAAGCCTACCGGCATATTTTACCCGCTCTGAGGGCTGTGGGCACCCGTTTACTACGGCTTCGTCTTCTAGCCCAGGCTCGCGGCATCCAACAGGAGCGAGGACGTACGGCGACCTGCCTTCTCGGCGATGCCGTAGACCCGGTTGGCAACGAAAGCGACGGCAGCGTCTGAGGTAGACTCTATCGAGAGGTTCTCGACCGTGTAGACCCCGGAGCGCGCGGCGCTCTCGAGGATGTAGTCGTGGATCTGGCGTATCTTGCCAAAGTGGGCGATGTATTCTTCGGCCGGTCGACGCATCGACGTGCCGAGGGCGCGTATGTGGAACCGTGAACGGTGCGTCTCCTCGTCCGAGAGGTGGACGATCAAAGAACAGACGTTCGGGTGATCCTTGTATCGGTTGAGGATGATCTCCGGCGCCAGGTGTACGCCCTCCACAACCAGGTTCGTTCCCTCCTTCAGGCCCCGCTCGACGATCGCCTCTACGCCTACAGATACCTGCGCCGCCTGCGATCGGTAACCGAAAAGCACTGTCTCCCCGTCGTCCACCGGCATACGAATGTCCTCCGGCTCTATCTCGTAAGAGCTTTTGTGCAGCAAAGGTAGGAGGTCCGGGCTGATGGCGCGCCGCAGAACCTCGCGGATGGAGTCCGTCCCGATCACGCTCTGTATGTTCAGCCGCCGGGCTATATCCGCAGCGAGCGTACTCGTCCCGACCCCCGTAGCACCCCCAACGAGAACTACTATAGGCTCGGTCGACTCGCGCAGAACGCGCCACTTGTCAAGCCGCGAAACGTCGATAGCGTTCGTTACCTGGAGCTTCGCCCTCGCTCGCGCGAGAACCTCTTCTTCCTCGACGACGAGACGCTGCTCGGCCAGAAGCTCGGACCTGACCTCGCTCGCTATACGGTGAGCAAGATCGCTCTTGGCGCCTGCCTGGGCCAAAGTCTGGGCCAGCACGCCACGCGAGAACGGGGTCTCCCGGTTGCCTTTGACAATGAATATCTCTCGTTCGTCCATAGCACCCTCCCCATAGAGCGCATTAATAGATAGCTAGTCGCCGAGGATGCGGAGGCCCCCGAACTTTCTCCCGCGCCGCTTCCTTACCCTATAAAAGAAGAATAGCAGAAATGCGACAAAAAGCAGCGGCACGAGCGGCACGAGCACTGCCAGCACCCCGCCTGCCGCCGCCACCACGTCTTCAAAGCTACTCAAAAACCGTGCCGAGGTCCCGGCCGAGGCCACGTTCGACGACGGTTTCAAGACAACCTTTAGCACGGCGACTACCGCAGCGATGCTCCCGCCTGCGATCGCCTCTGGGATTAGCTCCCCGAAACCTTCGGAAGGAACCCCCGTCTGAAAGGCCGCCGCGAAGAGCACGGCGCCCACAATGATGCGCACGGGTGTCTGCACTATATCCACTATGGAGCAGAGAGCCGGCACCTTATCGAGGCCAGTTTCGACGAGCGCGAGCGCGAGTAATACCCCGATCACGATCCAATTGCTCAGCAAGTCGAAGGGCGCAGGCAGGTCAAAGAATCCGAACCTGGCGAAGAGCCCGACCAGGGCGAGCGGCAAGTATGCTCTAACCCCCGCAATAGAGGAGAGCCCTATACCAGTACCTGCAGCGAGTAGGGTTTCCATCCGCGCGATTATACCCTACCGCTCTTCAGTTCTGGCCGGAGGAATAGCCGCGGCTACTACCTCATCTAGACTCAGGCTCCCAATCCTCGAGCGCCTTACCTGCCTTAACGTGGTGCGAGCCCCGAGTCTCCCGGATCAGGACGTAGATGTACTCGACGGGGGCACCGATGGTCTCGTGAACGACGCGCGTTATCTCTTGCGCGAGCGCCTGCTTCTGCTCCTCGATGCGTCCTTCCCGGATATCACACTGTATGACCGGCACGCTAACCCTCCTCTCCCTGATCGGCTCGTGTTCGGCGGTCCGAAGTTTATACGAGTATGGCGGCCGGGACGGCCCCTATTGCGGGACAACTTTGTTAGTATTTCGCGGCTAGGAGCGTTCGAGTGGTTCGGAGGATTCGTGTCGCAGACCGTTACAATGGATAAGATAGTAGCCTTCTGCAAGCGTCGAGGCTTCGTCTACCAGAGCTCAGAGATCTACGGCGGCATTCGCTCCTCCTACGACTACGGCCCTTTAGGCGTCGAGATGAAGAGGAACGTCAAAGAGGAGTGGTGGCGCCGCGTCGTACACATGCGCGACGATGTCGTGGGGCTGGATGCGGCGATCATCATGCATCCCAGAGTCTGGGAGGCCTCAGGGCACGTCGGCGGGTTCAACGACATGCTCGTCGAGAGCCGGACCAGCGGACGCCGCTACCGGGCAGACCACCTCATAGAGGGTGCGACGGAGCTCGACGCCGAGGGGATGAGCGCCGAGGAGATGACTCGGGTCATCCAAACCGACGAGCGCATCAAGGATCCGGCGGACGGCGGACGTGACTTCGCCCCGGTCCGGCCGTTCAACCTGATGTTCGAGACGTACACCGGACCGGTGAAGGCGCCGGAGAACGTCGTCTACCTGAGGCCCGAGACGGCGCAGGGCATCTTCGTAAACTTCAAGAACGTCATGCAGACGAGCCGGGTAAAGATGCCGTTCGGGATCGCCCAACAGGGAAAAAGTTTTCGGAATGAGATTACCCCAGGTAACTTTATCTTCCGCACCCGCGAGTTCGAGCAGATGGAGATGGAGTTCTTCGTAGAGCCGGGCACGGACGAAGAGTGGCACGAGTACTGGCTAAAGGAGCGCTGGGACTGGTATACCTCCCTAGGCTTGAACCCCGAGAACCTCCGCTACTACGAGCATCCCGAAGAGAAGCTCTCCCACTACTCCAAGCGCACCGTAGACCTTGAGTACAACTTTCCGTTCCGCGGCTGGTCGGAGTTGGAAGGCATCGCCAACCGCACCGACTACGACCTCAAACAGCACGCGGCCTTTTCGGGCGAGAACCTCGAATACGTCGACCAGACTACCAACAACCGCTACTTCCCCTACGTCATCGAGCCGGCGGCCGGTCCCGATCGCATCATGCTCGCCTTCCTCGTGGACGCGTACACAGAGGAGGTGGTGAACGGCGAGGAGCGCACCGTCCTCAAACTCCACCCGCGCCTCGCGCCCACCAAGGCCGCCGTCTTTCCGCTCTCGAAGAAAGAACCCGTCTCTACGGTTGCGAAAGAACTCTACGATGACCTGAAGGGAGACTACCGAGTCTTCTACGACGACTCGGGCTCTATCGGCCGCCGCTATCGCCGCCAAGACGAGGCAGGCACGCCGTTCTGTGTGACGGTGGACTTCGATACTATAGAGGACAAGCAAGTTACGATTCGCGACCGGGACACCATGAAGCAGGAACGTGTCCCGTTGCAGACCGTCCGGGAGCGACTACAGAGCCTTATCTCCGGTTGAAGAGAAGGAGTTTCGTATGACTAACGGCAAACCTGTCGCCCTGTGGGCCGTACCACGCTCGATCTCGACGGCCTTCGAGCGAGTCTTCGTGGAGCGGGGAGACTTCAAGGTCTTCCACGAACCCTTCTCCGCCTCCTACTACTACAGCGAGAAGCGCCGGAGCGACCGCTACGCGGACGTGGAGCCGAAGGAGGAGTTCAACCCCGAGAGCGTGCTTGCGACGATGCTCGACCCCTCGTGGGAGAGGCGCGTCTACTTCAAGGACATGGCGTTGCACGCCAAGGGCGTAATGACGCCGGAGTTCGTCTCGATGTTCACTAACACATTCATCATCCGCGACCCTATCCCGGTCATCGCCTCGATGAGCAGGTTCTGGCCGGACTTCACGCTTGAGGAGATCGGCTACGAGATGCAGCACAGGCTGTTCGAGATGGCCGTGGAGAACGGCGAAGAGCCGGCGATCGTGGATGCCGCAGATCTCACCGCGAACCCCGACGGCATCGTGGCCGCTTACTGCGAGAGGATCGGCGTACCGTTCATGCCAGACGCGCTTACTTGGGAGGCGCGTAAGATCCCGGACTGGGAGATGTGGTCCGAGTGGCACACCGAAGCGGAGGACAGCACCGGTATTAAAAGGGAGCCTCTCGAAGATGACAAGGAGCTTCCAGAAGGCCAGGAAGAAGTCTACGAGCACTGCCTGCCCTTCTACCAGGAGCTGTACGAGAAGAGGCTAAGGCCCGCGACGGTCTAGCCTGTGCCCTCCGAGTACGGCGATCCACGCGACGCTAGAACCCGGCGGATAGACCTATCAAAACCAGAGAACACCAGGAGGAATGGTGAGTTATAAACCTGTCGCCCTATGGGCCGTACCACGCTCGATCTCGACGGCCTTCGAGCGGGTCTTCGTGGAGCGGGGAGACTTCAAGGTCTTCCACGAGCCTTTCAGCACCTCCTACTACTACTCGACCGATCGTCGCAGCGAGCGTTTCGAGGACGTGGAGCCGAAGGAGGAGTATTGCTTTGCTGCGGTTCTGAACCGGCTCCTCGCGCCGGCTGCGAAGCCGGTCTTCTTCAAGGACATGGCCTACTACGTCTCGGGCTGCATGACACCGGAGTTCGTGGATAGTTTTCGCAATACGTTCATCATCCGTGAGCCCCGCGCCGTACTCGCCTCGTTCAGCAAGTTATGGCCGGATTTCACGTTTGAGGAGGCTGGATTCGAGGAGTTGCACCGGCTCTTCGGGTACGCTGTAGAGCTCGGTCAGGAGCCCGTCGTGGTCGATGCTGCCGACCTATCGGAAAACCCCGG
>DASQMR010000361.1:0-15656 GCA_035645375.1 Rubrobacteraceae bacterium
TGCCCCGGTCTCCTCGTTCCCGCCTGCATAGAGTCACTTTGATTACATGGGTAGTTCCGGATCGCTAGCCGGGTTACATTGAAGTTGCCTAAAAGGCTGCCGCTCCTCACAGTGTCTCACGCACCGGGGTTCATCTCTTACATCGGCGCCGTCGGACCCGAGATACCAGCGTTGTTTACTAGACCGTAGATCTCGCCGAGGGTCAGGGTGGAGGCTTTCGAGAACCGTCGCTCGACGAGCGCTTGATCCGAGTCATCCTCGGAATCGCGACGGCAAGCAAGCAAGTATAATTCCGCGGGTGTCGGACGAAGGATATCCTACCCACCCAGAATCTAAGAGTCCCGCGCCCCCCGCAGGCGCTGGGTCGCGCGCGAGTGAAGAGGCGCCCGGGCCCAGCAAGGTCGGCGAGAAGGACGCTGCAAAGGGGAGACGCGGGCAAGAAGGCCCGAGGACCGAGCCGGATGTTACTGATCGGCCAACCCCGATTGTGGTCTCCAAGAGCACCCGGACGGTGCTGGTACTGGCCGTGTTCGTCGTGCTGGCGTACGTCGTGTACATGGTCCCGGACGTGCTTACTACGACCGTCGGCGGGATCGCGCTGGCCCTCGTCCTCTCTTTTCCGACGCGCTTTCTCTCTCGTTTCTTGCCGCGTGCTTTGGCAATTCTGCTCTCGTTCCTGCTCACGGTGGGGCTTGTCGTACTGGCGTTGCTCTACCTGGTCCCGCTCGTGGCGGAGCAGTTCGCGGCCCTCGCCGGGGCCTTGCCGGGGATAGTGAGCAACGCCGAGCAGTATTTGAGTAATGCTCTGGACTACCTGCAGAATAGAGGCCTTATACCCAGCGACCCCGGGCAGCTCGCCTCCAGGGTCAGGGACGACCTCACAAGCGCCGCAAGGTCGATCGTCGGGAACGTGCTCGGCGGAGCCTTCGGTTTCATCGCCGGTACGGTCAGCTTCGCTTTAACCTTCTTCGGAGTGGTCTTCATCGGCGCCTACCTGCTCGTCGACGTACGCCGGGTAGAGGCGGCGTGGGTGCGTGCCGTACCTCATGGCTACCGGCGTGACGCGAAGATCCTCTGGGAGGCCTTCGGCTACTCCCTCTCGCGTTACCTGAGCGGCCTAGTCCTGGTGCTCTTCATCCAAGGGGCAGTCTCGGCGGCGGGCCTTTTCCTGCTCGGCGTCCCTTACGCACTGGTCCTGGGCGTCTTCGTCTCCGTCATGGCCGTCGTACCGTACCTGGGCGCCTGGATCAGCGCGATTCCCGCCTTGATCGTGGCTCTCACCGTCTCGCCGACCACCGCGCTCCTCACGGCGCTGCTGTTTTTGGGGATACAGCAGCTCGAGGGCAACTTTCTAACCCCTAAGATCCAGGGCAACACCCTGCACGTGCACCCGATACTGGTCTTTCTCGCCGTTATCGTCGGCGGGGGTTTGGGCGGCATCTTCGGCGTAATCGTGGCCGTACCCGCACTCGCGGTGCTGCGCGTCCTCTTCGACTTCCTCCGCGTCCGCCTCCGCCTCCGTACAGATAGCTGAGGCGAAGCGGCGGCGCTAGGAGCATCCGAGGTCGTTTATGTTCCAGCTCAGGTCTTTGGAGGAGCGTTCCGCGAAGAGCTTTATCTGGCACGATATAGCAGTCTACGCCATGGCTTTGGCCTAGACCGTGGACTCTTCGCGCTCTTGCCTTTCGCCGTGTTCCTGGTTGCCGTGCTGAGACTCCTCTACCTCTACAGTCTTGGCGACGGCGGTGCTGCTGGAGGTGGAAGTCGATGCGGCGATGAGACGCGAACCTATGAAGAGGGTTAGACCTACTTCGAGCACGCAGACGAGTTCACCCCCGAGAACCGTGCGTCGAGAAGAGCCGTTCGGGAGGCGCCGCGCGACCGGCCTTGGAGCACCGTGAGGACGAGGCCTCCGCCCAAGCAGACCTTCCTGGATACGACAGACGACCCTTCTCAGCTACTTCAAAGCTAGGGTACTGCCCTCGTTGCCTGAAGTATCAAATGCATGAAGAGTGCTCGCGGGAGCTGCAGAGCTCCCCGAGGGAGCATACCCTTTCCTCGCCTACCACCTCAGAGCAAGACTACCGAGGCTGGTAAGATACGAAGATCGTTCGCAGGCACGAACCAGTTGACGAGAGGGATAGTGGGCTTGACGATTAAGAGCGAGAAGGCCACGAGCAAAGGTCTCGCCCCCGGCCCCAAGCTTCCGCTCGCGAAGATGCTTTTCGGCAAAAGGAAATCGGAAGAGCAGCTTGAGTTTCTGCTCTCGGCTTCCAGGGCCTATGGTTCCGTGGTCGGTTTTCGCTGGCTGAATCGTCGCTCGCTCCTCCTCGACCACCCCGATCACATCGAGTACGTCCTTAGGACCAACAACCGCAACTACCTCAAGTCCAAGAACTATGAGCCGGTAAGGCTGGTGGTGGGTGAAGGGCTGATCGTGAGCGAGGGAGACTTCTGGCGTCGTCAGAGGAGGCTGGCCCAACCAGCGTTTCATCGCAAACAGATAGCCAACCTCGCCTCGCTTATGGTCGCCGAGACCGAGGCGATGCTCGGGAGGTGGGCCTCCTCTCCTCGTGGACGGGGCAAGCCCTTCGATCTTCACCGGGAGATAGGGAGCCTAACCTTGAAGATCGTCGCAAAGGCCCTGTTCGGAGCCGACGTCGGAGAAGGTGCCGTGGGCAGGATCTCTGAGGCTCAGACCTTCCTCAACGGCTACGTCGACTCCCGGATGGGCGCCCTCCCTAAGCTGCCCCACCAAGTCCCCACCCCCAACAACGTTCGCTACCGCCGGGCGCTCAAGGAACTAGACGGCATTGTTTACTCATTGATTGATGGGCGCCGAAGGGAGGGCGGAGGCGAGAATTTGCTCTCAATGCTGCTAGAAGCACGCGACCAGGAGACAGGCGAGGGCATGGGCGACGCACAGCTTAGGGATGAGGCGATGACTCTGCTGATCGCCGGTAACGAGACCACGGCGGTGGCGCTCTCATGGGCCTGGTACTTGCTCTCGAGGCATCTGGAGATCAACAACAGGCTGCAAGAGGAACTGGACGCAGTCCTGGGCGGCAGGGCTCCAACCTTTGAGGACCTGCCCCTGCTCCCCTATACTACAGCGGTCCTCAAGGAGGCGATGAGGCTCTATCCCCCGGCCTGGATCTTCAGCCGCAGGCCTATCGAGGACGACGAGATCGGCGGCTACCGTTTGCCCGCCGGAACTACCGTGCTCATCAGCCCCTACGTTACCCACCGCGACCCCGAGTACTGGGAAGAGCCGGAGACCTTTAATCCCGAGAGGTTCGAAGAAGAGCCTTCAGCGGGCCGCCCTGAGTTCGCCTACCTGCCCTTCGGCGGAGGGCCGAGGAAATGCATCGGCGACCGTTTCGCTCTGGTTGAGGGCGTGCTGATCCTGGCAGCGGTCGCTCAAAGATATAACCTGCGCCTCGTTCAGGGGCATAAGGTAGCCCCAGAACCCCTGGTGACCCTAAGGCCCAAGGGAGGTATCCAGGTCTTCCTTGAAGAGAGGGACTGAAGAGAGCAAGGGAGAGCGAGCAGCCTACAAAAGGCGCTTGTTTATACAGCTGCCCACAGGAGAGGACCGGGACAGGCGAAGTGGGGTAGCATATAGCAAGCTCCATCTCCCTGATCGTTCGCGGCGAGGCTGAGGATATAGTTTCGCTGGCGTCTCCGGTACGTTGCTCTTCCTTGCGGTCTAGAGCCCCCTACAATCCCGCTGACAACGTGTTTGAAGAATACCCTCAGAGGTATAGACGCGTGACCAAAGCTGCATTTGTTTAGCATCACTATCTTTTGCCTCGCGTCCGATGCCAGGCTAACTGCCTCCGGGATAAGCTTCAATCTAGCAACGGAAGAAGCGGTTAAGGCGAGCGAAAAGGAGGAAGTGATGCGGAATTCGGCTGTAGATTGCATAGCCCCAGCCTGGTGCAGCGCCCGCGACGAAGCGGCTCACGGTCTCTACTCGCGGCTAGACCATTACGTCGAGCGGAGCGGGGAGGAAGAGGTAGCACGCGAAGAGTGCTTGGGTTTTTATGAGTACCATGCAGTAATGGCGACGTTACTGGCTTGAGCAAAGCCCTCGTTAAGAAACGCCGCGCTTCTAATAATCATCAATACTGTTCGCGGCGATGAGCTACTTAGATTCGGAGCCAGAGCGCATGCTCGCCTGCGCAGGCGCCCCCTCTGGTCTCTACTACGCAACCTGAGGCGCGGGGACGGCTGCGGAGATCCCTGTGTTACCCCACGCTCGTAGTGCTCCAAAGAGCAACTTCGGGCTACGTAGCGCGTATCTATAAACAGGTAAGAGTTTGTTCGGCAACAGAGGACGCTGTCCTGCACGAGGCAAGGGAGAATCTCGTGACTAAGGTGACCAAGGGGTTGGGATCGTGCCAGGTGCGTAGCGGTACGGACGATCCTTGCCGGCGTCCAGCGGTGGTGACGGTCCAGGACATACCCTTCTGCCAACGGTGCGCCCGCGAGCAAGAGGCCTACTTCGCGATAGGCGAGCTGACAGAGATCCCTCGGCACCCCGAGGACGAGTCGCTAGCCTGGATACTGGATCGAATGCAGAGTACTACCCGACAGCGACGCGTAGTCAGTGACCATGAGCTTCTGGTCCGACAAACATAAGAAAGGCCGCAAGCTTGGGCGTTTGCACAACTCCCGATACATTCCTCGCAAGCGCTCCCTTGAGCGAAACCGAGCGTGTAGCGGCTAGAACAGCGCGAGCTCGATCTCGAGTTCCTCACCCATAGAAGAAGACAGCTTCCCCTCGGGCTCCAGCACTGTTCACCAGGGAGAGACGGAACCGGCAGAACCAGTGGCGGATGAGAACCCGGCTCAGCTAAGCCGAGTCAAGACCTTAACGCGCTTTCTCTGTGAACTTTTCTTGAGTTCGGACCGTTGAACCCGCTCGCGGTGATCTTCTTGCCCTAGCAGTGCTAGCTAGCGCTCTCCATACCGTCCAGATTCCTTGGCTCAGCGAGGGCACTACTCGCCTTTAAACCGGAAGTCCCAGCTATCTACACAGACGCTGCACAGCCGCACCTTGTCAACGCGGGATCAAGAGCCTCCAGGCTTCAGCTCCCTGCTTTGTCCGTAGTTAGTCGTCCCCGTTAGCAGCGCCCGCCAGCCTTCAGTTGATTTGCTACCGTTCGCCGGTTACCCAGACCGAGCGCCGCAAGTGTAGCCGCGTGAGGCAAACGCCTCCTGCATGTTCGCAAACTCATTAGCAGAGACCTGTACCATAAGTTCGTCGGTGAGCCTCTCCGCGCCCTCTGGACCGAGATCTGTCAGCGCCTCCTGGACCTGGCAGGTCTCCGAATCTATGTCCGGGCCGGCGTCGTAGGATGGCAAGGACTCTATAGGCGCCTCTGAAGGCGCCTCTGAAGCCGCCTCTTCCCCGCCAGCGTCTTCCTCATCTCCGGACGTATCCTGCCCGCCACATCCTGTGAACAGGACCGTTGCCAGCACAACCACCAGTAAGAACTGTACGCACTTGATCATATTCCCCCTGTACTCGGTCACAGCAGATAGCATAACGTGACCCCGCGCCGAACGCTACTTACCCCGGCGTCTGAAGCGTAAAGCCTCTTGACAGCCTCGATTACTGCCGTCAATCTACAGCATAAGCTACCTAAAATACAAATGATAAGTACCTGCTTATCGGCGGGAGTTGGTGGAAGATGGGGAGCTTGATGACACGGAACAACGGGATGCCGAACAGCGGGATCTACCGTGGAGTGATGCCCGGTGCTTGGTGTAAGCACGCCTACCCCATAGAGGTTAGCGTTTACGACAATGGCCGTCGTGCTCGGTGCTTGAGGTGCGGCGCAGTAGGACCGGTCTGCAAGGATGCCGATGCCGCCCGCCGGGCCTTGTTAGAAGAGAGTGGTAACAAATAGAGAGCGCTCTCTACCTGTCTCTTATAAGCATGTAGCTTCAGCACATTTGGATTAGGCTTACGCGTCTCAAACCAGGACGAGAAATTTTCGCAGCGGCCTGTTCTTGTAGAGTCTAAAATAGCGGTTCTCGCACCTGTATTAGTTCCCTTCTCCATGTCCTTGCGTTCCGTTACTGTTCATTCTCGGCCCCTATTTTGCGACATGTCTCCCAGCTTCTTCATTAGTCTCATGCATAAAGCTATGAATCGACTTGGATAAGGCTGTGGGTTTGCACAGGAAATTCCGAACGCCTCTGAGAGGCCGAAAGCTTTTCTGATCGACGCGCTAACGATTTTCAGGCACCCTGGTCTAGGTCGGCCTACTTCTCCTACTATTCTCAGCCTCCTAGAGCGATCGTTTACGAGAGCGGTCGTTGGACGATCTATGCGTGTGGATCCAACCTTCCCTCACGCCTCGGAGCGGCAAGGGCACAGAGTGTCCATTCTTTTGTATCGCATCTTTACAAAAGTAGCGAGGCCAACCAGTACGCTGCCACCCCAACGAGCACCGTGAGCCCCAGATTGCCGAAGCGTACGGCGACTATTATGGTAGGTGAGAGAGCGATCCCCGCGCGAACGAGCCCCATCCCGTTGTCGATCTCTGAGAGCACGGACGTTACCAGTAACGCAGCGACGATGGAGGGTCCCACGAACGTCAGCAGTCCGCCGGCCGTCTCGGCTCCGGCCCCGACTCTCACCCCGCCCCCCGACTCCGTCCTCCGTCGGCGAAGCATCCACAGGAGCGGCAGGAACCGCATCAAATAGTTACCCGCACCCACGATTAGGAAGAGCATTAGAAATTCAGGGCGCACCGACTCCACCCCTCCTGAGAAGCGAACCGACCAGCGGTCCGGATGCTCCCGCCGCCGGCACGCTCCAGCTCTCCAGCCCCGCCAGGTACGTGGTGGCGGCCACTACTACCGCCGCCAGTACGGCGCAAACCGTTAGGCTCGGCACGCGCCCGTGCTGTTGCCTCCCCATCCTCGTGAGTGAGATTAGCAGGGCCAAGAAGAGGGCGGGCAGGGCGAAGGAGAGCGCGGGCGCAAGGGAGGGTAGCGCGGCTACTATCGCCGTGCCGGCGAAGACCCCCGCGCAAGTGCCCAAGACCCACGAGGAGTAGGCTCCGGTTTCGAGCCCCAGGAGCCAGCCGAATCCAGCTGGCCGCTGGCGCAACTCCACAGAGGCGACGGCGAAGACCTCGTCGGTGAGGCCGAAGGCGACAGTCGCGGCGCGCGGCGCATCGATGCGGCAGAGGTACGGAACCAGGGAAGGACCATAGAGCACGTGTCGCACCCCGAGGATCAGCGAGATCCCTGCCATCACCGGCCACGAGGTTCCTACCGCTACGAGACCCGCAAGTGCAAACTGACTCGCGCCAGAGTAGACGATCAGGGACATGACGACAGACTCCATTATGCCTAGACCGGCGCCCCGCGCGGCGACGCCAAAGGCGACGGCCGCAGGAAGGTACCCGACTACTATCGGTATGGACGCGCGCAGACCCGCCCTAAAGCTTCGCCGCCTATCCTCGTTTATTTGCGCCTCGTACCAGCGACGAAAGGGAAGGCTCGCGAGACCGCGCCTGCGGTCTCGCGAGCCTCTGGTTTCGCGCTCATGCTAACGATTGACGCTGCTCATGTCGGCGTACCGCTCCCCGGCTGCGACGTCCTTCGGGGCGACCTCCTCGATGCGCTTGAGGTCCTCGTCGTCGAGCTCTACGTCTGCTGCAGCGGCATTCTCTTCGAGGTACTCGCGCCGCTTGGTGCCGGGGATGGGGACGATGTCGTCGCCCTGATAAAGAAGCCACGCGAGCGCGAGCTGACCCGGCTTGACCCCCTTCTCTTTGGCGATCTCGTTTACGCGCTGCACCAGTTCTAAGTTCTTGTCAAAGTTCTCACCTTGAAAGCGCGGCGACCGCCGCCGGTAGTCATCCTCCGGCAAGTCCTCGAACTCTTGTATCTGCCCCGTCAGGAAACCACGTCCGAGCGGACTATAGGCGACAAAGCCGATACCGAGCTCCCGCAACGTCGGAAGATGCTCATCCTCCACGTCGCGGCTCCACAGAGAGTACTCCGTTTGCAAGACGCTTATAGGATGCACTCTGTGCGCCTGCCTTATAGACTCGGGCGCCGCCTCAGAGAGGCCAAGATAACGAACCTTCCCAGCCTCCACCAACTCCCTCATCGCCCCCACGGTCTCTTCTATGGGAGTCTCCGGATCGACCCGGTGCTGATAGTAGAGGTCTAAGTGGTCTACCCCGAGCCGCTTTAGCGAAGCGTCGCAGGCGCTCTTCACGTACTCGGGCTTGCCGTTGATTCCGAGCCAGGTGCCGTCTTCCTCGCGCTGGATGCCAAACTTGGTGGCGATGGTCACCTCGTCGCGCCGGCCCTCTATAGCCTTGCCGACGAGTTTCTCGTTGGTAAAAGGACCGTACATATCTGCGGTATCGATAAAGGTGACGCCGAGGTCTATAGCGCGCCGGATCGTGGAGACCGACTCATCCTCCTCGCCCGTGCCGTAGAACTCGCTCATACCCATGCATCCGAGGCCAAGCTCGGAGACGATCAGCCCTTCACTACCTAGCTTACGCTGATCCATCGAAGCTCCCTTCGAGTATCTTTGCTTGTAGGGCTCAGGTAAGGTTAGCCGATTCCGAGAAGCCCTAAACAGGTATGGTGACAAGTGCGCTTAGCGTTCTGGTAGCCTAAGTCTCTGTTAATCGGGAATCTGCTTGGCATTCTCACTATGATGCGCAGTCCCTGCTCTTACTGCGATGCGTGAGCCTCGACGTTCAGCACTCGTGGCAACTAACGAGAGGGAGGGCCGTTCCTCTCAAAGCACTCTTCTTTTGAGTAGCGAGTGAAACACAGCGGGCCTGCCTCTTCGTCGTATAGCGAACGGTGGATACCGGGCGCTTATGCGATCATTGCGAAGGCGAGCCAGGTCAGGCCTCCCCCGACGAGCGTGCCGAGCGCCAGCTCCGAGTAGGTGTGACGACCCAGCGCGGTACGCGCCCACCACACCAGGGGCAGAACCGGGGCGAAGAGCGCGCCCCGTATCCCAAAGACGAGGATCAGGCACGCCAGCACCCCTGTTGCGCCGGCTGCGTGCAGCGAGAGGTTAACGAACGGGGTGAGCAACGCAAAGGCCGTAGTAGCGAGAGCGTAAGAAAGCAGGACGGCGCGTAGTTCCTCGGGCGCTCCGAGGAGAGCGGAGAGAACGAAGGCCGCAGCGTGCAGACCGGCAACCACCCGGAGGGGGCGGACCCTCTCTTTCCGCGAGATTTCCCCGGGGTCCCTCACCCTGCCCGAACGAGTCAGGTAGACGAGGTAAGCGAGCGAGAGCCCGCTCGTGAGCAGCAGGCAAAGCAGCGCCCAGAGGACCCCCACCCACCCGGCCGCCGCCGCGCCTACGATCAAAAACAACGGTATCGCCATAAGAGGGAGTCGGGTTGCGCCAGATACGAACCGGGCTGTACGCGCCATTCTCATGGCCCGGGATTGTACAATGCCATGGGGATGGTACGCGTACGAGAGATAGCCGAGGCCGTAGAGAAGATAGCGTCGCGCGCTCTCGCGGAGGACTGGGACAACGTGGGGCTTCAGGTCGGCGACCCGGAAGCCGATATACGTAGAGTCCTCGTGGCGCTCACCCCCCTGCCGGAGATTTTCGAGGAGGCGGAGGAGATCGGGGCGGACTTCCTCCTCGTTCACCACCCCCTCATCTTCCGACCCCTGAAGAGCGTGGATGTTTCGTCTTACCCCGGAGACCTCGTCACGCACGCCATACGGAAGAACTTGACCGTCTACGCTGCGCACACGAACTACGATGTCACACCGGGAGGGGTCTCGGTAGCCCTCGCGCAGGCACTAGAGCTTACGGAACCGCAGGAGATCGTGGTTCCACGCGGCGAGCTCCGCAAGCTGGTGGTCTTCGTCCCGGAGGAGAACGCCGACGCGATAGCGGACGCCCTCACCGAGGCCGGCGCGGGCGTGATCGGCGAGTACACGCACTGCACCTTCCGCGCGCCGGGGACGGGAACTTTCTTCGGGGGCGAAGGGACGGACCCATACGCGGGAGAGAAGGGACGCCTAGAGCGGGTGTCAGAACTACGTCTGGAGACGGTGGTTCCGGCCCACCTGGCCTCCGAAGCGGCGGCGGCGGTCCGCGCCGCCCATCCGTACGAGGAGACCGCCCTAGACGTCTATCCCGTGGACGGGCACCCGGAAGGCTGCGGCTACGGGCGCGCGAGCACGATGTCCGGTCCGCTCTCGCCGGAGGAGCTACGCGAGCACGTCACACAATCCTTAGGCTTCCCGGCTCGCCTCGTCGCCGACCCGGATCCTGCTCAGCGGATAGAGCGCGTCGCGGTGCTGGGGGGTTCGGGAGGATCTTTCATCCCGCAGGCGGCTGCCTCCGGCGCGGATGCCTACGTCACCGGCGACCTCGACTACCACGACGCCCTGCTCGCCGAATCTCTTGGGCTCACTGCTATAGACGCCGGACACGCGGCCACCGAGCTTCCTTCTTTGGAACCGCTCGCGCGGAGGCTGGGCGAGCTCGTGGACGTGCCGGTCTCGGTCAGCCGGGTGCGGCGCTAGACGCGAACCATAAAACGCTCCAGCTCGCCTTTGGTAGGCAAGGTCCCCATCGCCCCGTAGCCAGTGCAGGCGATGGCTCCCGCCGCAGTCCCCCGCCTCACGGCCTCGCGCACCCGCTCCTCCTCCCATTCGCCCCCGGAGAGACATACGAGCGACGCGGCGAGGAATGCGTCGCCCGCCCCGGTCGGGTCCACGACCTCGACCTTGAAGGCGGGGACGATGCCGGTAAAAGCGCGAGTGGCGTAGAACGCGCCTTCCGCCCCGAGGCTCACGAGCACTAGGGCGGCGCCGCGTTTCAGCAACATCTCCGCTGCCTCCTCCACGTCCTCCGTGCCGAGCAGCGGCAGGAGCTCATCGTCGCTCACTTTTACAATGCGTGAGCGGCCGAGTAGCGGGGCGATGGCCTCGCGGGCAGACCCGACGCTATCCCAGAGATGCTCACGCAGGTTAACGTCGAAGGCTACGGGGATCTCCAACTCGTCGGCCAGTTCCACGGCCCGGTATATGGCGGAGCGGACGGGGTCTTTGATCAGAGGAATACTCCCGAAGTTCACGAACGAAGCGCCGGAGAGGACCTCGCGCGTGATGTCCTCGGGTGCGAGTAACTCATCAGCGGCCGGGTCCGAACGGTAGAAGGTGAAGGAGCGGTCGCCATCCTTTATCTCCACGAAGGCGAGCGAGGTGCGAACGGGCGGCTCGCACCGCCTGACCGCCGAGACATCTACCCCTTCGGTCCCCAGCGTCCTTAAGATGAAGTCTCCGAAGAGATCCTGCCCCACTCCTCCGACGAACGCCGCCTCCACGCCTAGCCTCGCGGCGGAGACGGCCACGTTCGCCGGGGCTCCGCCCGGCCGGGCGTTGAGGGGCATCTCGACGTTTGACGAACCTTCGTTCCGGTAAACATCCGCGACGACCTCGCCGAGCGCGACTATCTTCCCCAACGTTTCTCCTTCCGCCTAAAGCGCTGCTGCTAGACGCCGGTCTCTCCCAACCCCCTTATCTCCTCGTCGGAGTACCCAGCCTCCCGCAGCGGTGAGATCACATCGCGCCTGAGGTCCGGGACGTAGCAGGCGATAAGGCTTGCCTCTCCCTCCGGCAAGATCCGCGTCTCCCCTATCGCCGCCGGAAGGATACAGGACTCGCCGCGCCCGAGCGTTTCCGTCCCGCCCGCGTACTCGATGCGCGCCGGATCACCCACGTTCGAGAGCGTAAGGCACCGCTCCGGGTGAGGGGGTTGCGCGTGAAGCTGCGTCAGCGTCCAACGTTCAAGGGCGAAGTAGGGACCCGCGCAGCAGAGGACACGACGGTTTGAACCGCTCTCCAAGGAGAGTCCGGGGTTCGGATGTGGACGGTAGTCGACGCGGAGTTCATCGAGAGCGGCATCGATGTTCGCCTCCCACGTCTCGTCGTCCAAAGGGTTGCCGTAGAGGTCATAGGGGGTGACGAACTGGCCGAGGTCCGAGGTCTGCTGCACCTCGAAGACCAGAGTGTCGGGGCCAAAGACGTGGATCACACCACCCGGCACGTACACGGTGTCGCCCGCCTGTATGGGGTGACGCGGCATTACAGTATCGTGGTTCTGTGTAAGGAAAGCCTCGCGCAACTCGTCGCGGCCCAGCCCCCCTTTTACCCCGGCGAGTATGGTCGCGTCTTCGGCGGCCCAGAGGATGTGCCAAGCCTCGGTCTTGCCGTGTGGCTCGCCGTGCTTCTCCCGGGCCGTCTCGTCGTCGGCGTGCAGGTGGACGGGGAGCATGTTCGAGGCGTCTATAAACTTCTCAAGAAGCGGGAAGTGAAGTCCGCGCCAGCCTTCTCCCACCAGCTCGTCTGGGAACTCGGTGACGAGGTCATGGAGCGTACGCCCGACATAGGCGCCGTTGGCGATCTCGCCGGTAGTCTCACGGTAATCGCTCACCTCCCAGGTCTCAGCGACGATGTCCTTGGGCACGTCCTGCTTTTGGAGCATATCCGGGATGAGACGCCCTCCGAAGGCATAGGCGCGGACGTGATAGGTGAGCTTTATCGGGTAAGTCTCCATATAACACCACCTCTCTCTGGTCTACCGTCACGATAATAGCCTGAATCACCCCCGTCGCGCGAGGCGTAGGACTCTCACGTGGATCTTCTACGAGGAAGGGGGAAGATGTTCTCACATCGGCAACGCCCGCTTGGCGCCCGGCGCCAGCGAAGGGGCGACGTTCGTGCGCCCGCCTTTACTGACGTCTTCTTCGATTTGAGCCTTCAAGGACCCCGGGTCCGCGCCTACCCCTTTGAGCAACCGCCACACCACGTCGTCGTCCACTGCAGACCACAGTAGATGCTCGTCGTCGAGGTCCAAACTCCCCCACTCGACCGCCTTCTCCGCGGCCCGCCACAAGAGCTCGCTCGTGGAATCGCTAAAGAACTGGGTTATGTCTACCTGTTCCGCCCGCTCCCTGCGAGGCTCGGCTCTGCGAGCACCCGAACCGGCCCCGTCATCGTCGCGCGCTCGTCGTCGAAGAGCCTGCCGAAGAACTCGTCGAAGAGCCCGCCGCCTCCGTACGGTGAGCGGCTTCCGCCGCCCCTGACCTCCGCCACATGTATCTCGCACAGATTCTCCGTCCTCGGGGCCTCGCCGGGGACGACTCGCCTCACACTCACCACCGCGAGTCCCACCCCGCAGACGTCACATAGTCTTGTAGCCACTCTCTTTCTCTTTTCGAAAATCTTGAACTACTTCTTTTTCTGCCTGGCGTTCAAGGATGCCTAACAAAAAGAGGCCGGGGCAGGTGCGCCCCGGCCTCCGTTACACGCGGCGCTCACTGGCGCCTGTTAGCGACAGCCTAGCTGCCGGTGCTCCCGTTGCCGGAGCCCTCGCCGTTGGTCTGAACGTCCTTCGGACCCTCGCCGCTCGCGGCCTCTATCTGGATCTTTTTTGGCTGCTGAACGGCGGCGGCGCCTTCGACTCTGACCTCCAACACCCCGTCCTGGAACCGTGCGTGGATCTTCGACTCGTCTACGTCCTCGGGCAGCACCATGCTCCTACGGAAGGATCCATACCGGCGCTCTCTGACGTAGTAGCCCTGACCTCGCCGCTCATCCTCGGCCTTGCGCTGACCGGAGATCGTCAGAACGCCCCGCGAGAGCGTGATGTCCACGTCGTCGGGCTTTACCCCCGGCAACTCGGCCCGTACCACCACGTCTCCGTCCTCGTTTAGCACGTCGAGCGACGGGGACCACGCCGTGGTCTCGTCTCCCTGCCGATTCCCCGTCCTGCGGGCCAACCCGCCGAACATTTCGTCAAACAGTCGATTCATCTCGCCATGCACGTCGTAGAGCCCACGACCTCTGAAAGGACTAATAGCCATCTTTACCGCCTCCTTCTCCTTGGCCCCTGGCAGACTCGACAGAGGCTTGTTTCCTTTGCTGCTCCATTTTATACCACCTGAATACACCTTGTAAACAGATTTTTTACAGTTTTTATCAAAAAATCCTATTATATGTGTATTTCAAGCCAGCTTATGGTAACTTTACAGTGACATCTAGGAAGAGGTGGCTTTGGAGACGCGAGGCATAGGAGAGCGTTTGTTGTACGCTCGGCGGTTGAGGATGTGGACGCAGGGAAGGCTGGCCAGCAAGGCCGGGGTGAGCCCCACGACCGTCTCCGGGATCGAGAGCGGCAGGATCTCCAGCCCGCACTTTGGCACCGTGCGGAAGCTCGCTATCGCCTTGAACGTCGATCCACGGAACCTGATCTCTGCGGCGGAGCCTGCGGGAGCGGAGGCTTCCGCGCCTCTGTCACTGGAGTGGGCGCGGTCGAGCCGGGAGGAAGAGTTCGAGCGAGGGCTTGAGGAGGCTCCGATAGACCAGTTGCAGTCCCTCCACAGGGAGCTCGGCGAAGAGCGCGGACGGCTTCAGGCGCTCTACGGCGCGTTTCCAGAGGGCAGCGAGCAAAGACGCTTCATCAAGCGGCAGATTCGAATCGTCGCCGCGCACTCTGGGTCGGTCGCGACCTCCATGTTGTTCCACGAGGACGGCAACGCCGAAGACAAAGACGGCAACAAAGGACATGCGTCCTCGTAAGAGCGTACCACGAGGGTCAGAAAGACAAGTCCGCGAAGCTCGGTCGTCCCTCGAAGACGCTGCGGCACCGGTTTCATCAAACGAAGCACGAGGATAAATGACGAAGCGTAAAGCGGCGTTCTCTTCACGTATGTTAGGCGAGGTTGCGGGAGACACCGAGGAACTATGGTTTCGTTTCCTCGGCCAGGGCCGCTAACCTCAGATCCGCCTCTTTAGCGAAAGTATTCCAATTCGGTCTATATCCTCCGGCCTACCGAAGGAGGCAGAGACACGGAAGCGCATCGCTAAAACCCGAAATCTCGTAATGCGCCCGAAGAAGTAGGATCGAGAACAGTCTATAGATGGACCGGGCGATTGTTGGGTAGTCATAGCGCTTCGTGGAGACTTTGTAGTGTCGGCGATGATCGGGCACTTGTATAATCGCGGGCGACGGGGAATACGAGGTTTGGGGATGATCCGGTGTCCGAAGCGAGGTCTACCTCGAGGAGCGCAGCGGGCAGCAACAAGTTGGTCTACTTCTTCGGCGCTCTAGGAGGTTTGCTCTTCGGATACGACACGGGCGTCATATCGGGGGCGATACTGTTTATAAGCGAGGATCTCGGGCTCACCCCGTTCCTCGAAGGATTGGTCGTCGCCTCGCTCCTCCTGGGGGCCGCCATCGGAGCCGGCAGCGCCGGGCCGCTCTCCGACCGTCTGGGGAGACGCAATCTAATAATTGTTGCCGCCGTAATCTTCTCGGTCGGCGCCATCGGCGCGGCCCTCGCTCCCAGCGTGGGCGTATTGGTGCTCTTCCGGGTGGTCCTGGGCCTCGCCGTCGGGGCGGCGGCACTCATCGTGCCGCTCTACCTCTCGGAGATAGCGCCGACCGAGATAAGGGGCGCAATCTCATCCCTCAACCAGCTCATGATCGTCGTCGGCATCTTGTCCGCGTTCGTGGTTAACGCGCTGCTGGCCGAATCCGGGGCGTGGCGTTGGATGCTTGGTCTCGCCCTGATCCCCTCGGTCGTCTTGCTCATAGGGATGTTCTTTATGCCGGAGAC
>DASQMR010000362.1:0-5051 GCA_035645375.1 Rubrobacteraceae bacterium
CTGTTCCGAAAAGCCGTCCTAGCCCCCGAGAGCTTCGGCGGCGGCGGCTATCTCAATGATTTCCGCGGTTATGGCGGCTTGGCGCGCCTTGTTCATCTGCTGCTTGAGGTCTTCGGACATCTCGTTGGCGGCATCGGTCGCGCTCTTCATAGCCGACATCCTCGACCCGTGCTCCCCGGCCGCGCTCTCAAAAAGCGCACGGAACACGAGAGTCTCCACGTACTTCGGCACGAGGCGCTCGAGAATCGTCTCTGCATCGGGAATGAACTCGAAGGGGTTACCCCTCTCCTCCCCCTCCCCATCTTCCTCGTCGTCCTCCTCATCCGTGCCCTCCGGGGCCGCGGGCAGAAGGCGGGTGACGGTAGGCTGCTGAACAAGGGCGCTCTTAAACTGATTGTAGACCAGGTGAACCTCGTCGGCCTCTTCGTCCTCGAAGAGCCGTGTGAGATAACGCCCGATCTCCTGAGCCTTCTCGAAGCTGGGTTGGTCCGAGAACCCGGTGAACGCCTCTTCGACGCTAATCCTCCCGAACCGGAAAAACTCTACCGCCTTACGGCCGGTCACGACCTGAACGATATCCGCGTCCTGCTCCTGACGAAACTGCATTGTTTGCCTCAATACCTGCGCGTTGAACGGCCCGGCTAGACCCCGATCGGAGGTGACAGTGCAGACGGCGACGTTGCGGACCTCTTCCCGACCGGCCAAGAGGGGGTTGTTGCCCCCGGCCTTGCTCGCGATATCCTGCATCATCTGCTGCATGTTGTCGGTGTAGGGCCGTATCCTATCGAGACGCTCCCGAGCCCTGCTGAGCTTGACGGCGGAGATGGTCTGCATCGCCCCCGTCATCTTGGCGGTGTTGTCGACAGACTGGATCTGTCGCTTCATGTCTTGAAGCGACATCTCTAACCCTCCTCGTCCTCTTCGTCCTCGTCGTCCTCTCCCGTAACCCCGATCTCGACCGCGCCGCCGGTCTCGGGCTCGTAGCTCTCGTTGAAGTTCTCGATAGCTTCCTTGAGTGTCTCTTCGTCCTCGTCGGAGAACTCCTCCGTCTCCCGGATGTTGTTGAGGAGATCCTCGTGGCTATTCTTGAGGTGCTCCCGGAACTGGCCCTCCCAATCGGTGACGTTGTCCGCCTCGATGTCGTCGAGGAAGCCGTTGGTAACCGCAAAGATCAGGCAGACCTGCTCTTCGGCCGGCATAACGTCGTGCTCGCTCTGCTGCAGCATGTTCATGGTTCGCTCACCGCGAGCCAACGTCTGCTGGGTGGCCTCGTCCAGATCGCTCCCGAACTGCGCGAAGCTCTGGAGCTCGAAGTACTGCGCCAGGTCCAGCCTCAGCGTACCGGTAACGTCCTTCATCGCCTTGATCTGGGCGTCGCCGCCCACCCTGCTGACCGAGTTGCCGACGTCGATGGGTGGGCGTTGGCCCGAGTTGAACATATCGGAGTCGAGGAAGATCTGGCCATCCGTGATCGAGATGAGGTTCGTCGGGATGTACGCTGAGATATCCCCCTCCTTGGTCTCACCGATCGGCAGGGCCGTAAGCGATCCGCCCCCATGCTCGTCCGCCATTCGGGCTGAGCGCTCCAGAAGGCGCGAGTGCAGGTAGAAGATGTCTCCCGGGAACGCCTCACGCCCCGGCGGACGCCTAAGAAGAAGCATCAACTGACGGTAGGAGTTGGCGTGCTTGGAGAGGTCGTCGTAGATGATCAGCGCGTCCTCGCCCTGCTCCATGAAATACTCGCCTATGGCGGTCCCCGCGTAGGGCGCGATGTAGTGGAACGTCGCCTCCTCGTGGGCGGGCGCGTTGACGACTACCGTGTAGTCCATCGCCCCGTGCTCCTCGAGCGTGTTTACCAACCCCGCCACAGTGGAGTCTTTCTGAGCGATGGCGACGTAGATGCACTTCACACCGGTATCGCGCTGGGCGATGATGGAGTCCGCGGCGATGACGGTCTTACCGGTCTTACGGTCGCCCAGGATCAGCTCGCGTTGGCCGCGCCCGATCGGGACCATCGCGTCTATGGCTTTGATGCCGGTCTGCATAGGAGTGTCGACGTCCTGACGACGGATGATCCCCGGCGCTACCGCTTCCACGGGACGCGACTCATCGGTGTCGATCTGACCTTTGTCGTCCATCGGTTCTCCGAGCGGGTTTATTACCCGACCCAGCACGGCGTCACCGACCGGTACGCTCAGGAGACGCCCCGTGCGCCGGACGGTGCTTCCCTCTCGTATGTACCGGTCGTTGCCCATAATAACGACACCGACGTTGTCCTCTTCGAGGCTCAAGGCGAGTCCTGTAACCGTTTCCCCGCGGTCATCCTCGAACTCGACCATCTCCTGGTACATCGCGTTCGCCAGGCCGTGCACCTGTGCGATCCCGTCTCCGACCTGCAAAACCTGGCCGACCTCCTCGGTGCGGGCCCGGTTCTCGTAATCGGTGATGGCACCCTTTAGAATGGAGGAGATCTCCTCCGGCCTCAACCTACCCATTAAGCGCTACCTCTCTCTAGCATCTTCTGTCGAAGGCCATGCAACTGACCTCGAATGCTACCGTCTATCTGCTTTTCTCCAACTCTAACAAGCGCGCCGCCCACGAGGTTAGGGTCGACATAGGTCTCCAACATTACCTCTTGGCCGTCGAGAATCTCGCCGAGACGGGACTTGAAGCGGTCGAGCATCTCTTCGGAGAGCTCCACCGCCGTAGTAAGCTCGACCTCCACCTTACCCTGGTACTCCTCGACGATATCTTCGTAGCGCGGCACCACATCCTCGAGAATGTCCGTGCGGCCATTGTCTATAAGGATCTTGAGGAAGTTCCTCGTCGAGGTGGTCATCTCCTCTGTAAGGGCGTCTATAGCCCGCCGCTTCTGACCTTCGGGGATGTGGGTCCCGTAGAAGAACTCCCTGAGTTCATCGCTCTCGTGGAGAACACCCACGAACTCTTTGAGGTTCTCCAGGGTCTCTTCGATCTCTTCGCGCTCGCGTGCGGCTTCGAAGAGGGCCTGGGCGTAGGTGGATACCGCGCTCAAACGCTACCTGCCATCCCCGGCGCCAGCCCCGGCAACCTCGTTCTCGAGTTCATCGAGCGCACTGGAGATCAGACGCTCGTGCTCGTCGCGGTCTATGGAGCGGCCGAGGATCTGCTCGGAGGACTGTATGACCATGCCAGCGACTTCCTCACGCACCTCCCGTAAGGCCGACTCCCGCTCGCGCTGTATCTCCTCGCGGGCCCGTTGCACGATCCGCTCGCTCTCCTCGCGGGCCTCTTTTTTAGCCCGTTCGCGCTGTTGGTCGCCCTCTTTTTTAGCCTCATCGCGGATCTGGCGTGCCTCCTCGCGGGCTTCCCGGATCTGCTGGCGATAGTCCTCCAGGAGTTCGCGGGCCTCCTTCCTGGTATTCTCCGCCTCATCTATAGCCTGCTCGATGGACTGCTGGCGCTGCCGGATCTGGTCCCGGATTGGCGGGTAGACGTACCGCCACAGCAGGAATAGCAAGATCGCGATGGTTACGATCTCCCAGAAGATCAGGCTGGTGTTGCTTATGTCGAGTATGCCGCCACCCATGCGCTCTCCTCCTCTCTACCTTCCTACATGCGCCCTATGAGAGGAACAGCACGAGGAAGCCGAAGACGAGCCCGTAGAGGGCAAACGCCTCGATCAGCCCGATACCGACGAATAGCCAAGTTCTTACCTGATCTTCCGCCTCCGGCTGACGAGAGATGCTCGAAATGTACTGGCCGAATAGGTAACCCATGCCTACTCCCGCACCGATAGTCCCCGCGCCGGCCGCGAGTCCAAACCCGATGCTCTTGAGCTCCGCCTGTAGCAGAGCCACTATTCCCAGAACACTAAACAACACATCCATATACCTCTCCCCTTTCGACCGTTTGCTTTCCCTACCCTACTACCGACAGCCCCTAGTGCTGCTCGTCGGCGTATAGTGCCAACTCTATGTAAATCTGCGTGAGTATAGCGAATATGTAAGCCTGAATTATCGCGACGAAGATCTCGAACGCGTAGAACACAATCGTCATGGGCACGGATACTAACGCCACCCAAGTCCCTAAATACAGGATGAAGCCCAAGAACAGGAAGATGATCATATGCCCAGCCAGAATGTTGGCGTAGAGTCGCACGGCCAGCGTGAGCGGCCTGGTAATGAACTGCTGGAGGGCTTCGATAAAGAACATGAACGGAGCCATGATTGGCTTGGCCGGCAAGTTGGGGGGCACGAAGCTTCCGATATACCTCTTCAGACCGTTGCGCCTGATGCCCACGACGTTGTAGATGATGAGCGTTAAGACCGCCAGAACCAGGGTGAATGTGATGTTGCTCGTCACCGGATAGCTACCCGGTAATAGGCCGATAATATTCAGTACCAGCAAGAAGACAAAGAGCGAGAGCGTGAAGGGAAGAAACTTCATTCCCTCCTCCCCCATCTGTCCAGCGAGGAACTTGCGTCCGAATCCGTAGAGTTCCTCCACGATCACCTGGTACGCACCGGGCCTGTCCTTGAGCGCCCTGCTCCCGATGAACAGGATCAGAAACGTCAACGCCGCCCCGATCCACAAGAATACGATGATCTTGTTGATAGACAGGTCTATGGGTCCCGCGTGCAACTCCAGCGGCGGCAGGCCAAAGATGCTCGTTTCCTTGGCCTCAGACCAAGTATGCAGGATCTCCTTCTGAAGCCCTGACTGGCTTAACTCCGGGGGACCATTGAGGAGCGCAACTGCCACGACGAACGCCGCGAACACCACAGCCAGAATGAGAAGACGCTTCACCGTTCTACTACCCTCCGTTCCAGTTTTTTACGCCCCGGGCGTACGTCTGTGGCGCGCTTGGCCCTCGTGCTGCCCAACACTCTCGACACCCCCGGCAAGAGCACCACGTTCTCTGCCACGTAGACCGCGGCAAAGCCGAACAACATGGGAGCCAGCGGCCACAGACCTATAAAGGCCGGTATACCCAATGCCGCAGCCACGAAACCATACCGCGCCGCGAAGAAAACCATCCCAAGCCCCTGCCACACCTTGGAGGGCGCGGT
>DASQMR010000363.1:0-2419 GCA_035645375.1 Rubrobacteraceae bacterium
GGGGCGTTCGCCGACGTAGCGGACGTGCGGTCTGATGATCCTATCGGTCTCGTACTGCTCGATGGCGTGACCCACCCAGCCGGCGGTCCTCTCAAGGGCTAACAACGCCAGCGTGGCGCCCGGCGGCCAATACCAGAGTACCGAGCGAGGTGGCTACGGTTATCCTGGTGTGTCCCTGCGGCTGTCCGTGAGTCTATGCGGACGAGCGCAGGGCATCTTCCGGAAGACGCCGCTATATTTCCACTATTGTCGCTCCCAACTCAACGACTCCATCTGCCCCCAGTGCACCTCGAAAGCCCAACCCTACTGCCGGGTGCATTGTCCTGCCTTGCTTGCGACCACTGAAAGGCGGTATCGATGTGAAGCTTTATATTGCTCCCTTCGCGCGCTCCCCAGAAGCCTCGACCCCGCCAGCTTAAGAGGCTGAGCGGTACGATCGGCTAGAGGGTCGTCAACCAGTAGACATGCCCCCGAGGCCGGTAGGTCGCCTACTGACTCGACAAAGATACGGACGAGCCCTCATCCCGCCGGGTGCGGCGGAGTAGCTCCTTGGAAGATACCTCGACGGCGCCTAGGGCGATGGCCCGCTCGCGTCCCGAGGGCCTGAGATCGTAGTGAGGGACGAGGCGGTGGTGTTGGAGCCGGGACCTTGAAAGCCCCATCCTCTCTGCAAAGCTATACAGTTCTTCTAAGGGACCGTCCGTAGCCATGTGACACCATGGCCCGCTCGGGTAGCGGCGAATTGAATCCACGTAGATCGTAGTGACCATCCTAACAGGGGGACATGCTTCCAGGGCGCGCTAGATTGTAGCAAGCCTCGCGCATCTCTCAAGCCGCGAGCGGCTCGTCGCGGCTAAAGAAGGTCCCCAGCGGATGGTGAAGCTACGGTGTAGCGGGCTCTAAAGTCGATGGTTTCTCATCCGAACGCTGCTCCCTCCATATCCTATCTGCCCACGATTCTTTGAGCCCAGCGACTGCGTTCGGGAAACAGCTGAACGTATTGACAGGCGGCGCGACGACCTCCTCTCGCGGCGCTCGGGCATCCAGGCTCAGTACGTCGATAGATCGTAGTGCCTGATGCGGAGAAAACCCAAATAGAAGGCTTATGCAGCTATAAGGGTGGAGGAGCTAAGAGAAGGGGAGGCACCTCGCTCTCATACTATGAGGATTCATAGCGTTAACACAGATTGTTCATAGCTTAGGCCGCTAGTCTACAGAACGAATAAGGATATGAACAATCGAGAAAGGGCAGAGAGAATGAAGAAGATCAGTATGTTGATGGCCATGTTGGCGCTGATGATGTTCTCAGCGGTTCCCGCCTTCGCCTATGAGATAGAGGTAGAGGAGGGCGACGTAACTATAGAGAACAGTCTCGGCATCTTTGACAGCATAGTGCAGAGCTGTCCGGCAACCGTAACGTTTGGCGATGAGAACGTGAACTTCCAGTCTGTCGAGAACTCCCAGGACGCCGATATCATGATCAACGGCGACGAGAACGAGGTAGAGTTCGAGCAGTCGCTTTCGCAGAGCGCCTTCAGCCCTGAGGTGTCGACTGAGTGCACCCAGTCTGTCGCGCAGGCTTTCTCCGGCTGGTGGTGGTAATTCTCTAGGCTCCAAGAGCCTTGAATAAGTAACGCACCAGTAGTTTAAATAAGAGGGCCGGGGCCAAACGCTCCGGCCTCTTCTCGTGCCCGCTTAGCTTCTGAGTTTCCGAGAAGACTACTCCAGAGAAGTCCATTTAAAGAGATCGATCAGAGGTCTCACCGGACGACTCTTTACCCCGGTCCTCCTCGTTCCCGCCTGCATAGAGTCACTTTGATTACATGGGTAGTTCCGGATCGCTAGCCGGGTTACGTTGAAGTTGCCTAAAAGGCTGCCGCTCCTCACAGTGTCTCACGCACCGGGGTTCATCTCTTACACCGGCGCCGTCGGACCCGAGATACCAGCGTTGTTTACTAGACCGTAGATCTCGCCAAGGGTCAGGATGGAGGCTTCCGAGAACCGTTCGCTCGACGAGCGCTTGATCCGAGTCATCCTCGGAATCGCGACGGCAAGCAAGCAAGTATAATTCCGCGGGTGTCGGACGAAGGATATCCTACCCACCCAGAATCCAAGAGTCCCGCGCCCCCCGCAGGCGCTGGGTCGCGCGCGAGTGAAGAGGCGCCCGGGCCCAGCAAGGCCGGCGAGAAGGACGCTGCAAAGCGGAGACGCGGGCAAGAAGGCCCGAGGACCGAGCCGGATGTTACCGATCGGCCAACCCCGATCGTGGTCTCCAAGAGCACCCGGACGGTGCTGGTACTGGCCGTGTTCGTCGTGCTGGCATACGTCGTGTACATGGTCCCGGACGTGCTTACTACGACCGTCGGCGGGATCGCGCTGGCCCTCGTCCTCTCTTTTCCGACGCGCTTTCTCTCTCGTT